>CAZOXD010000004.1:0-75042 GCA_964583525.1 uncultured Pseudomonadota bacterium
GTAGAATTCAGGTTCAGTTTCTTTCGCCATGGCCAGCCCCAGAACCGATGACAAGCATTACGGCTGATCGGCCCGCCCCCGGCTTCCAGCCTTTCCTAGTTTCCTGGCTCCCCCCTTGCTGCCCGGAACGTGTTGTTCCGCGTCTTGGAACAACTTGGCCGGTGTCACCCCCAGGGCCTGGGCGATCTTGACGATGTTCTTCAGGGACGGATTTCTTACTCCACGTTCAATCCCGCTGATGTAGGTTCTGTCCAGCCCGACTTCGAAGCCGAACTTTTCCTGTGACAACCCCTTACCTTTTCGCAACGCCTGCATGGCTTTGCCGAAAGCGTGGGGCCAGTCCGTGGATTTTGGAGCCTCCCTTGACATAAAGGAAAGGCTCCTGAATTGTTGTCAATAGGTCTACGGAATATAAGTCTCATTTATTATGATCTTTTCAAAACCAAGAATGATGACTAAAAGTCACGGGGCATATAGTCCACAAGGGAACACCAACAAGCAGAGGTGAACATCATGAAGACTATCCAAGCGACGGTACTTTGCATCATCATCATGTTGGCCGGAACAGCTTGGGCTGCTCCCAAGACTAAAGAACAAGTTCTGGCCCGTGGAGGTAAGGGTGGGTGTCCCAAGTGCGAACTACAAGGTATCAACCTTAGCGGCAAACGCATGTTCAAGGTCAGCTTCCAGGAATCGAACCTCCAAAAGGCCAACTTCGATGGGGCTAATCTGACGGGCACAAATTTTATCAAGGCCGACCTGTCCGGTGCCAGTTTCAAAGGGGCCAAGCTGACACACACAAACTTCGGTGGGGCCAATCTGACCAATGTCGATTTCACCGGGGCGAAGTTCAACCAGACCAGCGTTCGGAAGGCCAATCTCACTGGTACTAAAGGACTGCCCCCGCCCGATCCACGGGGTGATCCTTCCAGCGGGTGTTCCGGCAGGGCAATCTGTGGCCTTTCGACGGTCAAGGAAAAGGTCGCTGCTCCCGGTCTGAACCCGGAACACCTGAAGAAGGTGAAGGATCAGGTGAAATTCAACGCCAAGGTGAGATGCCCCTATTGCAGCCTGGAAGGGGCCGACCTAAGCAACCTGGATATGCGTCAAGCCGACTTGAAGGGTGCCTACCTGAAAGGGGCGAACCTTTCCGGCAGCAATTTGATACGGGCCAGTTTGCGGGGTGCCAACCTTGAAGGCGCAAATCTACAGAAGGCCCAACTGATGCGGACGCGATTACAAGAGGCGAACCTGACCGATGCTGATTTTTGCGGGGCAGTGATGCGCAAGATTTCGGTACGTGGGGCCTATTCCTATTCCAAGGGTGCGATTACCAAGGGCATGCGGGACAGTGAATGCCGGGTTTGGAAGTAGCGGAGCAACCCGAAAACCCTACCGGCCCCCGGTTCGTGACAACCGATTCCGGTTCCGCCGGTGGGGGAAGGGTTTCGCGGCCCGGAAGACCGTCCGGGCGGAATTTTGCCCACAAGTCCCTAGACGAAAATCCAGGGCATTTTCCTACCACCTCCCTCACCCATACCCCCGGATTCCCAGGAAGATCGTCTGATGACCGAATCGGGGCCTTCTCCGACCCATATTTTCCGGTTATTTGACCATTTGACGGAGAGGCCGCATACTCATACACAGCGTCGGATTTGAAATCCAGCTTGCCGGACGCAAAAAAAAACTGGCTAAAGCGGAAGACAGAATGTTCCCTCCGAATAAAATTCATCTACGCCAATTTTCTGGTTCCTTCTTGACGTTTCCAAGCCAAGACGATTCCGACCTATCCGTTCGCCCAGGCAATTTAGCTGGGGGCACATTGATCAATCTGATAGGAAGAATACAGGAAGGAAAACCATGCCCCGAACTAATCTCCAAACCCCACTGGCACGGCTGATCAACCCCCGGCTGTCCAGCCTTGGATTCAGCCGCGTGGAACTGATGCACAAGTTGGGCTATGCCAACACTGACAGGGGCCTCCGACGCTTCGATGATTTCCTGGCCACGGGCCGAATCACCACCCATCTACTGAAGGGTCTGCCCGATGTGCTGGGGCTGGACACCGTCGATGTGGAAGCTGCTTCCGCCACGACCCGCCAGCAGATCGCTGATGCTGAAGAAGCCGCTGCCCGCGAACGGTTCCGGCCTCACATTCTGGTGCTGACAGAATTTCCCCCCGGAATTCACTTCCCGGCGTTCGCCCAGATGTTTACATGGGGGCAGAAGTTGATTTCCCTACCGGATGAATTCGCCTGCCTGTCATCGACCCTGCAAGTGAAACAGGCCGCCCGCATCGTGCGCCGCCACTTCCATGAAACTGGTGGTGAGTTTACGGTGTGGGGCACCATCACAGGCTATCGACTGCAATGTACTTTCGATCATGCTGTAGTGCTGGAAACGGATGGAACTATTCGGGAAGGTTTCGACCGGACAGGCGAACTCCCGGCCCCCGAAATCCGTATCAAGGGGAAGCGGGTGCCGGTGGGGGTGTTCGTGGGGGAATGACTGCCGTGTTCGCTTGGCTTGGATCGGGCCTAGGGCCTTGTTGTCGAATCGGACCAATATCGATCTAGTGGAGTGACATTGCCCCTTCCTCGGGAAAAGGCAACCCATCAGCCAACGCCGGTTGGTCGCCTCCTAACAGTCGATCGACAATCGCCTGCACCACCGGTGGACACACTGCATTCCCGAGGAGCTTAATCCTGTCTCTACGAGTGCCGTGCAGCAGGCGGTAGTTGTCACTGAAGCCCATCGCCCGCTTCAGTTCCGGAACCTGGAGCATCCGCATCTTCGGGGTTCCGGACTCCCACTCCACCAGTGCGAACCGGTCAAGGGTAGTTATGGTACGGAGCGGACGGTCAAGAGATTGCCAGCCGCCGGCACCGTCGGTGCCATAGTAGACGATCAGGAAGGGCACCCCCTCCCCGAGAGCCTCGACCGCACGCATAGCGCGGGCCAATGTCGGCGCGGCTCGCCGAGGAGCAAAGAGGGGCGATGTGCGCCACCGGTTGGGCTGGTCGATGACTGCGGACACGGCCGTGCCCTGGCCTTTGCAGACAATGTCGGGAACGTCACGATCCCTGTCGCCCACGATGAACAAGCGCTTGCGCCCCTGCGGGACCCCGAATCCCGCGGCATCAAGGACCTGTTCTTTGATGTTGTAGTGTTCCCTCAGGGCGGAGACAAATTCCTCGTAACGTTCCCAAGCCCGCATTTGGACCACGTTCTCGATCACGATCCAGCGCGGGGATAACGCGCGAACGAAGGTAAGAACATGGAGGGCCGTCTCACGGCTTTCCTCCAATCCGGCACGTTTTCCACGGGCACACGTATGGCTTGTGCACTCCGGTGACGCCAGCAGAAGGTCCACCGAGCCGATATCCCCCACGATCTCGGGGCCTGTTGTGCCGTCTAGACGGGCGGGGACTACCTTCGCCTCCGGGAAATTGTCCGCGTAGACCCGGTTCGCCAGGGGCCAGGAGTCCACGCCGCACACGATCTCCGCTCCTGCCATCCGGGCGCCCCAACTGCTCCCGCCGCCCCCGCAATAGAGATCCAGCGTGCGAGGCCCCGTGTGCGGCATGTCTCCGGATTCATCCGTGGTACGTAACATATCGCTTACACCCGACCCGTCAGTCGGTAGATTTTCGCAGAGCTTCAAGGATCCTCCGAATGCAGTTGTCAATGTCCCTTTCGATTTGGTGCTCCCATATGCGCACGACCTTCCATCCCTGTCTGCGCAGCAGCCTGTGGTTCCTGGCGTCCCTGAGCCTGTTCCCCTCGATCTTGCGTTCCCACTTCTCTGAGAGCTTATCCCTCCATTGCGGGAACCTCCATCCGTGCCAGAAGTCCCCGTCAACGAAGATGGCAACCTTTCCTTCGTCGAACGCGAAATCTGGTCTGCCTGGTAGGTCGCTGCGATGGCCGTCCCACTTCAGCCCGGCCCTCTCCAACTCCCCCGCAATCGCCCGCTCCGGCCCGGTGTCCCTCCCCCGTATCCGGGACATCACCCGGCTGCGAGTCTCCGGTGACATGATGTCACCCCGATGCCTCCGCTTTCGGGGTTGATTCCGCGCGTCATTTCTTACCATACTGGTGTATCCTTGTACTAATATTCCGCGAACTTGACTAGGTTTTCCGTGTAATGGAAGTTGACGAGACCACCAGAATTCGGGAATCCACACTTGTTGGGCTTCAGGATCACTTTCCTGCCCTGCGAATGCGCGTAGGATGGGCCGATGCGGATCCACTTGCGGGGCTCGTGCCCTTACCTCATGTTTTCGGTTACATCCTTGCTACAGCGCAAGCACATGTCAACGGGACTACTCTTCTGGTGGTTGATCGTGGCCAGTGGCTTGCGCCGCTGGCGGCGATGCTCGTCTCGATCCACCGGTTCGGCAGGGAAGCCGACAGGCTGGTCAAGGAATTCGGGGTGACCCGGCTGCAGAAGGGCCAGCGCGTGAGGGTGTACCCGACGGATTACGTTTACGAGTTCGATGGGCTCTTCCGCGGATACCAGGAATTCGTCCGACTCAGGGTTGTCGGCACTGGGGAACGCAACGAGACCCGCTCGTTTCCTGCAAGCCAGATTCTCAGGCTTCACCCCACCGAACACCTCCGGCCGAAGGGAACG
Organism: uncultured Pseudomonadota bacterium; assembly: GCA_964583525.1. GTDB lineage: Bacteria > SAR324 > SAR324 > SAR324 > JACQKK01 > CAZOXD01. The sequence continues at coordinate 4,637 of CAZOXD010000004.1, forward strand.
CAGGCAACACGGTTTCCCGACGCCGACACACCGCTTGAGGCCCTGGTGGGTGTGCGCACGTATGCAAATCCAGCAGTCTTCCAGACGTTTGTCGTCTATTGCGGCTCGCATGGAGAAGCGAAGGCCTTCTGCGAGTCCCTTCGCTGGTCTTCTGGACCGGATGCTGTGAAGTCGCAGCCCGGCGCAGTTATTCCGTGGGGTTCGGTTGGCCCAGATGGGACCGTGACATACGACGACAGGTATCAGAGTGTCGGTGCTCCGATGGTGCTGGTAGCGCGAACTCTTGAGGACGTCGAGATCTTTTGCCAGCGAGAAGAAAACCAAGTGGCTGTGATCGTGGACGGGTTCCAGCGCGCCGTGGGTCATAGGGCGACCCTTGGCCGCATCGCAGCAAATCGGCACGTGATCATACTTGCCTCTCCATCAGAAGTTACGGCTGAGTCGGAAATCCGGAACCTGGCAGAGCAGGGGGCCAGGATTTGGTACATGGCACCAGATGAGGTTCTGTATGGGGTGCACGAGTACAGACCCGAGAGACTTCCGGAGCCAATAGGTTCCGTGATGCGTGCATGCCTCTCCCGAAAACATGTGACTCCTTGGGCCGTGCCATGCCAGGACTCAATGATTTCCGGCCTCCATTCCGAATTTGAGCGGTCTCACAGGTTATTGCGTGCCCATGATCGTGATGGTGAGGACGCATTCAGTGACTCATTTGCCATGTTGTTCTGGATCTCCCGGTTCCTCGGGGAGGTTGGATTCCTTGGGGTCGAGTCCATACTCGAGCGCATGAAGCTTGCGCGGGAAATGTTGAATGCAGAGACCGCATGGATGCCTCCACCGGTAGTGGAACTGCTGAAGGCGGCCTTCCAGCGACTGGACGGTTTGGTTGCTGGCAACATCGCAGGAGTGTCAGGTGATAAGAAGCAGAAGCTTCTCGAGATCCTGAAGGACGCCCAATCCCAGTATAGAGAGCGGATTGTCGTATGTACCCGGGACGGCAGTTCGGTGGAACTGTTGCGGCGATGGTTAGGAGGATACGAACTGCATCCAGACATTCACACCGCGCGTGAGGCGGCTCGCGCACCGGCTGGTTCATGGGATCTTGCTTTGCTTCTCGGGTGGCATCGTAGCGAACTATTCCTGACCATGGTTAGCGGTGGGGTGGCGCGGGACGTGGCCGTTTTGGCATACCCGTTCGAGCAGAAGGACTTTGAGATGGCGTGCATCCGACAGGAAGGTCTGCTCAGGCAGTGGCCTGCGCTTTTGTCCGATCTTGTCGAGATTACGGGACTTGATGTTCACGAACTTCCGGGATTTCGGCCATCTGCTCAGGAAGCCGTATCCGAACCTGCAGCCGGCCGTCAGCCCACCTCCGGCCACGCAGATGTCAAGTCGGTTGCCACCGTGGAAGACATCGAAGCCTGGCTGAATCGTCCAGTCCGATACCACCCAATTGGCACAGATGAAAGAGCGGGTGACACGGACGCGATAGCGTTGGGTTTCGAGAGCGGTAGCCATGCGTTCATCGAACCGTTCCGTCAGATCCCGCGAGTAGCTGCCTATCAAAATGGCCCGGAGCAACTACAGGTGACACCTATCCGTGCGGATTCCGTGGAGGTGGGCGATATCCTTCTGTTTAGGGAGGCATCCGACAAGGATATCATCCGCCTCCTAGCGGAGGATCAGTTGGGCGAGAGTCAGTACGCGAGGCTTCGTGACGTAGCCGGACAGTGGAGGGAGGCGCTGGAAACGATTGGTGATGACCCAGTTCTCGTCCGGCGAAGACTTATCAATCATGGTCTGGAACGAGAATTGGCGACCATCAGGAGATGGCAGGAGGACTCTGATCTCATCGCCCCGCAGCGCCATGAGGATGTGTTGATCATAATCCGTGCATCGGGAATCCACGCTCTCGAGCCGGAGGCTGATCGCATTCTGAATGCCATCACGGTCCTCCGCGGTGCCCATATCGCATCCGGGCACGAGCTGTCCCGTCTCGTGCGGGAGCGGGCTGGAGCGGGGCTTCGTCTGGACTTGTACGATGATCAGGAGATCGATCTCGGGCTGTGCACGGCGTGGCTCGTGCGCGTACGATCAATCAACAATGAGGTTCGCCGCGTCCCGCGAAGCCTCATAAACCAGATCATCCGGAGAGACGCCTTGGCATGAGTCGTCGGGGGGAATGACACTCGATAACGGGCCAGGGAGTCGTGAAGCGAGGAAATCATGGGGAGCGACAAGGCGCCAGGTGCAGCCCGAGAGGCCATCATCGAATTCGTGGCCAGGGAACTTCTGGGACCTGGAAACGATCAGGTCGATCCCGAAACGGGACAGGAGTTGTTGCGCGCACAGGACCCGCCGAAGATCCGGTACAGCACGGGAATTCTGTTCCCCCGGCGCTCCGCAACGTCCGACCAGGAGGAGCTTGGCGAGGAGACCCCGATTCGATCCTTCGAGGAACCGGATGACGGTAACGAATCCGGGCAGGAGGCTGACGATTCGACATTCGGCAGCGATTCAGATGGTGGGTCTGATACGGAAGAGAGCGTTAACTTGGCGAACCAGTACCTTCCGAGCGCGCTCGGGCTAAGCGCCCTGATCGACGAAGGATCGGACCTGGTGATCGCAATCAGGGCAGGGAGATATCGCAAGAAAACTGTCGAATTGGAGGCGTCCGAAACCGGGAAGCATGGGGGGCGTGAGCCGTCAGCGGATCCCAGCGGGAAGCTCTCTGCAGAGTGGTGGGCCAGGGAGCCGATCGAACACAATATCAGGGTGGATGCGGGGGAACTCTCGGGCAGGGAGAGGGTCGTCAAATGGATCGACCTGAACGCGCCGGATGAAGCGGGAGGTTTGAGGGTGCATGTTGTGAGCCGGGCCCGCGGGCGCGAGTCGGCCTCGGCTGAGAGCGAGCAACTGCTCACTATCACCCTAGTTAACTCCAACACGTTGACTACTGCTTCACCAAGCAACGAGGATTGCTTTTTTCAGTGCTCGCTCCATGCCACGTGCGATCGGGGCTTCCTGCCCTACCCGGAGCTCCCGGCCGGCAGCGAGGACGAGGAGGCGGCTTCTCTCAGGCTGCTCTACCGGCACAAACCCACCTACGCCATCGGGCATGGGTGTGCGGCCGGCTGGTCCGGGCCAGCGAGGGGCCGTCCGACGTCCGTCCGGACGGAGGTTCTCCCGGTATTCGAGACCCCCCCCGTATTGCCGAGGGTGATCGAGGATCTGCCCCTGGGCTTCCTGGATTTCGCAGAGGGGGAGAGCGAGGCGTTGATCGAGGGATGCCGCTCGCTCGCGGAGCACTACTGGGCATGGATCGATCAAATCGAGAACCGCCTCGCAGGGGACCTGCCGGCCGACGATGCTGCAATAGCGGAAGCCGGCCGCCAGCATGTGGCGCTCTGCCGCGCATGCCATTCCAGAATCCATACTGGCATCGACCTGCTCGAGCGCGACGCGACGGTCATGGAGGCCTTCCGGCTGATGAACCGGGCGATGTTGATGCAGCAGATGCATTCCGGACTTGCAGAGTCACCGAGGGAATGGAGGGATGACATGCCGGAGCAGCCCTTCACGAGGCCGGACGTGCACGGTGCCGATGCCGGCCGGCGGGGCTGGCGACTGTTCCAGTTGGCCTTCATCCTGATGAACCTGGAGTCCATGGCCGAACCTAGCTCGCTGGATAGGGGGGTGGTGGATCTCGTGTGGTTCCCGACTGGCGGCGGGAAGACGGAGGCCTATCTGGGACTTGCCAGCTTCACCATATTCCTGCGGCGCCTCCGCAATCCCGGAAACGGCGGGATGACTGTATTCATGCGCTATACGCTCCGCCTGCTGACGGCCGACCAGTTCCGTCGCGCCGCGTCTCTGCTCTGTGCATGCGAAGTGATCCGGCGCGAGATGCCAGATCGGCTTGGTCGGGAGCGGTTCACGGTCGGACTGTGGGCCGGATTCGAGGTCACGCCGAACCGCGAGGATGACGCGATCAGAAAACTGAACGAGTTACAGCGGCAGGGCGACCCGGAGAGATCGCATCCCTTCCTGCTGCAATGCTGTCCATGGTGCGGAATCAGGCTTGGCGTGGTCGCGGGTGGCAAGCGTCGCGCACCTCCCGTGATCAAGGGATTCGTGTCTCGCCCCCGCTCACCTAAGTTCCGCATCATCTGCCCTGAAGCGGACTGCGACTTCAATTCCGAAGAAGGCATCCCCGTCCAGATCGTGGACGAGGCCATCTATGTGCAGCCTCCCACGCTTGTGATCGGGACGGTGGACAAGTTCGCCACTGTGGTTTTCCGGCCCGAGGCGCGGACCCTGTTCGGCATCGACGCACCGGGAGGGCCTTCGCCGCCGGAACTCATTATCCAAGACGAGCTGCACCTGATATCAGGACCGCTGGGCTCGATGGTGGGCCACTACGAGACAGTCATCGACGCTCTATGCTCGGCGGAAGCGCCGGTCAAGATCGTGGCCTCGACGGCAACCATCTCCCACGCGCGCGAACAGATCCGCAAGCTGTACGGGCGCGATTTCTTCCTGTTCCCGCCCCAGGGACTGATCGCGGGTGACTCCTTCTTTGCCGAGGAACGGCCGGATGTGACGGGACGTGCCTATGTCGGATTCATGGGTACGGCCAACCCCTCCCATGTAACATCCCAGGTCCGCGCGATGGCCGCGCTGCTGCAGGCACCGCTGGTGGCCGAGCGGGACGGTCACGGTCCAATCGATCCCTATTTCACCCTGATCGCCTACTACAACAGCCTCAGGGAGCTGGGCCAAGCGGCCACGCTGATCAACGCCGATATCCGCGAGTACCTCAACGTGGTGTGGGACCGGATGGGCATCCGGAAGTCGGATGTCGCCGGGAAGCAGATGGACCCGAGGAGGTTCCCCAACAACGTGGTCGAGCTGACCAGTCGTGCATCCGCCGAGGAAGTCACGCGCAACCTTCAGCGGTTGCGGGTTCCCTATGACGGGGTACGGCCTGTCAAAGCCGTGGACGCATGCCTCGCAACGAACATGATCCAGGTTGGGCTGGATGTTCTGCGCCTCGGACTGATGACGATCACTGGTCAGCCGAAGACGACCTCCGAGTACATTCAGGCATCGAGCCGGATCGGTCGGCGGCATCCAGGCCTCGTGGTGACCAACTACAACGCTGCAAAACCGAGGGACCGATCGCACTACGAGCACTTCCGGTCCTACCACGAGAGCTTCTACCGGTACGTGGAGCCGACAAGCGTGACGCCTTTCGCCGTCCCCGTGCGGGAACGCGCCCTGCACGCGCTCCTGGTAATCCTGACCCGCATGTGGGGCGACTTGCGCACAAGGGAGCAACCGTGGCCATTCCCCCCGGAGTCCCTGATCCAAGGTGTCCAGAATGCAATCCTCGGACGCATCGAGGGCATGGAGAAGAGCGAAGTGGCTGGGGCAAGAAGGATGATCGAAGAATTCCTGGACGACTGGCGGCGGCTCGAACCGGAGCGTTACGGGAATTTCGACGTCCGACCGGACCCGAGGGTGCCGCTTCTGGTCCCGGCCGGCGGTGAGTGGCCGGAGGACTGGATTGGTCGCGTCAAGGAGGTGCCCATTTCGATGAGGAATGTGGACAGGGAGTGCCAGGTGCAGACGCTGAGCCGATATGGCAACAGGTCGGTGCTTTAACTTTTGAGCGCGCTTTCAGAGGGTGCCATGGTTTCATGGAAACCGTTACGTCGGGGACAGTTGATATCGCCGTTCGGGGTTGGCGCGATCATCAACTTCCCCGGTGACGAGTCTTTGATGATCGCGGGGCTGGACGAGTGGCCATCAGCGGCTGGACCGTGTCCACCCGAGTGGGTGGTGCACGAGGAACGCCTGCAGGATCTGCTGGGAAGGGACCATTTTCGCCTGCCGCCGGACTTCAGGAAGTCCGATCCGAACCTCGAATTGCGCGGCAAACGCATCCCGGCCGTCCGGTTCCCGGGCTGGCACTACTGCCCGAGGCGCGGAATTATGCAACGACTCGGGCCGTTCTCGGAGCCCAAGCACTGTCCCTGCGACCCGCGTCTCGACTGTCATAGCCTGAAATTCAAGCCGCGCCTCATCCCGGTTCGTTTCATCAGGGCCTGCAGGCGAGGCCACGTGGATGACTTCCCGTTCATGGCATGGCTGCACGATGGCCAGGATCCGGGTGACCACACCCTGCGCATGCTGGCGGGCCGGTCGTCCGCCGCCCTGTCCGGCATCAGGGTGGAGTGCCGCACCTGCTCGGCCAGGAAGTCCATGGCCGGGCTCCTGCGCTCCGACGAGGACAGGGGTGGCCCGCTCGGCAAACTCGCACGCTGCAGGGGAAACATGCCGTGGATCGCCGATTCCGAGGGGTGCGACGAGACGATGCGGGTTCTGCAAAGAGGGGCGTCGAACGTCTATTTTCCTGCCGTCGCGAGTTCGATCTACATCCCCCGGTGGCGGTCGTCCGAATCCCGAAGGATCAACGACCTGTTGGACAGGCATTGGGACAGAATCCAAAGTCGAGTGCGGGAAGGTGCGCTCGACGAGGGGTACCTGACCGGCCTCGCCGACGGGCACAAAGTGGACGCCCATCGCCTTATCGCGGCCGCGCAGGAAAGACTGGAAGGTACAGCTGAGCCCCGCCAAGCAGGGGAAACCCGCGAGGAAGAAATGCGGGCCGAGGAGTACGAGGCGCTGCTGGTTGACGGAGGACATGAGACAGACGAGCTGATGGTGAGTGTCAGAAATGCGGGCGAGTACGGCATGGGCGCGGTGCCCCATCTTTTCAGCCACATCTCACTCGTGAAGAAACTCCGGGAAACCAGGGTATTCCGCGGATTCACTCGCATTGTCCCGCCGGACGACGAAAACGCGCCGGCGGCAGTGCCGCTTCACCGCGGGGACCTTCGCTGGCTCCCCGCGATCGTGGTCCGTGGGGAAGGGATCTTTATGGAAGTCAACCAGATCAGTCTCCAGCAATGGGCGGCCCAGCCGGAAGTCCGGGAGAGGATCGGGAGTCTGGCCAAGGCCTTCAACACATCGAGACAGGGCCGGGGCCTGCCGCCCCGCCTCGTCCCTCCGGAGTTCGTCCTGCTTCACTCCATTGCCCACGGTCTCATAGTGCAGCTTAGCGTGGACTGCGGGTACGGAAGCGCATCACTTCGCGAGAGGCTCTATTTGGGCGAGCGGATTGACCGCGGTCTCATGGCTGGCATCCTGATCTATACCGCCGCGGGAGACTCGGAAGGCACGCTGGGCGGTCTGGTGCGTCAGGGTGCACCTGACCGCTTCGCCATCACGGTGGAGAGGTCGCTGGACCGCCTGTCATGGTGCTCCAGCGACCCAGTCTGCGTCGAGAGTTCCGGACAGGGGAACGAGAACGCCAATCTCGCGGCGTGCCACGGCTGCCTGCTCGTTCCCGAGACGTCATGCGAACACGGGAACCGGTTCCTGGACCGGGGGCTTATTGTGGGAACGCTTGAAGAGCCGGCCATAGGCTTCTCGAATGGCCCACGCAAAGTGGACTCCTTGACACTGGATACTGGATGATGTCGGGTTTTGTTTTATCGTCTTATTGTGCCAAACTCAGTTGGCGGCCGTCACTTGGTTCTTCCAGAGCACCCTACGACGTGCCACCCACGCAATTCGATGGTCACGTAATTCTCCACGACAATTCTCGCGCACATTGTCGGTGAGCGCTAGAATTGCGTGATAAGCAATTTCCGAATCGTGGGAATCTGATGGCAGACGTGCCATGAAACGACGACCGACATTGTCGCTCGGTGGACGTGTCGGCTCCGCAATCGTTGGCGTGCTAACGGTGACACCGGAAGAGTCTAGGGATATCAAACCATATTTCGGCACCACATATCCCATTCTCGATAGCCCATATTACTCGCGTTTCAATGACCCTACGATCAAGTCTCATGACGTGGTACTAAGACAGCTTGGCGACCGAGGTAATGACGTTTCCGCACTCGGCGCGAAGGCATTGATCGAGGATTTTCGCCCCTCCTATATAATACTGGTTGGCATCGCAGGTGGAGTGAGCGGTCGGGACAATACGGAGCTAGGAGACGTTGTAGTTCCAATATTCATTGACGGCTATGAAATGCGGAAACTTACGAAAGGTACGAACAAGAAACGCACCTCTGCTTATGACCATCCGAGTTATCGCCTCGTACGTTTCTTTGCAGAACATGTTGGAAATTCGTCAGACTGGCTTCAGCGTGTGAACACACCTCGACCAACCGATCGCAGCCAGCAACAGCCGAAAATGATTCTCGGAACTCTCATATTTGGCGAGAAGATTCTTGGCGATGACACCAATGACTATCAGCGTTCGATTTTAAATGAATTTGACAACGCCGTCGCAGTGGACATGGAATCCGGTGGTCTAGCGCGGGCCGTGTATGAAGCGCGGATAACTAAACACTACAACCCTCTATACTTGGTCGTTCGCGGAATATCCGATCCCGTTAATGAACCTGATAATGATGATATTCGGAAAGTCTGGAGGCCCTATGCGGCACATGTCGCCGGCGCATTCGCTGCCGAAACCGCCACGAGTCTGATCAATCAAGAGTATGCCACTGCTGCAGTCAAATCAGCGGGATGATGCTCCCACAAAATGGAACACTAGTCGTCAGCGAAAGGAGATCGCCATGACTGGAACTCAGACCAACCGTTCGATCGAGTTCTCGTTCGAAATCGCTTGGACGCGCAACTACAGTGGCCTCTTTCAAAACACATTCTTCGAAAATACACCGATTGACGGGATCCTGGACAAGGCCAGGAAATCAGGTCGCATCATGCTTTGCGGCAAAGGAGGAAGTGGCAAGACGACAATCGCGGTTCGTTTGTGTGAGAACGCACGCCGCGAGGGCTACTCCGCCGTTTTCGTCAAAATGAGGAATTGGACGCGAACACTCCAAGAAATGTGGGACCAGTTCGATGAACATCCGATATCCCGTGCAAATTTCCTCCTTAGCAATCTTGGTGAGCCTTCCAATGGTCTTCCATCGCTGGACAGTTTGGAGCCGAATCGGCCTAAACTGATAGTTTTCGACGGACTAAATGAAGTGCACTTACGTACTGGAGGAGAGATTATCGTCGCTGCAGATTGGCTGGCTGGGGCGTTCATGAACATCTCCGTAATCACGACTGACCGCCTCGTGCGGCGTGACATTAATCAGGACCGATGGAGTCTTGGCATGGTGCTTCCGCTCAAGGATGAGGAAGTCCGTGAGCTGCTCACCAAGGCCATAGCCCGAAACGCGTGGGAAAAGCTGACAGATCGTCAGCAACATATGTTGGAAAGCCCGTTCTTCCTAGACAAAGTGCTCAAGACACACAAGATTCCCCCTACGTCTGCCGAGGTTATTGGCGACTATCTTCGGGAGCACGCCACGCTGTCAGAGCAAGCCTTGGACGCCTTGGCTCGGGGAGCATTCGCGACATACGGAGCTGGGTTTAGTGGGCGGTCGTTTCCCAAGGAAGCCCTTCTCAAGGGCTCAGAGGCAGACGCGGTGCGAAGATTGGAGGAGGCTGGATTCCTTGCGGGCGCAGACGACACAGTCTATTTTGATCACCATCTAGTCCACGACTACTTGGCGGCTCGATACTTGGCTGTGCACTCAGAGAAATGGGAAGAGAAGGCATTCGATGCCATTAGCTTCAATGCCAGCTCATTCGACGCAATCGCGAAAGTCCTCGAGCAACTGGACAGTAATCGAGCCGACGAGTTCATCCGTAGGGTGTATGACTGGAACCCGTATGCGGCTGCTTATGCAATCTCTGATACCGCTTCGTCTGAGCGTCGTGTGAGCGAGGAAATGGAGGTTGTAATTACCGCGATGCTTGCGGAACGACGCTGGGACCTCATTCTACCAACAGTCACCAGGGCGGAGGACGCGCTTGCCATCATTAGCACCGAACTAGCAATACGATATCTCGGTGCTGGGACCATGGAGGAAGTGCTAAAAATGGTTGGGGACCAGCACAGCGATGCGGAATGGTTCCTAATTTGGAAGCAGCTATTCACTCGACGGCCGCATCAGGCGGCCATGGATAGTGACATTCAGCTGCTCAGTTCGGCAGACTCGATTTTGGGGTGGACCATGGCGAATAAACTAAGACGGCTCGACATCAACGAACAACAGTCCGTTAGTGTTCGGGATCTAGCTGCAAACGCGGCGTCTGGTGCAGTCCGCTGGCGTGCAGTTCATGTTCTCGGAGCCTTTCCAAGCCGAGAGAATTGGAAATCGCTTTTTGCACGGTTCGAAGAGGATCAGTACGAGTGGGTGAGATATGGTGCATTAAGATCGCTAATGGAGAATGCTGCAAAGTCGCAGGCTCTCCGATCCGAAGTACTTGGGGCGTTGTCGGAAAAGGCTGGATTACTTATGAGCAGTGCTCGTCTAAGGAATGAATTCTATCGTGCATCGTTCGCCGAGATAGTAGGAGAGGACGGCAAACGTTGGATTGCGGAGTTGGGGCGCGTCGTTCGGTCGCTTGCCGATCATTCTCGGGACGAAAAAGACCTGGAACTATGGGCTCGACTGAGCCGAGAATTGGACAAACGTTACGCAGCGTAGCCCTGGCATAACAGGCGCTGGGAGTTTAACTCATGGCGGACTGGGACAATCGATTCATTGAGCTCGCAGTTCGCATCGGCGAATGGAGCAAGGACGAAAGCCGGAAGGTCGGTTGTGTAATTGTTGGCCCAAGCAATGAGATTCGGTCCACCGGGTACAACGGCTTTCCGAGGGGTGCCAAGGACCATTTGTCGGAGCGTCATGAAAGGCCGGCCAAGTACAAATGGACGGAACATGCCGAGCGTAATGCGATCTACAACGCAGCTCGTATTGGCATGGCACTGGACGGTTGCCGCATGTACCTCCCGTGGTTCCCCTGCATGGACTGTGCTCGAGCTATCGTGCAAGCCGGAATTGTCGAACTGATTGCAGTTGAGCCGGATTTCTCTGACCCGCGTTGGGGTGGTGATTTTACCGACGTCCCACATCTCTTGGACGAAGGAGGGGTGAAGGTGCGGTACTGGACAAGGAGGATGCCGGAACCGGATGCTGGCGAGTAAATCTCGCACTGGCGCATGCGGAATTTGGCAACCGACGCGTGCCCGGCCGGCACGTTCACCTCCGGAAGGGGCTCGGCTAAGTTCAACGGCCCTTCATGGCTGATTGATGATTTGTCGAACAGCAGCGTCTCAGGCTCGGGGCGAAGGGGCGGCTCTGGCAGCGGGCCATCGATCCTGTGGGGAATGCCGTCGGCCCGACTACGTCCGCTTCAAGGACGCTTGGGCCACTGTCAACGGCCTGGACGCCGGAACGGTGAAGGCAGGGGACATGGACAGGGGCCTGCACCCGGATCGGGTGGTGGGTAGGGGGAAGCACCGGCCCAAGCCCACCTTCACCACCACGTTGGATTCCATCCCGGATGGCGTGATGTTCCATCGTCAGGAAGACGATCAGGTGGCACTGCTGAAGTGGAAGGGCGGGGCCTGGGTCTGGGCACCGGAAGGGTACGGGGAAGGGATGGTGCTGGGTCAGGGGCAGCGCATCGAAGTCCTGACTCCAAAGACGGTCGTCGGGGTCATCCGGGCAGGCTATGTGCCTATGGTGCATGGGTCGCTATTGCAGTCGTAAACGATACAAGCGATGGTCTTGGGCCTTTCCGGCGTCAGCTTCGACAAGACGGAACCCGTTTTTTTCCAGTACCCGTATGGAGGCCGGATTGTCTGCGTCAACTCCCCCGGCCAATGTGGCAATGGATGCCTGCGTTCGACACCAGTCAACAAACCCCCCGACCAATTCGGTGGCCAGTCCTCTACCCCAGGCCGGTTCTGACAGCAGGTAGCCCAGCCGAACCTCAATGCCGTCGATGGCATTTTCAGAATCGACTTCGATCAAGATCACCAGCCCGACAGGTTCCTTGGTCGATTTATCGATGACCAGAAGGGTCGTTCCCTCCTTGTCACGCTCTCTTACCCACTCACGCGCACGGGACACCGTGTAGCTGCCTTGCCAAGCCGTTGGGAGTGTCCGCGTGACCGGTTCGGTAAGCATGGTCGCCACAACCTGGGCAAGGCTCCCATGCTGCCTGTCAGGAGGTGAGAGCGAATGCCATTCCGCGACGACCAGACGATCTGTTGTGAATGAGCAGGACTTGCAGATCATCAGGTCAGTGTCCTGTTGTTCGCAAACCGGAGGGTTGAGGTCATGCCAATAGGAAGGCTATCAGGTGGCCTTGCTGAAGTGGAAGGGCAAGCCCTGGGCCTGGGCACCGGAAGGGTATGGGGGAGGCCCCAGGGGCGGATCAGGGGCAGCGGGTCGAAGTCCTGACGCCCAGAACGGTCAGGGGCGTGATCGGGGCCGGGTACGTGCCCAGGGTGCATGGGTCAGTGCAGAAGGGTGAATGGGACGCTGGCGGGACACTCGCTGGCAAAGAATGGCCGCAATTCACGGTAAGCAGCAATATGAAAACTGAAAGATGTTATTGTTTTCATTATTATAATCTGTTGCTGTTGATCGTCTTGCGTTATTTGGGTAGGACTCAAAATCCAGTGGGGTTAAACCCGTGTCGGTTCGAGTCCGACCCTCGGCATTCCTCCTGTTATCAACTGTTTCCGCAAATACTCGTTGGCTTATAAAGCGACACACTATCCTCGTTATTTGGTTCGCGGGACACTGATGGGACACTCGGAAAAGACCAACCCCGATAGATGGCGAAGCCTCACAGCCTGATCATACAAGCTCGTCCCGATCCGGATTCGGACGCCTCCGACCTGGTGCGCCAGTGCAAAGCACCGTCCTGCCTCACCGTCTTTATAAGCCGCAAGGCTGTAATCTCCGCGATCGAGAATTCCCAAGGACAAGCACGTCCTGATGGACCTCGCCACTCACATCACCAAGCTGCTGGTCAATGAAAAGTCTGAGTTGGTGAAGCTGATTGAGGTGCGGTAATTATTTTCCTTGCATAACGCATCCTTCCTGTATTAAGAAAGCGACACCTCTTGAAAACACCACCGAAAAGGAGAGGCTCCGGTGGATATTATCAAGGAAAAAACCGCGTATTGTGTCCGGGTTGATCCACCAATACCAGCCGCGTTGGATTTAACCCGCCCCTTTACCCATCTCACTGCATCATTGCCATATCACCAGGGATCGGCAGCGATTTCGGGCCGTATTGTGCCCAAATCCAGGCATGATCTGGTAATCCCGGAATTTAAATTGTTGGCGGGAAAGCAAGGCAGGGCGAGGGATTGTGGCAATATTGGAGGGACGAGGAATTCCCGGAAATTTGCGATGTTTAACGCAAGGAACGCGGGTGGGTCAGCGCATTGTAACAGTCTACATCCCCCCCTGTAGAATTTGGCGTATTGAATCTCTTGGGAAGGGAGGGGGCAACGCAAGGATTAACTCTCAGGGTTTTGCAAATTGGCTGAGGGCAGGTCTCTCGCCGCAATTGCGACCACATGAGAGAAATCAGGGTTCAAATGGGCCTACTGTAATCCAGAGTCACCGAACAGCCACGCTATGACAACAGGACTTCGAGCTAAGACAATTCTGGACGGAGATTGGGCCTTAGAATTCCATGACTTCTCCGCGGCCTGGGCAATGGCACCATTGCGCCCGGAAGGTAGGCAGAAGGGAGAGGGCATTGCCGTGGTTCATCCGGATACTGGATACACGGAGCATCCGGAACTCATGGACGGCGACCGATATCTTATCGACCCCGGTATTTCCAGAAATTTTCTCCAGGGCACTGGCTACATGCTCAGGCCCGAACTACGCCCCGCGGTCGACAATTTGACTGGCTCAAGCGCAAGTCACGGCACCAAGACGGCAAGTGTTCTTATGAGCGCCGAAGACTTCCCGGATGAAACATTATTCCCCGACTATTCTGCGGAGAAGGCCATATGGGGTGTGGCGCCCAAAGTCGAATTGATTCCTTTCCGGGTGGCCAAATCCGTTGTGCTATCAGTCTTAAGTTCAGTAGCACTTGGGAAATCCCTCTTCTATATCGTGGATAAGCTAGATAGCAATTTGGTAGGCGTGGTCTCAATCAGCCTAGGTGGGAAGGACATCACACTTATTAATAAAGGAAAGACTCTTATAGAGCACGCCCTTCGTATTGCGCGAAAGAAGGGAATTATCGTCTGCGCGGCAGCCGGACAAATGCAGACTGACAATGAACTTGGGGATTTACTTGCGAGTCATTTCTCGCCTGCGTTTCCTGGCATAGATTCTAACACAATATGTGTGGCGGGATGCAAAGTAAATAAGAATTATCCAGAGGATAACTCTGAGCATTACCCGCCGATTCATTCTGGGTTCTTGGGGCCCGAAGTAGTCGTCACTGCGGCAGCCTATGATCTATGGGTTGCAAGAGCAGCCGAAGGAGATCCCAATCCGACCTATAGTGTGGAGAGATCCTGGGGAACCTCCTATGCAACGGCAATTGTAGCTGGCGCATGCGCTTTGTGGCAGGCTTTTCATGGCAGGCAATGGTTACTAGATCCTTCCAATTATGGACCCGAATTGATTTTTCCATTGTTCAAAGAGGTGCTAAAAAGAACGGCTTTCAAGCCATCTGGGTGGGATGCCTCCAACCGCGGATTTGGAGTGTTGGATGCAAAGAAACTCTTAGAGGAGCCTTTACCGACGAAATCCGAAATCGAAGCGCTCAATAATGGAACCTAAGAGAAATGTCTAGACTCGATGATTTCTGCAAAGAGTTGATCTGGTTCGTGCAGCCGGTTGTTGAAGCTGTTGAAGACGAGGAATCGCTGAAGAGTTTTTTCTCAGAATTTGGATACGACCTGACAGGTTCAGACACAGAAATCGGGAACGCGGTCACAGAGATTCGCGACACACTTTATCCGATTCTTCAGGGGCTAGGCACTGCTTTGGCGGACGGTTCTCTAGACTTATCAGTCCCTCAAGAACTACTTACCACAATTAGATCAACCGGTGAAAGTCAATCGATTCAGAGCCTCATAGCCGATGCAAGCGAGTTCCCAGGCGAGCTTTTCTCGCACCTATTTTACCATTACATTTCTACGAAGATTGGGATATTGTCCGCCCTTTTGGAGGCATTTGGCGTTATCACCATTACTAGAGTGACCACTGCGGACGCTGGCGGTAGGGACTTGGATTACGACAAGGTGGAGCTTCACTGGGACAGGCTTGGCGTGTTCGTAACAGACAGCGGAAAGTGGGCAAAGGAAGTTTACGGTTGGGGGGCTACTCTGGATACCGATGGCCGCATTTTCGACTATGAAAAAGCAATTGCTAGTCTGGCTCACCTGATAGAATCAACCCAATTGGTTCTCTCCCGAAAGCAAAACCTCACACCGACTGAAGCGGATTTCTTTCTCGCGAATCGCGGTGGGATAACGGTCAATGAAGTTGTTATTCCTTTTTTTCAAGATGAGTTTGAATCTGTTGATGATGCCGGAGATCCAGAATTCAGGAATGAGATTGGGCTAAAGGTTCTGCCATCGGGAGACTTGAACCAGCCGGCCAATCTGGGTTTGGCAATGGCTCCTTTCGCTAAGGGAACCCTGCCTCTCGAGATTGCGCTTTCAGATAACCTGACAATGAATTTGGTGTCTTCGGCTTCTGCTACGGGTGGCGTCTATCTTCGACTAACCCCTGACGGCGTTGAGGTAATGGGTGGAGGAGTGTTCGGAGCGGACTTCAGTTTTGGCTTCACATATAGAAATGCTGACAATTCACCTGCCGTATTGGTTGGAGGAGAGGGGCAAACTCGACTGGAGTCAAGTTCCATTGGCACCCAGAGTGGAGTTAGTATCGGATCCGGTTCGACACCAGAAGTGTTTGCGGAGTTTTTCATCCAGGGCGGTGCCCTGGTAATCCAGGGAGGTGACGGGGACGGCTTCATCCAAAAGATTCTTCCGCAGGACCCCATCACGGTTCTGTTTGATTTGACGCTGGGTGTCTCCAACACCAAGGGCTTTTACGTCAAGGGCGGGGCAGGGCTGGAATACACCTTCCACGTCAACCAGGAAATCGGCCCAATATTCATCGGCACGATCGATCTCGCGATTTTCTTAAAGGACGGGAACATCGAACTCAATACCGCGCTGTCCGCCGGAGCCAGCCTGGGGCCGATTAAGGCCTCGGTATCCAAGATCGGGCTGAAGGCTCTGCTGGAGCCGGGCAAAAAGGGATTGTTGGGATTTGCCGACCTCTCTTTGGGCTTTAAACCGCCGACGGGGATCGCGCTGGGAATCGACCCTCCGCCGGTCAGGGGCGGAGGCGGGATCTTCATCGACCCGCCCAACTACACGGGCATCCTCAACTTGACGATCGAGGAGACCGTTGACGTTACGGCGATCGGCCTGTTGACCACGGAGATGCCCGGGGGCCAGCCGGGTTTCTCGCTGCTGATCTCCCTCTCCGCGCGCTTCTCGCCGATCCAACTCAGCTTCGGCTTTGCGCTCACCGGCGTGGGCGGGCTGATCGGCATCAATCGGACGATGCTGGAGGAGCCGCTGCGCGATGCCTTCAAGCGGCACACACTGGACTACATCCTGTTCCCGGAAGACCCCATTTCCGATGCGGCGCTGATCATAGACGCGATCCAGTCCGTCTTTCCTCCGCGCGAGGACCGCTTCGTCATCGGACTGATGGGCGAGATCATCTGGGGCTCGGCGACACCGCTGGTCGTGTTCAACTTCGGTGTCATCATCGAACTGGGCGGCCCGGGGCTGGTCGTCCTTATTGGGCAGGGGTCCACAGCACTGCCGACGAAAGAAACGCCCGTCGTGGAGATCAATGTGGACCTGCTCGGCTTCATTGACCTGGGCGCCGAGACCGTTGCCATTGACGCGGAACTCTACGATTCGCGTATCACCGTCTACCCCCTAAGCGGGGAGATGGCCTTGCGTAGCGGCTGGGGCAGCGAGGCGGACTTCATTTGGTCGATGGGTGGATTTCATCCGCGCTTCAACCCGCCGCCCGGTTTCCCCAGGCTGGACCGCCTGATGATCAGCCGCGACCTTGGCGTGGTCTACATGTCGCTGGAGTGCTATCTGGCCATTACGACCAATACCTTTCAGGTGGGTGCGCTGCTGTCCATCGATGGCGATTTTGGAGTGGCCTCCGCCAAAGGCGGGACGTCCTTCGATACGTTGATCAAGTTCAGCCCGTTCTCCTTTGACGTGGATTTTAAGCTGTGGCTTGACCTGAAGGTAGCGGGCGCTCAGGTGGCCGAACTGGACGTATCTTTGAATCTGACGGGTCCGAATCCGTTCCACGCGATCGGCTATGCCCATTTTTCCATGCTGTTCATTTCGGTGGACGTGGACGTGGATATCACGATGGGAGAGCGCATCCCGGCGCCGCCGCCCGAGGTCTCCCCGTTCGACAAGGCGCTCGAGGCCTTCCAGGACGTGCGCAGCCTAGTGTTCGAGCTGCCGGACTGGGCCAGTTCTCACGTATCGTTGCTGGGCGCCGATCCCTCGCTGCAACTGGAGGGACCTGCAGTCACGCCTAAATTGCTGGACCCGGCGGGGAGTGCTGTGGTCTCGCAGGGCACTATGCCGCTGGCGCTACGGCTGGATCGCGTCGGAGGCGGGACACCGCCCGCAAACGAGCGCTACCTGGAGCTGATCACCGCGCTGCCGTCCGGGTCTGTGACTGCGCGCTTCGCCCCCGCTCAGTTCCGCAACATGAGCGATACGGAGAAGCTGCAGGCGCCGCCGTTCGAGCGCTTCGAGTCCGGGCTGCGGATCACTGCGGCGTTCGAGCGCGGGGCGTCCGTGCACTTCACGCGCGCGTTCGAGGTGTTTCTGGTGGACAAGGAGCACCCCGGAGGGTTGTCGCAGCCGGGCGTGCCGGTGCCGCTGGGGCAGCTCTCCCCCCTGATGGACGATATCCGGCGGAGCCTGTCCCTGCAGCGCGGTGGATTGTTCAAGCCTTCCAAGGCTGTTGCCGATCGCGACCACCCGAAATACGTCAGTGTAGGTGACGTTGAGTTTACCGTTACGACCGCTACAGCCGACGGAGGTGTGTTTGCACGCGCAACCGTCAATGGCCAAGCAGTGCAGAACATGACCTACCTGCAGGCGCTGGATACGCTCCAGTCCACTGGGAGCGTGGCGTTGGTGATCCAGGACGCGGCATTCGCCGATCCGCCGCCGCCGCCCCAGGCTGCTCCGACCCTGAACCCCAATCAGGTGCCGGACGGGCACCTGGTGTTCCTCTCCTACTATCGCCGAGGTTTGTTAGCGAACTTGGTGCTTGATATAAATGCAGCGCAATGGCACGGCGATCTGATCGCCAATCTGCAATCCAGATCCGCGCCCGACGCAGCTGCCATCGGTCGCGACGAATCGTTTGGACTGCCCGTTACCCTGGCCGGCCCGGGCGACGTGGAGGGGATTGTCCCATCGGTCATTTCCCGCCTGCAGCCACCTCCCAGCTCCAACGACTTCGAGCCCAACCTGCTGGCGTTCGTGGAGTTCCGCGACCCTGACTTTCCCTGGCGCTACAGCATGAGCCCAGCCAACGGCGCGACGGCATTGCAGCCGTGGCTGATGCTCGTCGTGCTATCCAGCCAGGAGCTTTCTAGCATCGACGAACGCCAGGGCGAAGCGGTAATCAAGCAGGACGCATCAGGGCACTCCTATCTCAAGGTGGCCTGGGACACAGACAACCAAGCCCTGTTTCCCAGTGGGCTGGGGAACTTGTCGGCCCACGCTCAGGTGGAAGCGCCGGACGTGCTGGCTGACAATGACCTGGACCTGTATATCCAGCAATTCCCGGACCGGCATGGTTCGCGCCTGTTCTCTTTCCGTAAGCTGCAACCCGAGACGGCCTACACTGCCTTCATCGTGCCCCACTATCTGGCGGGCTCCAACGTCATCTCTGGCGCGGAAAAGGCAACGGGCGATTTGACGCGACCCATTGTCGCCGCCGATGGGGCCACGGTGCGGAACTTCCCCATCTACTTCCAATGGTCTTTTCAGACGTCGGAAGCAGGGGACTTCGAGGCGCTTGTGCGCCGCCTAGAGCCAATAGACGCCCCAGAGGACACGGGCCGCCGTCCCGTGGACGACAGCTTCAACTTCGACGCGGGCGCGATCGAGCAACGCTATTTTCATCGCGAAGGCGCCCTGGCAGCTCCCGGGTTCTCACAGAACCGGCTGGTCTACGAAACGCAGCTCACGCAGCAGGAGCGAACGAGCGGCATCGCGGCCGACCTGAACGCCGGTCTCGCTTACCTCCGCGACGGTTCCCCATCGACCGACCCTAGCGATCCGGACCCGCTTGTGTCGCTGCCCTACTACGGGCGCTACCACCAGCCGCCGACCCCGATCGTGGAACCGGCCGACGGCCAGTGGCCCGCTGCGGCGACCTGGGGCGAAGAGCTGAACCTGGACCTGCGCAACCGCGTCGCGGCCGGGCTGGGCACGCGGGTTGTGCAGGAGCACCAGGAAGAGCTGGCGCGGCAGTGCTGGGAACAGGTGGGCGACCTGCGCCTGGCCAACGACAAGCTCCAGCAGGCGCAGGGGGCCATGCACCTCTCGGACTCGCTGAAGACGCGTCACATGAGCAACCTCAGCGACGAGCGCTTCGTTCTGCTAACACCGACCGCGCACGCGCACTTCCCGCTTACGGAGACGGGCCAGAGCCAGAGCCTGCGCGCCACTCTCGATGCGTCCGGCCTCCCACTCGGTGCGCCGCGCGCGGTGTTCAAGCGAATCGCTGGGCAGCGCGTCGGCCTGGACCGCATCGACCTGTTTGCACCGTGGCACATCGCGCAGCGCTGCAAACGCATCCACGACGAATGGTGGCGGCGTTGGCTTGCGCGAACGATTCGTATGCTTCTGCCGATCCTGCTGGGCATTGCACGCGTGCTGGCGTGGTGGATTCCATCGTCGTTCACCGCCCAGGTCTATCAGTGGGCCAAAGGCGCGGCGCAAACCCTGGGCACGCGCTACGCGTGCGGCTGGCCGCGTGTCCCCAACCGCCTCTATAACCTGGAGCAGCGGTTCAAGGAGGCCATGCGGGAGTGGGGCTTGACCCTGCCATTGCTCGAAGAGGTGTTGCCGCTCAAGCCGCGCGTCGTGCCGGTGCGGCCTATCGACATCGCTCAGGATTTCCGGCCGCGCTTTTCCCCGCGCAAGGTGGTCCAGGCAAAGCTGGGCCTTACGATCCAGTTCAACGACGGTCGCGCCATCCCGGAATCGCTCGATCCCATCATGGACACGCCGCGCATCCGCGAGCCCATGTACCGCCACTTGAGCGAGTTGTCGCTGGACTACGTCCTGCCCGGGCTGGCCGACTTGCCAAACAATAGCGTTACCCTCCTGGAAGAGAATACACGTTTCGTTGCCGGATACCTTGCGGGAGTCAACGTGGAACTGGGCAGAGAGATGGCTTGGCGCCTTTTCCCGTGCGACCAGCAGGGCACGTTTTGTCCGCACTTCTGGGAATCGGCGCAGAGCGGCACCGATCCTGACCCTGACCCCGAATCCCCACGCCGGGACATACCGGACCTCCACGAGTGGGACCTGCTGCTAGGTCGCAACCTGGTCGTGGAAGGCGGCGAAACCGGGCTACTGGATGGCGAACAGCGTGTGGTCCTGCTCATTAAGGGAGACCTGATCCGCCGCTATCCCGATGCGATCTTCTACGCTGTCGAGCTGCACGGCGCCACAGGCCAAAGTCCGTGGTGTGACGGTAACGCGGTCCCCACGGCGATCGCGCCGCTGTTTCGCGGCCAACTCGGTCCGGACGTACTCGTTGTCGGCTTTCCGTTCACTACCACCGCGCTGGACGACGCGGATACGGAGCTGTACTTCGTGATCCAGCAGAACGAGGTGCGCGATCCCTACGGCCTGGACGTGGCCAACCCGGAGGCTCCCTTGGACCCAGCCAACTACAATTGGAGCCAGCCCACACTTTCGGAAAAAGGGTATGTGACGAATTGGGGCGACGTCCCGCACGTCAATCCGGCCGTCCTGGCTGGAAGCACGGCGCAGCGACGCGTGCAGCTCATCGTTCATTCCTCGAACATGATGCCGCCGTCCCCTGGGAGCTAACCATGGCCGACACCATAAATGCCACGCTGGCCGAACCGGTAATCCTGTTCCCGTTGCGGTTAGAGCTGCGCAAGGTTAGCGTCTCCACGCCCGTCGCCAAGCACGCTTTTCGTCCGGTGAGTGACGGCAAGGCCTCTCTCGTCCAACTGCAGGCGACCGCGTCAGTGCACCCCCCTCGGCCCGAGTACTGGGTACGCTGGTATCCAGATGATGTGATGGCACTGGCCCCGCCACGCGCGGTGAGCGGCGAGGATGAGAAAGCCTTCGAGCGCTGGCGGGATTCCGTGGGCGGGGCCGATGCCTTCGATCTAAACATCCCGCGCGTAAATAGCGCATGGCAGCGGCTCGTTGAGGACGTCGGAGTCGTGCGGGCGCGCTACCTGGTGGGCTACTTCACGAGCCGCGGGTGGATCGATATGGAGTTTGCACAGAAAACGTCGCTCGAATCGATGCTGGAGGAGGGACTGACGGTACCTCTGCTGCCGCGCTGGCTGCGGCTCTATGCGCTGGATAACAACGGAAACGCCAACCTCGTCGCCGGTCCCATCGAGGTGGACCCGGGAGACGAGCTGCGCGTGGGCGCGCTCGACATTCCCGGGACGGAATGGATGACAGCGTTCGAAGCTGCCCTCAAGCTGGGCATGGGCACAAAGATAGTCGAGCCGGCGAAGGTGGGCCTCATCGACAACGCGGCTTGGCTTCTCGCACTGGGTACGCCCACACGGCGCGAGAGGACGCTCGAGCACGTGCTGCGCGGCTATCGCGCGCGGGGCCAGCTTGCCCTCGTGCCACAGGACGCGCCCACCAACAACGTCGAAGAAGGCAAGACGGCCTTCGCGCGGCTGCGCACGGACCTACCCACCTACATCGCCGCCACGCGAGACAGCCTGGACGATCTGGCACGCCCTGAAGTGCGGCAGTTGGTCCCACCGCCGCCCACCGATCCCGCCACGCGCAGGCATAAAAAGACGCGGGACGCCCATCTGCTCAGCCACCTGCTGCGGCTGGACCCGGGCGTGTTCAGCGAGATTCCCGGCACCGGGCTCACTGAGCAGTTGGACGCAGATGCCATGGCGGAGCTGCTTTGGAATTGCCTCCAGTCCGGCCTACGCGACCGACTCAACGGCCTCTCGGGGCTGTCCTCTCCCGGCCTTCAGGGCACGCAGTATGACGAACACTGGAACGCGCTAGGGCGGTTCTTCATCGAACATTTGCGGGGGTGTGGGCCGCTGCCCGTGTTACGCGCCGGGCCCAATCCCTACGGCCTGCTGCCGGTTATGCCCAAGGGCCAGTGGCAGGTCGGGGGGGGCCATCCGCCCGCCACGGCGGGGCTGCTGAAGCTGCTGCACGCACTGTTCTCTTTGCTGCGGGACGACTTTGCGTACCTCGCGCAGACAATGCCCAATCTCTCCACTGCCAGCCCGAATCAGCTTTATCCGCAGTTGATAGAGGCGCTGTGCCGGGACCGCATCGCCAAGGGCAACAACCTGCGCTTCGATCCGAATAATAGCGATCCGTATCTCGTCGCCTGCGCGCTGGCTGCAGACCTGGCGCCCGAGGGCGATCCGTCCATTCCACCGCTGGGCTACCTGCAGGCCATCGCGGACTTTCAAGACGGCGATACCGACTTGAAGGTTTCGAACGTCCTGGACCTGAGGGAACGCGCCCGCAACGAGTCGCTGCTGCACCGCTTGCTGGTCATGCACCTCGAACGAGACTCGGGCGACCTGTCTGACGAGGCAATCGAGAAGGTCAAGGCCCTCAGGGCGCCGGCTCAATGGCTTGTGCAACTGCCCGTGGACCGGGTGGAGATCCTCTTCTGCGAAGTGCTGGACCTGCTAACCCACCGCTTGGACGCTTGGCTCACGGCCTTTGCCACCCAGCGGCTGCTTGAGTGCCGCGCCTTCACGCAGGACCACGCCGACGTCACGGACCCACACGCCCTGGGCGCCTATGGTTGGTTGGAGCGACCCGGTGGGATCGTGGAGCAGCCGCAGGCCTCCCACTACGTGCAGACGCCCTCCACACCGCAGGCCGCCTGCGCGGGCATCATGCACAATGCGGCGCTCAACAACGGGGACGCGCCTTATGCCGGGCCGTATCAGTTCAACCTCAACTCGCGCCGCGTCCGCGATGGGCAGTGGTTCCTGGAAGGGCTACGCCAGGGGCACCTACCTGGCGAACTACTGGGGTACCGGCTGGAACGCATGATCAAGGCGCAAGCGGCCGCCAATCGGGCCAGCGGGGCCAACACCGACCAGGATGTGCGTGAGACGGATATCTTCGCGCTGCGCGATCTGTACCGCTTCCCGCACAACCAACCACGGCCGGGCACGCACGGGGGCGACAGACTGCCGCTGCCTGTGGTGGTCAACGGCGAAGCGTTCCTGGCCGACAACCCGCAGCTAACCAGCAACAGCGTCGCTCCCGAACTCGCGCAGCGCAACTTTACGGCGATCCGCGAGCGCTTGGCCAGCTTGCATGATGCCTCGGCAGACCTACTGCTGGCCGAGGCCTGCTACCAGGTGGTTCTGGGTAACAGCGAGCGCGCCGCCGCCTGCATGGATGTGCTGGACGGGGAGGTGCGGCCGCCGGAGCTGGAGTTCGTGCGCACGCGGCGTAGCGGAGCCATCCATGCCTCGCGGCTGGCGCTGTGCCTGCCCGTTCCTTTGCCGACGCCGCCTTCACAGGATGCCGACGGCAATCCGCTGCTGCAGGACCCGCTGTTACTCGCTGACCCGGTGTTGGCGCACCTGTGCATGCAGGTGTTCCCGGATTGGGATACGCAGAATCTCGTGCTCCGCATTGGGAAGAAGGGTGAAACGCCCAACGTGGAATTGACGGTCGCGCTGGAGGCGGAGTTGGGGCTGGAACCGGTGCACCTGGTCGTGGGGGAGACGAGCGACCTGTTGCACGTGGCGCGTTACTACGTGCTTAATCAATGGCGGGCGGCCACCGATCCCGGGTTCGTCATTACTTCCGTTGACTATTTAGTGGAGTTGGGGCCTTTTCCAGTTGTGGGACAGGAGGCGGACCTGCGCAACGCCTTCGCGATCGAGCTGGTACCGCCGCCCTCGCCGGACGACGAGCCTGGCGCGGTCCGCTCGTCCGATGCGCTCAACCGCGCGGCGCGGCTGCGGCGGCTGCTCAACCGCACTCGCAGCGCGGACAAGCCCTCCACCCTGGATCCGGACGCCGAGCCGCGCCTGCCCGCCAATCGGGCGGCGCCGGATGAGCAGCATACGGACCTCGCTGCCACCTTCGCGCTGCTGCGGGAGCGGGTGAACGCCCTGCAGGCGCAACTGGTTGACCTGCGCGGTGCGTTGCTATTGCTCCTGCCCCAGCGTGACGGGGACGCGGTGCGCATGATGCCAGACGACGGCCTGACCGTTCCGGAGCGCGATGCGCTGCTGGATGCGTTCAGCGCGCCGTTCGACTCCGCCATGCCGCTGGCGCGCCTGGCCCGGTACGGCTTCCCGCAGGCGCTCACTGTGGTACCGGCGCAACCGCCCCCGATTCCGACGCCGGACCTGGAGCAGGGCGGCTGGGCCCTGACTCGGCTGGCGTCGATGCTCGGTAGCCTGGAGACGCGCCTTGACAAGCTGGACGTCTTGCTGGGGCAGTTGAACACGCTGGACCACCCCGATCACCGCAAGGCGGGAATCGCCAAGGCAACCCAGGCCATCGCGCTTGCCATCGGCCGCGACGGCCTGCCCTTGCAGGTGCCCTACGTGGCGCAGGGTGGTGGTTGGCCGGTCTCCTTCGCGGAGGCGGGCGAACCCAACGATCAGGGGCAGGCCGTTCAGGACGAGCTGGAGCCCTATACCTATGTGCGACCCGCCGTCGCCGAGGCTCTGGATCTGTTCGGCTCCGGCACCGGCCTGGATTGGTATGCGCGGCGCCAGCCGGTGGACCCGGGCCCGCAGACGCTCTATGCCATCGCACCGTATAGCGAGCAGGTGGACGTTCAGGAATTGGCCCTGCTGCTGCTCGATAGCTGGACGGAGTTCATACCCAATGCCGAGGAGACGACGGCCCTGTCGCTGCACTTCCCGACGCCGAAGTCACAGGCACCCAACTGCATCCTGCTGGTCGTGCCTCCCAAGGTCACTGACAGCGAGCTTTGGACGCCCGAATTGCTGGTGGATGCCCTGCGCGAGACCATCGACCTGATGCGCTGCCGCATGGTGGGTCCGGAGGAGGTGATGGGCGACAACAACCTGGGCCGCTATCTGCCTCTGCTGTTTGTTGCGTCCGGGAAGCAGCCCGTGCCGATTCCGGTGCTGGAGCAGCTCCTGTCCGACGAGGCCACGGATGGATCGTTCGCCTACCGCATGGCCAGCGACTTCCCGCAGGATCAGCTGGAAGATCCCGGCGTGCTGGCGCGCCGCAGCAACTACCCCGACCTGGAGTGAGCCATGGCGCAAGCGCCCAAGTACATAGCCGGCAATGGCCGCCTGGAGCAGGTCGGCGCCACGCACAGCGTCGAGGAAGGATGCCAGGCGCGGGTAAAGGACCCGCTCTGGATGCTGGGCCGACAGTGGCAGATGGCAGAGTTCGCCCCGCTCAACGGCGGCCAGTTGGCCCGCAGCGAGGTCACGTACCAAACGACGGTGCTGGAGACGCTCGGCGTGTTCTCCTCGACGGACGAATTCCCAGTGGACCTAGCCGAACCGCTCGAATCGCAGGTGGAGCGCGAGGATGACACGCCCCAACCGCCGCCAGCGTGGAATCCCGAGCGGCTGGAGTACGACTTCACGCTGACCGACGGCAGCAACCTGCTGGAGGCGCGGGAGTACGACGGCAACCGGCTCGACTGGTACAGTTTCGACCAAGCCGCACGCATCGCCGACTTCAGCCCCGACCAGATAGCCACGTTGCGCCCCGCTGCGGCCAGCTACCCGGGCATGCCGCATCCGCGCTGGTGGACCTTCGAGGAAGGGCAGGTGGACTTCGGCGACGTGCGCCGCCCGTACCTGAACCTGCTGGCGTTGCTCCTGATGGAATTCGCGCTGATCCATTCGCAGGACTGGTACATGATCCCGATCCCGCATCCCGTTGGGTCAATGCGGTACATCAAACGCGTGCGATCGATAGACAACTTCGGCGTGGAGGTCGAGGCCGTCGCAGTTCAGGACCCCTCCATCAACCAGAGTGGCTTTGAGCTGTTCACGCTGACACCCAGCGAGGATTCGACCCTGGCCAGCGACGGGCGGTACTTCTATGTGCCCAACAACGTGTGGCAGGACCTGGGCAGCGAGCCCCGCGAACGCGTGACGGTGACGCGTGACGAGCTCAGCAATCTGGTGTGGGCCGTGGAGCACCGGGTGCAGGACGGCAACGGACACACCGTCGAGCGCCGGGAAGAGGTGCCTCTGGCGGTGCCCGCGCGGCCCGCGCACTACCTGGACGTCCCCGGCGGCAATCTCATGGTAACGCGCCCGGCGGAATTCCCGCCCGGCGAGCCGGGCAACGAACTGCAAGGGCCGTTGGCAACATACGAGACGCAACGGATTCCGCCACCGCACTGGATTCCCTACCTGCAAGGCAAGTACAACGGGCGTGTGGTCCTGCGCCGCGGCCGCACGCAGCAGGAGACGGATCCGCCGCAATACAAGGGCCGATTGCTGGAGGAATCGGTGCTGATCGCCGAGGACGAAGTCCCGCGCTCCGGCATCGAGGTATCGCGTTACCACCAGCTTGCCCGCGGAACGGACGGCAGGCGCGTGCGCTGGCTGGGGCGACGCAAGCGGCCGGACGTCCCCAAGGGGCCCAGTGACCTGCGCTTCGACCTGCTGACGGAGCCCTAGCCGCATGCGACAGTTAAACCAACCTCGGCAGGGTGAATTCCATGCGGCGAACAAACTTACCTCGCGCCCTCGTCTTGACAGCTCTGGTGTCACTGGCGGTGCTTATAATCGGGATTTTCATCTTTTCGATGTTCATCGGGGTATTCATTGCTATAGCACTGATGGTTCCGTTCATCGGTCTGTGGGTAAAGCGGAGGTATCCTGGCGGATTCCATGCCCACATCGTTATCGGGCGCTCGGATTCGGTGCCGAAGAGATGCGGGAAGCCACAGGCGATTCCGGGCCTCGAATCAGACATCGAGGCGTCTAACAAACAGGTGCGCCCGTCGATCACAAAGGGCAATTCATAACCAAGGACGAGGGATGTGCACTTCCTGTACATGTGCTGATCCGAAGCCGAGCGAGGCCATGCGATGACTTCCAATAGCAGGCGTTTCTGGCCGCACAGGCCAATTGTAAGCATTATAACAGCCGTGCTGATTCTGGTTTGTCTAGCTGTGTTCCTAGTGATCTCCAAGAAGTTCTTTCATTGGCCAAGCCGTGAATCCGAAACGACCGTTCTGGTCACAATTATTACCATCAGCTTTCTTCCAGTCCTATTTGCGATTCTGGATGCCATGTTCGAACGAGGCGGGATCGTCGAATACGGGAAACTAAAGGTCGACTTCTCGCAAGCCCCTCGTAGCGGCTTGCCCGATGTGACTGTGCCGGTCAATATCGGTGTGCCCGGACAATCCGTAACAGATAGCAGCACCATGGAGATTCTCGATGCCTTAAAGACGGCCACGGCGTGTGATGTTGTTGTGGTTGACCTTGAGGAAGGAGAAGCGTGGTGGGAAACGCGGCTCCTGGTGCTTCTCGCCGGTGCGGCAAGGATGAATAAGCCGGATAAAATTGTGTTTGTCGGAACGGATGGCGGAACCAAACGGCGCTTTCAGGGGTGGGCGCCACCTTTGGAACTGTTGGAAAAATTGCTTCGATGCGATCCGCAGTACGCGGAAAGCTTTTACGCGTCTCGAGCGGCGACCAAGCAATGGGAGTTGATCGAGCCGGTTGGGGCGGGCCAGGTCCCGGCTCTATTTCCGTGGATGCAGGGGCTCGCCTCCCTACATCCATGGATGGCAACTGAACACAATACAGGGCTCCCCAATCCTCTGTTTGCAGAGCAGCTCCTGCAATCCGAACTCGGTTCCAAGATAGAGAACACCCCAAATCTAAGAACCATCAATCTTATTCGGCTAAGAGAGATTTTTGGGCCCGTCTTGCACACTGAAACCCTCGATGAAAATTGGAGCCAAGATCGCCAAGTGTCTGCCTTCTTTGAATCCGACATCGAAACTTTAGCCATAGTCCGAAAAGGAGAGTATGTGGCGCTGGTATCGCGGCTGACCTTGTTGAATTCGATCGTCGGCAAGAGCATTGTGAGTTCGTGATGTCATGCTGCGGACGAGACGGCCAGCGACGAGCAGGCAAGGGCGTCGGCTATGGATGTCCTCGATATTCGGGTAGCAGGGCAGGTGACGGAGTACAGGTCCGCCTCTATTGGCGGCATGTCCTCCAGGAGGGCCCGGGTTACTATGTCGTGTATCGCACCTCCAGCAAGGACGTCGCCGATGCCAAAATTTGGCGGCAGTTTGAACATCCGATCAAGGTGCCGGGTGATAGCGCTGGCCGTCCACTGACCGTGGAATTCGGGCTGGTTGATGTCTCCGCGCAACCGGACGGGCGCCAGGCCGAACCCCTGGGCATTTTTCGCCGCACGGACTACGACCCTGTCGCCGGGGGAAACGGCGTGACCTTCGCGAACCTAGTCGATGCCGGATTAGAGAACTTCCAGGATGGGACACAAAACGCGCAACTCGGCCGCTTTCCTGTCCAGAAATTGGCGGGTGGCGAGCCCGTGGTTTGCTACTACCGAGACAGCGATGGTACGGAGCAGCCGCCGCTAATCGAACTGGCCAGCGAGAAAACCACCGTGGACTTGGTGGCGGATGGATCGACCTACTACTATACGATCACCTCGGTTGATGCAGAAATCAATCTGGCGGACCTGGCCGACGCGATGGAGGTAGACCTGACACGCGCCCTATGAATTGTTTCCTTGGGATTGGCTTGGGAAAGCGCACAATAACTGCGGAAAGGGTTAAAGCGTCGTTCTTGAATTGAAGAATAATATGATTTAGGAGCCCGAATTCGATGCAAGTTCAAATAAAGTTGTTTCGAAATGATAAAGAGCCTGATGACCATTTCTACGGAGAACCTGTCGACCATCTGCTAAATGAGTTAGTGGGGGGTCGCGATGGGTGGTCTTCACCCAGGGAGGACCGTTCCTTTACGCCAGAAGCGACTCTAAAGAATTCAACGATTCGGGTTGAACTTCATGAGGATGGACCTCTTTTTGAAATTCTCGTTGAACAAATCCCGCTCATCCCGAATTATGTTAGTGCCCTGGCAGCGTTAATTGCTGCATGGGCTGCGGTGAAGGGGAAGAGAGATCCATGGTGGAAGCGAGAAATTCAGGTATCTGTTGAAAAGCACCTTTACAGCGGCAGTCCCAGTGTTGAACAGGTCGAACGCATTACAAGATTTATTACCGAACTTGGAGAGGAGGATAGGTCGAAATAGGCTTATGGCACTTGCTATTCTATTCCGATTGCAACCTCGACCTTGCGCATGACCCCTTCCGGGTCTGGCCACAAAGCCTGCCACCAGTCCCGGTCGGGCATCCCGACAGCCCGGTAGTATTTATTAGCTGTGTCCTTCTTCACGGTTGATCGGGTGTCCGTTTTTCCCCCCCTTGCTAACCAGTATGTAGTTTTCCGCGTCCAGTAACAGCTTCGACGGGGTCACCCCCAGGGCCTGGGCGATCTTCAAAATGTTCTTCAATGACGGGTTCCTGATTCCCCGTTCGATCTCGGAAATGTAAGTCCTGTACGAAATTTCAGCCAACAGGTCAAAGTCCGACCAAGACCCCGCCGAAGGGCTGCCCCCAAACCCGGACTTCCGCTGCGAATACGTTCGCCTGTGGATCGCCATGAAAGAACACTGGGGATTGCGGATGGATGGCCGGGAAGAAGCCGTTGTCCGGGCTGTGCAGGGTCGATGTGGATAGTTGGGTGCCCCGGTCGAAAAAGTCCCCCAGATTGCTGTTTTGACCCCTTCCTGGCCCTGAAATAACCTGCGTGATCAGTTCTGACGAATTTCTTCTTCCCCCTCCACATCAATGACTTGGGTATGTTATTGTCCAGGCAGCCGGTGCAAATTCGTCAATCCCCGGAACAACGATCCTGTTCAAACCATGACCGTTCGTCCAAAGGATAAATCCCTGACAGTCCCCATCACGACCGTACTGGGGTTGGTGATGAAGCAGTTGGACGGGGAAGGCATTGATCCTGGTTTGTCCACCGGCTTCCACAGCCTGGACGCCTACCTGGGTGGACTGCACCGGAAAGACCTGATCGTGATCGGTTCCCGATCCGGGGTGGGGAAGACGGCCCTGGCCCTGGACATGGCCCAGCATGTGGCAATCGGTGAAGAACGATCCGTGGTGATCTTCAGCCCGGTCACCACAAGCGAAGCCTTGACCCATCGCTTCCTATCCGCCATGGGTTCGGTCGATCCCTTGCGTCTTCGGCAGGGGCACCTGGATCAGCACGAATCGAACCGGATGGAATCCGCCGCCAAGAAGCTGATCAAGTCCCGCCTGCTGTATGTCCCTGGAATGCCCTTGACGCCGGATACGATCCGCACCGAAGCCACCCGCATCGGACAGCGGCAGGGTGCCATCGATCTGATCATCGTGGACGATCTGCCGTTGATGGTGGAACAGCCAGCACACCCGCCGGGTTCCTATCCCCCCGTAACGTGTGCGGCTGAATTGAAGAAAATCGCCTGGGATTTGGATGTGGCCGTGCTGGCGACCATGAACCTGGAAAATGTAACGGGTGACGGCCTTGATCCCCGCCCCTGGCTGGCTGACCTACCCGGTGATGGGCTGCTGAATTCCATTGCGGATGTGGTGGTGCTGCTACATCGGGAACTGGCCTACGATCCGCTGATAGAAGCATCGGCCCTGGTGGAAGGCCACGTGGCGAAAAACCGCCACGGGCCATGCACACATCCCCGGAATCCCGTCCGCCTAATCTTTTCGCCCCCGCTTGGCCGGTTTTCCGACCTTCCCTGACTGGCCATCAGACGGCGAACTTTCCACGGATTTCGCCGATTGCTCCTTCTTTGCCACTGCCAATTTTAGCTTGTCGTACCTAGTCAATTCCTTTTCCATCGCCGCGATCACATCCCTTGGCCGTTTGCCAAGGGCTTCTGCGACCCGCCAGATTGTACCAAGAGATGGGTTGTATCGCCCCCTTTCGATTGCCCCCCAGAAGCTGCGATCAATACCGGCTTCATGCGCGAAGCCCTCCTGGCTGTATCCTGCGCGTTCCCGAAACGATCTAACGACTGATCCGAATGCGACCGATAGGGCCTTGTTTTCATTTCGCCTTGACATAGCGAAAGCGTCGGGCCATGAAGTGAGTGTGTCCACGGTGTATTCACACACGGTAATATCGCCTCTTTGAAAAAGGAGGACGCCATGAAACGTGCGAAGCCCTTTTTGCTGGCCCTGGTTCTTGCTGGATTGCACATCCAGTCCTCCATCGCCGAAGAATCCAGCGATGCCATGCAGGCCACCAAGGACTGGCTGGTGCGGTTGGATCAGTTCAACAGCGCCGTGGATCGATTTGACGGGAACTGCGAATCCCTGGTGCAACCGCTTCAGAACCTGATCCTGGTGCAACGGAAGATGCAGGCCATGGCGCTTCGGGGGCAGCGGCTATCGGTCAGTGACAAGCAAAAGCTGGGGGTGAATGTCCAAGCGGTGATGATGAGGTTCACCCAGAACCTGAACATCGCGGCCACCGTCTGCGGAAACGACCCGAAATTCTCCAGGGTAATGAAGCAGATGTGAGCGTCATCCGCAGGTCAAAAGGGATTCCCAAATCCCCGGCCAATCAACATAGGAGGAACCATGGGCGCAAAATTCCAGAATCCGGCGAACGACTACGTCGAAGAAGTGTCCGGGCTGGTGTGGTTGTGGACACTGCTGTTCGGCACGATCTACTTCGCTGTGAAGGGCGTATGGACGCACGTCTTCATATCCCTCATCCTGGCGATCTTGACCGGCGGCCTGTCTTGGTTGTTTTATCCCTTCTTCGCCCGCCGGATCATCGAGAACAGTTACCGCAAGAAGGGCTGGAAGGAACTGACCGAACCGGCATCCGGCGCAAGTGAACCTGCACCAACACAGCATGGGGGACTTGGGCGGCCTGTGTTCAAGGTGGCAGGAATCATCGTTGGCCTGTGGATTGTCGCGGCGGTGATTTGGAGTTTCATTGGTGGAGGTGGGGGTGGTGATTCCGAACTGGTGTCGATGGTTCAGAACGGGAAAATGCAATGGTGTCCCGATTACACAGTGAAACAAATGGCCGATGGCTTCATAGCATCGCCAAGCTGGGAAAGCGGCAAGACGGAAAGCGGCCAGGAATTCGTGAACATCCGGGGTGGTGTGACCTACTTGCAAAAACCTGTGGACGCCGCCGTGCAATTCTTTGTGGATCGGAAAGCGGGAACTTTAGCCTTCCAGGCGTTCGAACTGAACGGCATCCCCCAAAACCGGTTGGTGCAGAATGAATTGATTCAGAAGATGTGTGCCAGCGCAGCGAAATGACCTGCCAACATCATCGGAGGGACATCATGAAGATCATTGCCATCCTTTTTATCGGCATTGCCTTTGGCGTATCGTCCTGTGCGCAGATGCAGCAGTCCATGCAGAAACAAAAGGACAAGGCACTGAAGCGTGATCTGGAATTGTCACACATATCAGTTTTCACCCAACGGGCCGGTGGCGGGGAAAAGGCCGTGAGGGAATATCACAGAATCAACTTGGCGATGCTGGCGGATCGGGAAGCAGCCTACAAGTCATTTTCCGGGGCCAAAGAAAAGCGACGCTGCCAGAGTTTCGCCAGTCGCTATTCTTCCCGCGCCCACCAGTTCCTGGTCAACAACTGGAAGGATGAAGCGTTGGTGATCGCCTTCTTCACCAGGATGCCGAAATCCTACGAACAGGTAAATGCGTTCCTGGGCTGTGGGGTGGAAACCAACGCGCTGGATTTCTCGGGAATCTACATACCCCCTGTGGAATCGTTGTTGCGGGCACGTCCGGAATTGCGAACGGTCAGGTTCCGGGATGCCTTGATGGAGTACATGGCCAAGACCGAAGCCCTGGTGGCGAAGGTGCAACCGGAACGTAGGGATGTGCTACTGCGCCGCATCGAACAGGCCCGGCAGGGCGTGCAACAGTTCATCAGCCAGTAACGACCGCTGAAGGTGTGGGCCACGCTGCATCGTAACCAGTGACCCGGTTGGGGAATCAGAATGAAGGAATGATCCGGATCGGGCCGGGTCTAACATGGGCCGTCTGCCCGCTTTCCGTATCGCCCCCGGAACAGGTAGACCTGGGCCGTTGCCGCTGGCGGGTGCCGGGGTTCACCGCCCGGCTGTCTGCCTGGGTGGAACGGTGCCTGAACGGCCCCAAACGAATTATCACGGCCTTTCCAGCCTTCCACCCCACCTACCCATCGAACCCAAAAACCCCGTCAGACTGTCGATTTGGGGCCTTCTCCGTGCCACATCTGCCCCCGGTTCCCTAACGCCCTTTGGTCGGTAGAAAGCAAGGGATCGTCAACCCGTCCAGCCTAGACCAGAAAACCCGGATGATGATTCCCCATCTGTTTCGCCGCCAATTTTAGACACTGCAAATAATTGAATCATTATATGGATATATTGTGATGATAATAATACAATACCCCCCTCCACATTGGAAAACCGAAAGTGCGGGGTCAGCCCGCCACAGAGAAAATCGGAGGGAAACCAACATGGCTCAACTTGCCGAATTATTCCGGGAACGCCGGGAGAAACTGGGAATGACTAGGCAGCAGGTGATTGAAAAAACCCCCTATCAGAATATCTCAAAAGGGATGCTTCGGCTGTACATGTTGGAAGATGGGGGATGGGTACCGGATGACAAGGTGTTGGCCTGGCTCTCTGAAGCCTTGGACATAGCCATGGACGATGTACATCAAGCACTGGATGCCGACGGGGAAACCATTGAAAATCAAATCACGAGACGGTTACCAGCGGACGGTTGTGCGGTATGTGGTCAAAGCCTTGATGATGTGGGTGGGCGGCGATTGCTAACCACCATCAGCCGCGCGCTGCTGATCAAGGGTCTTCCGGCTGGCTGGAATGGGCGGTGGCGGGAACTGCGGGCAGTACGGCTGGATGATCCGTATTCCCAGCTATTCGTGATCCTGGCCGGATTCAAAGCCACCGATGAAGTGATGGATCGCATCCGTGTCCAGGCCCAGTCCGGTCAAACCCCCTGGTTCTGTCAACGGTGCGCGGGGCAGGTTTGTGAACGGTGTGGATCACTTGAGAAGGAACACCCAGGGTCATTATTTGTAGCTGATGATGGGAAGACCACCTATTATGGGTTGCTGCCCATCGGGTATCCGGGGTGCAGCGTACCGGGGTGCGGGGGGCATCGCTAGGGAAAGGATTCAACCGGGACGGGGAAGTCCCGGCCCCGGAACTTCGGATTGGGGGTAGGCGGGTGCCGGTGGGGATGTTCTTGGGGCACTGACCCTACGGCAAGTCGAAAGTGCTCCCCCCATCGAAGATGAATTGGAATGGTGCAGTGGGGTCTTTGTTCATCCGATCCAGCATGTGCACATCGCCGGAAGCACCAGAAGCTGGGGAAAGGGTTTCGCAGCCGGAATATCCTTTGGGGCTGAAATTGTACCAGCGAATGAAGTCCGCATAGGTGAAGTCTTGCCACACACGTTGATCTTCGTCGCAGGAATAAACTGAACCGGATATAACGGCGAAGGTGAATCCCTTTTCCTTCACATCGACCCGGACGGTGCCACCAGTTGGGTAGAACTGGCGGGTGTACAGGGTTTCCCCCAGGCCGATGGTTTCCCCAGACCCAGTGGTTGAGACTTCCCCACATCCCATCACCAGCATCGATATTGCCAGAAAGTATTTCGCCCTCATTGAATCCCCTTGGCCGTTTTAATTGATACCCACCTGTTGCTAGAATCCTCCTATTTCGTCCCTTGATCAAATATTGCCCCGGTGACCACCCTTGATGTACGGTTCGTCCAATCCTTTCATTTTTGGGGTCGGGGCACACCGAACTAACCTTGAGGAACCGATGGCAATGGGCAGGAAAGCGACCAACAGGAACAACAACGGGGCCAAGCCTTCTAATGACACGATGGAGCAGGTATATTTATTTCACTCCTCTCTCAGAACTTTTAGATATGTCTAGTCCCGATTCCACGTTCCATCCTGGCAGTCTTGTCTCCGCGAGAGGGCGAGAATGGATTGTCCTGCCTGATAGCCGGGACGATCTCCTCAAACTTCGCCCTCTTGGAGGATCTGAGAAAGAAGCGCGACTGATCTATCTCCCGCTTGAAAAGGAAGCACCGAGATCGGCAACATTCCCTCCCCCTAATCCCGCCATGTCAGCAGCTCAAGCAGCTGGCCTGCTTATGCGGGATGCATTACGGCTCAAACTCCGTTCGGGAGCAGGCCCGTTTCGGAGCGTGGGCAATTTGGTATTCGAGCCTCGTGCATACCAGGTTGTTCCTCTCCTCATGGCCTTACGCCAGGAGATCATCCGACTCCTGATTGCCGACGATGTTGGCATAGGGAAAACGATTGAAGCTGGGTTGATCCTTCGGGAAATGATTGATCGGGGTGAAATTGAGCGAGCAACAGTAGTCTGCCCTCCCCACCTTTGTGAACAATGGCAAGAAGAGCTTTCGGAGAAATTCAACATTGAAACCGTGGTCGTTCGGACTGGCACTGCGGGGCGGCTGGAGAGGGGGCTTCCGGCTGGCCAATCGATCTTCGAAGTCTATCCATTTACGGTTGTGTCTCTGGATTACATCAAGTCTGAACGTCGCCGGGATGAATTTATTCGGGCTTGCCCTGAATTTCTGATTGTTGAGGAAGCACACAGTTGTGTGGGCAGTGCCGGTACCGGAAGGCACCTGCGTTATGGGCTCATGCGGGATTTGGCGGAAGACAAGGAACGCCATATTGTGATGCTGACAGCGACTCCTCACAGTGGAAACGATGAGGCCTTTCACAACCTGCTGGGTCTCCTTGATGAGAAATTCATTGCCCTTCGCGAACTTTCTGAAGGAAGGCTCCGTGACCAACTCCGCGCAGAGCTTGCCCTGCATTTTGTCCAAAGACGTAGGCAGGACATTCCGGAATGGAAGGAGGACGTCAGCCTCTTCCCTGACCGGGAATCGAAAGAAGAAACCTACACACTCACGGGTGACTGGGGAGCACTGTTCGATTTGGTGCTCGAATATGCCAGAGGGATGGTGGAAAAGGCGGAGAAGAAAAGCCATCTAGAGCAGCGGATGAACTGGTGGGCTGCATTGGCTCTGCTTCGTTGCATCAGCAGCAGCCCAGCTGCGGCGTCGGTTGCCCTTCGCACCAGGCTCAGTGCTGTGGAAGGGGTTAGCGAGGAAGAGCAGATTGAAGACATCGATATTCGAGGCGCAGAAACCGTTCTGGATGGACAGTCTACGGATGAATTGAACCTGGATGAAGCTGTACCGGCTGGAACGACGGGGGATGCTGAATCAAACGAGGAGGATGCCGAATGGTTGCGGGGCCTGATTGGCCAAGCTGATTCCCTCCGTGGCCCCAAGAACGATCCGAAGCTGGAGACATTGATCGACCAGGTCAAAAAGTTAATTGCCGAGGGATTCCGCCCGGTGGTGTTCTGCCGATACATTGCAACGGCTCATTACTTGGCAGAGGAGCTTGGTAAGGTGCTTCCAGAAAAGAAAACCATCGTCCAATCGGTGACGGGGGAACTGAATCCTGATGAGCGGGATGAAAAGGTTGCACGGCTTTCGAAGGACGGGGAAGAGGAGGGCCGCATCCCTGTGCTGGTTGCGACAGACTGCCTGAGCGAGGGGATCAACCTCCAGCACTACTTCAATGCCGTCGTCCACTATGACCTGGTTTGGAATCCAACCCGGCATGAACAAAGAGAAGGACGTGTTGATCGATTCGGGCAGGCCAGCCCAACCGTGCGGGCCTTGATGCTCTATGGGGCCAACAACCCTGTCGACGGGGCGGTGCTGCGAGTCATCCTGAGAAAGGCAGAGAAGATCCGGAAGGAGTTGGGTGTCAGCGTTCCAATGCCATCTGACAGCAACGCGGTCATGGAGGCCATCATGCAGACCGTGCTGCTGCAGAGTGGAGGTCTGGCGGACGCTTCCAGACAAATGAGGCTGGACTTTGGTGAAGTTGAAGAGGAGGTCGACAGGGCCTGGGAAAGCGCAAAGGAGAAAGCCAGGGAAGGAAGGCAGACCGTGTTCGCCCAACGTCGGCTTCGCCCGGAGGAAGTACTCCCGGAGTGGCACAAGACGGTGGAGGTTCTGGGGGCCGGTGAGGATGTCTTGCGATTCGTGCGCATCGCGGCGGAACGATTGGGCGCACCCCTCGACCGAAATGAGGATCATTACCGGCTTCCTCTCGAAGCCTTAAAAGGAGGGGCGGCGGCTCAACTGGCGGCAGTCGGATTCGAGGGCGATATTCGTTTCTCCATTTCCCCCAAACCTCCGCCGGGGGTGACCCACATTCACCGGGCGCATCCGCTCGTCATAAGCCTGGCCGACTATGTGGCCGAGGTGGCCCTGGACGAGGACAATCCCGAGGTGGCCGCACGGTGCGGAGTTGTCTTCACGGACGGGGTGTCGGCCCGTACTACGGTTTACCTGATTCGCCTGCGGCACCAGATCCATGCGGAGTATGTAAGTGGGCCTCAGGTGGGCAAGCGCAACGATCTGCTGGCCGAGGAATGCATCATGCTCAAGCAGAGCGGCGACGAAGCGCCCCGCCTGATGAGCGACAAGGAAGCACTCGCCCTGATGGACTTGGAGCCTTCGCGGAACATCCAGTCCGAGCAGAGAGAGCGCCAACTCCAGCGCACCCTGGATGGAATGGAAGCCCTTCAGCCGGGCTTTGAAGATCATGCCCGGCAACGGGCGGCGGAGTTGCTGGAGGATCACATCCGGGTGCGGGAGGCCAGCCGGGGTAGCCGCGAAGCCATGCGTATTCGGTACGACGTCACTCCCAGCCTTCCGGTGGATGTAATCGGCATCTACCTGCTTCTTCCCACCCCCAAAATCTGACCGGCCATGGCTCGCAATCGAACGGGACACGGTTTCACGGCGCTTCGGATCGAGGGGGGGATCATCCCCGCCGAGTACCTGGAGACGGTTCGCCAGTTGGCGGCGCCGAGCCAGTCCAATGCCGATTATGGGATCGAGCGCACGCTAAACCTGCGGGACGAGATCAGCCGATTTTGGCGGATCGCCACCGAACGGTGGGCCGGGTTCAAGGAGCGCCGCGACCGTGGCGATCTTAATGCTGCCACGATCACCATCGAGGATTGGCTGAACCCGTTGCTGCACAGAGTGCTGGAGTTCGAGGACATCGCCCAGCGTAGGGAGCGGGTGGTGGGCACCCGTCACTTCCCCATCGGGCACGAGGCCTATGGGCAGGCGGTGCCCCTTGTGCTCGTTCCCCATGACTGCTCCCTGGACAAGGCCGACCCGCGCTTCGGGGAGGAAGGGCGGCGGCGTGCTCCCCACAACCTGCTGCAGGAGTACCTGAACGCGGAGGACGCAGCCCTGTGGGGGATCGTCTCCAACGGGCGGCAGATGCGCCTGGCGCGGGACAATCCCAGCCTGACCCGGCCCGCCTACATCGAGGCCGACTTCGAGCGGATGTTCGAGGAGCAGTTGTACTCGGACTTCGCCGCGTTCTGGCTGCTATTCCATGCCTCTCGGCTGGCACCGAAGGACGGCAACGTGGCCAGTTGCGTCCTGGAGACTTGGCGCAACGCCAGCCTGGAGACCGGCGAACGGGCGCGGGAAAACCTGCGGCACGGGGTGACCCAGGCCCTGCGCGACCTGGGCACCGGCTTTCTGCGGCATCCCGCCAATGAGGCCCTGCGCCAGGCCTTGCAGAATGGCGATCTGGAGACGGAGGCCTACTTCCAGGAATTGTTGCGGCTGGTTTACCGGCTGCTGTTCCTGTTCACGGGGGAGGAACGGGGGCTGCTCTTCACGCCGGGATCGCCGGAGGAGGCGCGGAACATCTACCGGGAAGGCTACGCCGTCTCGCGGTTGCGGGAGATGGCCCTGCAGCGCCGCACCCACGACCGGCACCTGGACTTGTGGGTGGGGCTGCGGGTGACCTTCGGCGCCCTGGCGGAGGGGGCGGAACCTTTGGGCCTCCCGGCCCTGGGGGGCTTGTTCGCCACGGAGCAGTGCCCACACCTGGACGCCGCCGACTTGACCAACACGGAGTTGCTGGCCGCGATCCGGGCGCTGGCCTTCTTTCCCAGCGGGAAGAGCTTGGCCCGAGTCAACTTCCGGGACATGGGCACCGAGGAACTGGGATCGGTCTACGAAAGCCTGCTGGAACTGCAACCGCGCATCGAGGCGGGCACCTGGACGTTCGGCTTCGCCGGGGACGATGCCGAGGCCAGCGGCAAAGGCAGCGCCCGCAAGCTGAGCGGCAGCTACTACACCCCGCCCTCCCTGGTAAATGAGTTGATCCGCTCGGCCCTGGTGCCGGTGATCGAGCGCACCGTGGCCGAACACCCGGACGACCCCATCGCCGCCCTGCTGAATCTGAAGATCGTCGACCCGGCCTGTGGGAGCGGGCACTTCCTGCTGGCGGCGGCGCGACGGCTGGCGGCGGAGATCGCCCGCCTGGAAGCGGGGGCGGATACCCCGGAGGAATCCCGGCGGCAGCACGCCCTGCGCGAGGTGGTGCAGCACTGCATCTTCGGGGTCGACCTCAACCCGATGGCGGTGGAGCTGTGCCGTACGGCGCTTTGGATCGAGACGGTCGAGCCGGGCAGGCCGCTCTCCTTTTTGGATCACCACCTTCAGTGCGGCAACAGCCTGATCGGAGCCACGCCCGCCTTGCTCAAGAAGGGCATCCCCGACGAGGCCTTCTCCGCCATTGAGGGCGACGACAAGAAAGTAGTGCGGGAGTTCAAACAAAAGAACCGGGAACAAAGAGAGTTCGGCCTCATGTCGCTGATCCCGGAAGACGATGAGCCGTGGGAGCGACTGGGCAATCTTGCGGACGCCATGTTCAGGCTGGACACTGGCCCCGAGGACACCCTGGAGGAAGTACGGGAGAAGGAGCGACGTTACGCCGAGATGGTGCTTTCAACCCACTATCTCAACGCGCGATTCTGGGCCGATATGTGGTGCGCGGCCTTCTTCTGGAAAAAGACCAGGGAGTTCTCCTTCCCGATCACCCAGGAAGTTTTCAAGCGAGTCGAGCGAAACCCCCATGAGGTTCCCCATTGGATGCGCGAGGAGGTGCAGCGGCTGGCAATTGAACACCGCTACTTCCACTGGCACCTGGCCTTCCCGGAGGTTTTCCGCATGCCAAATGAAGGAGAAGCGGCGGACAACGAGGAAACCGGTTGGCGGGGGGGCTTCGACGTGGTGCTGGGCAACCCGCCGTGGGAGCGGATCAAGATCCAGGAGCAGGAGTGGTTCGCCAATCGCTCGGAATCCGTGACGGGCGCTTCCAACGCCGCTGTCCGCAGGCGCGCCATTGCGGCTCTGGAATCCAGCGATCCGGCCCTGTTCGAGGCCTTCAAGGACGCCTTGCGCGGCGCGGAGGCGCAATCCCACTTCCTGCGGCACTCGGAGCGCTTTCCCCTCTGTGGGCGGGGGGACATCAACACCTACACCGTCTTTGCCGAGCTGAAGCGCGGGCTGAAGGGGCCACAGGGACGGGCCGGGATGATCGTGCCCACGGGCATCGCCAACGACGACACCACCAAGGTATTCTTCGGCGCCATCACCTCGGGTCGGGAACTGGCCAGCCTGTTTTCCTTCGAAAATGAGGAATTCATTTTCCCATCCGTTCATCATTCCTACCGTTTCTGCCTGCTCACTCTTTGTGGCAGTTTAAGCTCCGAACAAAGTCCAGAGTTTGCATTTTTTCTTCGGCAGGCGACTCAAATTAGACGTAATGAAAGACGCTTCACCCTCTCGCCCGAAAATATCGCCCGCATCAATCCCAACACCCGCACCTGCCCGGTCTTCCGCAGCCAGGCCGACGCGGAACTGACCCGAAAGATCTACGGACGGGTGCCGGTGCTGATCGACGAGAGCCGGGGCGACGAGGGCAACCCTTGGGGCATCCGCTTCATGGCGATGTTCCACATGGCGAACGACAGCGGGCTATTCCGCACGGCGGCGCAACTGGGCGAACGGGGTGCGAGCCGAGAGGGGGCGAGCTGGGTGTTGGAGGATGGCACGGTCTGGGTGCCCCTGTACGAGGCGAAGATGATTAGTTCTTACGACCATCGCGCTGGCACTTATGAGGGCCGAGGGGATGACCGTGGCTTTACGGCTTTGCCAACTCCTTCAATAGAGAAACACTGTGATCCTCATTATCTTGTGGAACCATTCTATTGGGTTGAATGCACACATATTGATTCAAAGCTTGCTGACAAGAAGTGGAGGAACGCCTGGATGTTTGGGTGGAAAGATATTACGAACAACACTAATGAGCGCACAATCATTTCGGGCATCGTGCCGAAAGTGGGGGCAGGTCATACCTTGCCGCTTTGTTTCCCTTCACCTAAACATAAGCACAGCGTTCCGGCCTTCGTTGGAAATTGGAACAGTTTGGTTCTGGATTATGTGGCCAGACAAAATGTTGGTGGGACGCATCTCAGTTATATGTACCTCAATCAATTCCCCATCCTTTCTCCCTCCGCCTACACCGAGGCCGACCAGGCCTTCATCGCCCCCCGCGTGCTGGAGCTGACCTACACGGCCCACGACCTGGACGACTTCGCCCGGGACATGGGTCATGAAGGCCCGCCCTTCCCCTGGGACGAGGAACGGCGGGCGTGGCTGCGGGCGGAACTGGACGCCTGCTACGCCCGGCTCTATGGGCTGACCCGGGACGAACTGCGCTACATCCTCGACCCGGCGGACATTTACGGGCCGGACTATCCGAGCGAGACCTTCCGGGTGCTGAAGAACCGGGAGATGAAGGAATACGGGGAATACCGCACGGCGCGGCTGGTGTTGCAGGCGTGGGACGAGCAGGAGGGGGGGAATAGGGCATGAATATTGGCCGAAGAACCCGATATTCCCTGTTTCAGCTTCTTCAAGTCCTCAGGGAGGACAAACTGGAAGCCATTCTTATGAAGTATGAGCTGCTCAGAGAATCGTTGATTGGACGATACGGCGAGAACAGTTTCCAGATGCGCGATTATCAACAGGCCTTTGACACCGCGTCTGTTGCAATTGTTGGAGAGATGATCAATGAAATCGCAGCAACGCATGAGGCCCTGCGATCAACCTTCCAACCCAAGGATCGCTACGACAATTCATGGGAAGACCTGCAGCATGCATTTGAATTGAGGTGGCAAGATTTGGTGCGTTGTGCGGAATTGGATGGATATCGAATTCCGGTGGATGAAATTGGCCGGATCGGAAAAACCTTCGTGCCTATTGAGCCAGAAATTGAAGGACAGGTATCGGTTGAGGACGATCTAACGAGTAATCTACGTGCCAGTGGCCTTCCGAAATCGGATGAGATCGTACGTTTGATCGGGGCGTCGGGGGATCATTTTCGATCTGAGGAATACAACGCCTGTTTGAATGCAGCGCGAGTCGCGTTACAGTCACTGGCAACGGCAATCGCCGAGGTGCGCCGGGAAGATCACCCCGGGGAATTCGATGAAGATAGATGGGGCAGCATTATTGGGTACTTCAAAACTAGCGGCTTCATCACCCAGCGACAAGAAAGGGGGCTGGTGGGAGTATTCGGGTTTGTGAGCGACGGATCACACGTACCAGTCGGCTTTACCGAAGAGGAGTATGTCCGCCTCGGGAGGCACCTATTTCTTTCCATGGCTTATTTCCTTGTGAGGATTTTCAGAGCCAGCTAGCTACACTGTGAAGGGGACAACATGAAGATTTCGACCATCCTAGATCACATCGATAGCGGCCACATGGCCCTGCCGAAGTTCCAGCGCGGATATTCCACAGAGGGCTTGTAATTAGCA
This sequence comes from uncultured Pseudomonadota bacterium, assembly GCA_964583525.1. Lineage (GTDB taxonomy): Bacteria > SAR324 > SAR324 > SAR324 > JACQKK01 > CAZOXD01. The sequence continues at coordinate 47,757 of CAZOXD010000004.1, forward strand.
GGAATGGGGGTGTGGGGATGACTTCGCAAAATTGGCGCGAATTTAAAATCAGCGTTGATGAATGTGATGTTGAGGACAATGAACGCCTTATTGAGTATCGCGCTAAGCGGATCGAATGGCTCCAATGGCTGAGGCTCGACGGCGATGAGCATGCGATATGGAGGCAGATCTACGGGATGCTCTGGAACGATGCGCTATTTAGGACGATTAATGAGTCACGCCGAATTGCCAAGGAGGTGGGCGAATCTGCAGCCTTGAACGGCCCTCTTTCCAGGTTCATCGACCAAAGCTACGTCGCGACGCAGGTGCTTGCAATTAGAAGGCTTTGTGAATCCCAGCAGCGTAATCCGAAGCGGCAAATAATCTCCCTGAGAAGGCTTATCGACGACATTCGGAATCACAAGAATCTCCTCTCCAGGGAAAACTTCATTGGTTTCGACGGATTACCATTTACCCCAGGTTCCGCCCCACGATCTCGGATGGACTCTGACTCAGAAAGAGCGCAAATGGGATTTGACCGACTGTCTGGTGTCAAACCTGAGCAGCGGAGTCGTTCAGACGTGATTGCTGACAAAGTGTTTGAATTGCTTGATCAAAAATTGGAGGACAGCGGTTATGACAACATTCGCGAGTATGGCAACAAGTTTATTGCACACGCAGCGGATAGAACATCGCGGGAAACGCTTGAAAATACTCAAACTGGCATCAGCCTAGATGGAATTGAGCATTGCCATAAAGCAATCTGCCAAATCGCCAACATAGTCTCGGGTCACATTTTGTGGGACGTGACCTCCTCACTTTTTCCTGAATCGCAATTCGATCAATTGGAGTTCCTAGACAAAGCTTGGCTCCCGGCGAACGAGTTACCCAAGCTGCGCGAATTCTGGCAGCGACATGCCGAGGAAGTACGGAGCTGGCAGCCAGAGACGGTTGACCTGCGGCCTAAGAAAACGTGAAAGCTTGCATGATGGCACCCATTGCCGGGAGTGGGACGAGCAGGATTAGGATTTAGTGGCTAAGCACGAGAGAAAGGCGAACCATGGCGCAGCAGGAATTCGATATTCTTGAGTTCTATCGAGCCGAGGAGGCAGTTCTTCAGGCAAAGCTGGACGCTGCCCGGGCAGTCATCGTCCATGCTGGCGAAAAAGGCAGAGCTTTGGAATCCGCCGTTTCCGAATTCCTCCGGTCATTCCTGCCTGATGAGTACGGGATCAGCACTGGTTTCATTGTGAGCGAATCGAATGGAACAATCACCACAAGTCCGCAGTTGGATATCATCATCTATGACGCTGTCAGAGGCGGCCCGATCGCGCGGCTGGAGTCCTGCGACGTCTTTCCACTCGAATCGGTCGTCGCGTATCTTGAGGTGAAGACGGCACTCAGGATTTCGGGCGACGACGCCACAATCGATGGGAGCACCAGCAATTCTGTCCTCGCTTGTCTGAATGCGAACAGGCGCATCCGGGAAATGCGTCACTGGGATTATCTTCGCCTCGTTCGAGTTCGTGATGGAGCAACAAGTGAGCTCACATTGACAGTAGGACATTCATCTCTGACCAACATCGCAATTCGCGCGTACGTATTTGCTTTCGAATTGGAAGGCGCAAGGAACATCAGCGACCTTGCGCACAGCCTCATGCACCATTCGAGGCAGATCGGCGGAGCACACATCCATGGGGTCTTTGTTCCATGCCAGGGTTTCGTGCGCACACTTGCGTTTCAGAATTCACAGACTGAGTACACTACGGATCATCCATTGTCGGCCTTTAAGTGGGGTCTGCTGCAAGGCCTGGCTTCCGTGAAACGCATACCATTGAACTGGACTCCGAACATTGAGCGGTATGCCCGCGTGACAAGCACTTGGCATAGCGCCCAGTAGACGTTCCAAACCAAAGGAAAGTGTCATGAACGTCTTCGAGTTTCGCGACAGCATCATCAAGGACTACGAGCGCTTCACCCGGAGCTTCGCCAACATCAGGAGCGAGGACATCCGGGAGTACGTGAGCCAGCAGTACGACGAGGGGCGCTTCTGGCCTTCCCCTTACGTCCAGCTCAATCCCAACTTCGTGCAGGGAGGTTCCATCGACGAGTTGGTGGACTCGGGCACCCTTCACGCGGAGTGCAAGAGTATTTTCCGCCGCGATAAGGATCGGGTCGAAGGCGGAAAACTGATGCAGCTCCACAAGCATCAGGTGGATGCCATTCACGTGGCAAAACGGGAGGAAAGCTACGTTCTGACAACCGGCACCGGTTCAGGAAAGTCCCTGTCTTACTTCATTCCCATCGTGGATGACGTTCTTCGACGCAAGGCATCAGGGGAGGCGGACAACCGCATTTCGGCCATAATCGTCTACCCCATGAATGCCCTATGCAACAGTCAGCTCAGCGAACTCCAGAAGTTTCTGGAGAAGGGTTACGAGAACAGGGGCGGCCCTCCGGTGACCTTCGCCCGTTACACCGGCCAGGAATCGCAGGAAGAACGCCTGAAGATCGCGGCGAATCCGCCGGACATCCTGCTCACCAACTACGTGATGCTGGAGTTGATCATCACCCGACAAAACGACACGGATAAAGCGGTGGTGCAGCGTGCCGAAGGACTGCGCTTCCTCGTGCTTGATGAACTCCACACCTACCGGGGCAGGCAGGGTGCCGATGTCTCGATGCTCGTGCGTCGGGTGCGCAACCGCTTCAACGACAACCTGCTTTGCGTAGGCACCTCTGCGACCATGGCCAGCGAGGGCGGCTTGGCGGATCGCAACCGCGTCGTAGCCGAATTCGCGACCAAGCTATTCGGCACGCAGGTGAAACCAGAGAACATCATCACGGAGTCTCTCGCTCGCATCACGCCGGAGTCCACGCCAACAGACGCGTCCTCGCTGGCGCAGGCTATTCGCGTTGGGATCGGGGGAGACCCCGCCTATGACATTCTAGTCCAGAGTCCCATCGCAGCGTGGATCGAAACGCGCCTCGGACTGGAGTGGAAAGAAGAACAATGGGTGCGGATCTCCGAATCTCTCAAGTTGGATGAGGCCATCGAGGGCTTGGCGGAGGAAAGCGGGGTGCCTGTAGAGCAATGCGGAGGGTTCCTGACGGCCTTCCTCCTTCGCTGCTTTCAGGTCAGGTCGGCTCATGGGCACACGCTATTCGCGTTCCGGCTGCACCAGTTCATCGCGGGAGCTGGCGATTGCTATGCGACGCTGGAAGCGCCGGGTAAACGGTTTATCACGGTTGAAGGCCAGGAATTTCAACCCGGGACGCTTGAACGGAAAGATGAATCCAAGCGGGGAGCCAAGCGTCTCTTCAACCTCGCCTTCTGCCGACAATGCGGTCAGGAGTACTTCCCAGTTTGGGCTTACTCTGTCGGAAAGCAGGTGGATCACTTCGATCCCCGCGAACTGGGGGAGCGCGCCCACGAGGAAAGCACCGATGTCCAATCCGGCTTTTTCCTGCCGGATGAAGAGAACATCTTCGATAGCGAGGATATCGAGGGAGGTGCCTACCCAGAAGACTGGATCGAACCCGGAAGCGGCCTTCTCAAGCTGAAACCGCACTTCCGCAAGTACAAGCCACAGCAGATCCAGGTTACGGCCCTTGGTTCGGTGGGTTCAGGGCTACAGGGATGGTACATCCCCGGATCCTTCCGCTTCTGCCTAAGGAGTGATTGCACGTCCGAAGGCGGCGGTACCCGACGTTCAGAACTGACTCCGCTTTCTTCCCTCTCGACCGAAGGGCGCAGTTCAGCAACGACGGTGCTAACGCTGTCAGCCCTTTCCTTTCTAATGGGGAGTTCTAGCGAGCTGAGCGCGGAAGCCAGGAAGATACTGGCCTTCACCGACAATCGCCAGGATGCGGCACTTCAGGCTGGGCACTTCAACGACTTTATTTACACCCTGCTTCTACGTTCAGCCCTCCTGGCAGCCATCCGCTCTGCACCTGACGGCATTCTGAAAGAAGACATTCTTACCCAGAGCGTCCAGGAACAACTTGGGCTGCACATCCTTGAATTCTCCAGCCAAGATGTTCGTGGCCCGGCTGCGAGGAACACGGAATCGACCTTCCGTGATGTTCTCGGTTATCGCCTGTTCCACGACCTTCGTCGTGGCTGGCGAATCGCCAACCCTAACCTTGAGCAATTGAGGCTGCTAAACATTCATTACGAGGGCTTGGATGAGTGCTGCAAGGATGAAGAAATGTGGGCTGAGGTTCCCCTCCTCGCAAGCGCAGATCCTTCCACCAGGGGGAAGATTGCGCACTCTCTGCTGGATGAGATGAGGAAGGGGCTCTGCATCAAAACCCAGTACCTGGACTATCAGTTCCAAGAGCAAATCTGGACGCGGAGCTATTCATTGCTCAAAGAGCCCTGGGGAATCTGGGAAGGAGAAATCAAGCAGAGCGCAAACGTGATGATCCCTCGCCCGTCACGAAAACAACTCGGCAGAGGAACACACCAATTCAACATCTTCAATATCTCATACCGCTCAGCCTTTGGGCGGAGACTCAAGCGGCGCTCCATTTGGGGTGATGAAAACTCCCACTACCCTGAGCGGTTCGATGAGTCCGAGTTCAATCAGGTGGTGGATCACCTGCTAAACGCCCTGGCGACTTACGGATTGGTGGAACCGGTCGAGACCGATGGTGCCGAACAGGGTTACCGTCTCATGGCCTCTGTTATCCTGTGGCAGGAAGGAAATCCCGAAGGCACCTCGCCCAACGAGTTCTTCCAAACCCTCTACGACAACCTCTCCGAAATGCTGAGTGCGGGAGATCGGCTCATGCACCGATTGCACGCTCATGAGCATACGGCACAAGTTGAACCTCAGGTTCGGGAACAGCGTGAAGGGGAATTCAGAACCGGAGCATTGCCGGTACTGTTCTGCTCTCCCACCATGGAACTGGGAGTTGATATCAGTACCCTCAACACCGTCTACATGCGGAATGTCCCTCCCACGGCTGCCAATTATGCCCAACGTAGCGGGCGTGCAGGCAGGGCAGGGCAACCGGCCCTTGTGCTTACCTATTGCACCGCCAAGTCGCCACACGATCAATACTTCTTTCAGGCTCCCACCAGGATGGTGTCCGGCATCGTATCTGCGCCAAGCATCGACCTGGCAAATGAGGATCTCATCCGGAGCCACCTGCACGCCGTGTGGTTGGCTGAAACAGGTTGCCGTCTCCCGGACGGTGTGAGAGATGCACTCGACCTTGACCAAAAGGAAGAATTGCCGGTTCAGCAGGAACTGCAGGCGAATCTCACCCCTATACCGCCAGCACAAAGAGCAACCCAAAGAGTGACGGCCATGTTGGCCCATCTCTCCGAGGAACTAACTCCTGAGATGGCTCCCTGGTATGGCGCAAATTGGGTTGAGGCTGTGATTTCTGGTGCCTACCTACAGTTTTCACTGTCATTCGAGCGGTGGCGTTCGATGTATCGGGCGGTACTCAAGCAGATGGATGAGGCAAGGGCCATCCAACAAAACCATGCCGTCACTGAAAGGGAGCGGAAGGAAGCCGACCTGCGATATCAGGAAGCGCGAAGCCAATACGAAATCCTGATCTCGAATCGCCCCGGAATGACTTCGGACTTCTACACCTACCGCTACCTTGCGAACCAAGGATTCTTGCCTGGTTACAATTTCCCCCGTCTTCCCTTGATCGCCTATCTGCCAGGCCGCCGGGAGAAGAACCTTCGCGATACCTACCTCAGCCGTCCTCGCTTTCTTGGGTTGTCGGAGTTCGGCCCTCAATCCATCATCTACCACGAGGGCGGAACCTACAGGGTCAAGCGGGCAATCTTGGGGAGCAGAGATGAGCAATCTGCGACTGCAACCGCAGAATTGCCTGTAATCAAGGCCCGACTTTGTCCAGCCTGCGGCTATGCACACTTCGATGGGGAGCGAGATTACGAGCGGTGCGTTATTTGTGATGAAATACTGAGTGATGGACGGTGGCTGGGTGATCTCTACCGCATTGATCAGGTCAGCACCAGAAGGGCGTTTCGAATTACTTCCGATGAAGAGGAGAGGCAACGGCTCGGCTACGAGATGATCACAACACTTCGTTACGCTCAGGAAAACGGCAGGGCAATGTACGTGCCGGTAGTCTATAGCGAGGCTGGGGAAAAGTTACTCGAAATCCGATATGGAGCCAGCGCTCGGTTGTGGCGGATCAACTTGGGATGGCGGAGAAGGAAGGACAAGAACATTCTCGGTTTCAATATCGACGTGATCAATGGTGAATGGGTGAAGGATGAGCACGCTCCCCAGGAAATGGCCGAAGGGGATGAGCTGGCTCCAGGCAAGCAAGTCCAACGTATTACTCCCTTCGTCGAAGACACTAAGAACTGTTTGGTTGTCGTTCCCCTTATTGCCTTGGAGGAACATACCTCCATCACCTTCCAGTACGCGTTGAAGCGGGGGATCGAATCGGCCTTTCAATTGGAGGGGTCTGAGCTGGCTGTGGAGGCACTTCCCACTTCATCTACCAGGAACTGTATCTTGCTCTACGAAGCCTCTGAAGGTGGTGCGGGCGTATTGACACGATTAGCCCGTGATCCAGGCGCAATGAGGAAAGTTGCCATCCATGCCTTGGAGTTGTGTCACCACCAGTCAGTTTCGGGTTCCTGGGCGGGTGTTGATGACCTTAGAAACACTGATGATGGCTGCGAGGCGGGTTGCTACCGATGCCTGTTGAGCTATTCAAATCAAATGGATCACAAGCAGATTGATCGACAGGATGAAGATATCGTCGATTTCTTATGTAGGTTGTCCCGCAGTGACTCTGAAGTCGGCGCGGCTGGTCGAACTAATGAAGAGTTGATCCGCGAGCTGGAAAACCTATCTACATCACCGCTGGAAAAGGAATGGCTTCGATATATCATCGACGAGGGACTTCGACTTCCGGACAAAGCCCAAACTCTGCTTGAGGATTTCAACACACGCGCAGACTTTTCCTACACTGCGGTTCCCGCTGCAGTTTTTGTCGATGGGCCGCACCACGAAACCCCTCAAGCCCAGGAAAAAGACGAAGAGATAACCGGTCGCCTGGTCGACGCGGGGTTTACCGTTGTGCGCTTTCCAAGGCACAAGGAGCGATGGGGAGAAATCGTGAACGAGTATGGTTTTGTCTTCAGAAGTCTGTCATAAGGCCAGCCGTATCGCCGATGAGGTCTTATCGCACTCGGCTTGGTCGGCGCAAATGTGACTGTGACACTTGAAGTGGAGGCGGAGATACCGTCAGGAGCACCGGATCATGTCGTCCGTACAGTTACCGAAAACGCTCGGACGCTAAAGTTCAAAGAACATTCCGGGTTCGAGGAGGAGTAATGGCCAAGACGAGCGCAACCCACCCGCTCCAAATTAATGGAGTGGTCATCGACCAAGGTCAAGGCGAAATTGGGTTGACCTTCTGTCCCGGCAAGATGCAGCCAGATGCAATGTCCGGCTCGTGGGACAGAGACTTGTCCACAGATATGGCGGTGATCTCAGGTTACGGCGCAAAAGCACTCGTCACTCTGATGGAAGAGCACGAGTTGATTGAGTTGGGTGTTCCTGCCGAAACCATCGAACAAGCGGCCAATGCACACGGCGTCGAGTGGTATCACCTTCCAATTCGAGATGTCAGCACGCCAGACAAATCGTTCGAATCTGCCTGGGGGTATGCCGGGATTCGGTTGCGTAAGCTGCTCGCGGGGGGAAATCGGATAGTGCTGCACTGCAAAGGGGGATTGGGGCGTACAGGAACTATCGCGGCGCGCTTGCTAGTCGAACTTGGCGAAGAGGCAAGTTCTGCAATCGCCCGTGTCCGCAAGACTCGCCCCGGTGCAATTGAAACAAGAGAACAGGAAGACTATGTCCGTCAATGCCCGGTGATAGAGAACTCTCTTCGATCACTTTCAACTTCAGAGCGTGCATGGGCGTGTGTGCTTGGTGGAGCTATCGGGGATGCTTTCGGTTATGAGGTAGAGTTCAGTAGTTGGGCAGCAATTCAACAACGGTTCGGCGAAAAGGGCATCCAAGAGCCGGTCATGCAGGGTGGACGTTTGGTCGTCTCCGACGACACCCAAATGACGCTGTTCACTTTAGAGGGGATCCTACGAGGTACGAGACGAGGTAGGGATTCTGAAGCCATTCTCGACTCGATCCGCGACGCATATCTTGATTGGTACGGCACACAGCGAAGTCTGGATGGTGGTAGGCAACCCGTTGGTGAACTTGCGCGTATAAAGGAAATCCGTGTTAGCCGTGCGCCTGGCAATACTTGTCTTTCGGCTTTGGGAGCCGGTGGGCACGGAAGCCCCGAAAATCATATCAATGATTCCAAGGGGTGTGGCGGAGTGATGCGGGTAGCCCCTATTGGGTGGTTTGACCAATTCAGTGACAAAGAAGTGTTTGACGTAGGAGCGCGGGCAGCCGCCCTCACCCATGGTCATCCCACGGGGTACCTGGCCTCAGGAATGATGAGCGCAATTATCCACTCGCTGATGAAGGGGAAAACCCTGAAGGATGCGGTAAAGGGGACTTTGACAATTCTGGAGGGATGGTCAGATCACAAGGAAACTCTGGTGGCTGTGACACAGGCAATGGAATTGGCTGAGGACGATACCATTTCCACACATGAGGCGGTAACGAAACTGGGAGAAGGATGGATTGCCGAAGAGGCTCTAGCAATCGGTCTGTACGCTGCTCTCAAGGGGAAGAATTTCCAGAACGTACTTGCCATTGGAGCGAATCACAGCGGGGATTCAGATAGTACAGCCTCAATTGCGGGTCAGCTTTGGGGGGCTTGGCAGGGGCTGAACGGTATTCCACAACGCTGGATTCAGTCACTGGATATATACCGACCGCTTACATCGCTGGTCGGCCAGGCGCGGTAAAGCTGATGGGTGACGATGCCCTACGCGCCATCGCCCAGGAACTGCTGACCACGGTGCGCAAGAACGCGACCATCGACTGGTCAGTCAAGGCCAACGTCCGGGCCAGGATGCGGGTCATGGTGAAGCGAATCCTGTGCAATCACGGTTAACCACCGGACATGCAGGAAAAGGCCACCCAGACCGTCTTGGAGCAAGCAGAATTGATGGCTGAAGACTTGGCGGCGTGAATAAATGGAGGGTGGTGCAAGGGGATAGGATGGGTAAGACTGGCGTTATACCCGAACAGATTGGACGATTCAAGCTGCGGGACTGGCATGAATTCTACGACCGTGGGGATGACTACGAATGTGTGGTGATCGATCCACATGACGAACGGCACAGCCGATTGATTCCACGGTCATATGTTGACGACGCAAGGCGCGTCCTATCCGGAGGGGAATGGTCAGTGAACGAAGCCAGACAGGCTCTTTTGGAAACAGCGGTTCGGAAGGTCTGGAAGTTTAGAAAGGGGCACAAGTACCAATACTATGTGCAGGACATCTTATTGATCCTGGTATCATTGGGGGATGCAGTCCATCGGGAAAAAGGGCGGGCGTACTGGTATGAAGTCTTCTGACGGTATCATCGAACCGATTTATGCCTGCTGGAAATCATCAATCAACGGCCCCGGAAGAATTTGGGGATAACGAAGAAGCCATAGGGGATACAGGATGATAAAGCAGCAACTAGGGAATTTAAAACAGATCAATCTTCGTGAGGTCTGGGAAAATGAAGCATCCGATTTCACCCCTTGGTTAGCTGATCAAATCCAAATTCTTGGCGAAGCCATTGGTATGGATTTGGATGTGACAGGTCAAGAAGAAGCGGTTGGGCCATTCAGTGCGGACATAGTCTGCGAAGACAATACAACAGGACAGAAAGTCGTGATCGAAAACCAATTGGGGAAAACGGATCACGATCATCTAGGAAAATCGCTAACCTATGCATCAGGATTGAAGGCCCATTGTGTTGTTTGGGTATCGGAACGGTTCACAGAAGAACACCGCGCAGCCCTGGATTGGCTGAACGATATAACGGGCGACGACTTTCGATTTTTTGGAGTCGAAATTGAACTGTGGCAGATAGGTGAATCCCAACCAGCCCCTAAATTCAATTTGATCAGTAAGCCCAACGAATGGTCAAAGGCGATTCGCCAGGGACAAACGTCTGGAAAATTGACGGAAACCCAGCAGCTTCAGTTGCGATACTGGACATCCTTCAAAACATTCATGGAGGAACAAAATAGTCCATTGCGATGTCAAAAGGCAGGGGCCTATGGTTACATTCAAGTTTCGATAGGGAAAACTGGGTTTCACCTTGCAGGTGTAGTATCCAGTTGGAACCTTGAAAGTGGTGTATTAGAAAAAGAAATCAGGGCAGAACTGATCCTTCAAGGTAAGAATGCAGTGGATCACTTCAACACATTAGGAACTTCAAAACCAGAAATTGAATCCGAATTAGGGGAACCGTTGACCTGGTATGACCCCGAACAAACCATGCAACGACGAATCTATCTGAAGAAGAACGTCGATTATGGTGATGAATCCAGTTGGCCGGAACAACACGCTTGGATGAAGGAAAAATTGGAAAAAATGAATCATGTTTTTCGGGAACGGGTGGGGAAGTTGGATTAGATTACAGACGATCAATACATCACCTTGCTAATCGTCCTGGCCGCCGACATCGTCGATCAACTGGAAGCGGCCCTGGAAGAATTTCGGGGGATCGAGGAGGCGTTGGAGGCGGATCAACCCGATTCAAACTGAACCTTTTGGTTCTTAGGCAGAATGACCCTACCAAACTTCGACTGGAAACTGATTCGTTCGATTGACGGATCGCAGAACGCTGCATTTGAGGCGCTCATCTGCCAACTCGCATACTCAGAAGTACCTGAAGGCTCATCCCGTGTTCGCAAAGGTACCCCAGACGCCGGTGTGGAGTTCTTTTGCACCCTCAAAAACGGAGAGGAATGGGCATGGCAGGCTAAGTTCTTCGACGCACTTGGGGATTCGCAGTGGGCCCAGATCAACGATTCTGTAAAGACCGCCATCGAGAAACACCCAAAGCTAGCTCGATACTACGTGTGCGTTCCTGTTGATCGTGCCGATCCTAGAATCCCGGACCGGACATACAATCTTGATAGGTGGACCAGGTATGAAAAGCGCTGGCTCAAACACGCAGAAGAACGCGACATGTCGGTTGAATTTGTCTACTGGGGAAATCAGGAACTAATTGATCGAATCAGCCTGCCAGAGAATCGAGGTCGGTTATTGTTTTGGTTTGATGCTCGGTATTTCGACCAGAATTGGTTCCAGGAGCGATTGGATGACGCGGTCAAGGCTGCTGGACCTCGCTACACGCCAGAATTGAATGTTGAGCTTCCGATTGCATCTACTTTCGATTCGTTTGGTCGGACCCAGAAGTTCTTCGATTCACTGAAGGCGCATGCCCCGAAAATCCATCGATGGTCGCGCTATTTCTTGCGTGAGAAGAAACCTGACGAAAAACAGATTGATGCGAATGTCGATGATCGACTGATGGCAGAACTTGTGAAGGTCGATGAATGCGCAATTTCTGCCCACGGGTTAGCAGAATCCGTCGTCATTGCCTTGGTTAAGCTTGAAACTAACCGTTCGGGCCCGATCGAAAAACTGGTGAGTCTCTCACAGATCGCTTCCGAAGCGGTCCGGGCCTGTCGGGCTATGCACGAGGCAATCTGGGAAGCACGTAGTACAAAAGCCGAACTGGAAAAGGAGCAAGCCCCGAAGGAGACTCTCGCGGGATATCACCCCGAACCGTTGCGAGAACGCGAGGGCAAAGTAGATCGCCTTTGGCGCTCGCTCCACCATCTTGAATCCTTTCTAGACAGCACGCTGAAATATGCCAAATCACCGGTGATGGTTCTCACTGGACGCGCCGGGACGGGCAAGTCTCATCTCCTGTGTGATGTAGCAAGTCAGCGAGTTTCCGCCGGACTGCCAACGATCCTATTAATGGGCCATCAATTCCTCAGTAAAGACCCACCTTGGTCGCAAGCACTAAAGCTACTCGATTTCGAGGGGTACTCAGCCGATCAATTTCTCGGTGCGTTGGAGTCAGCAGCCCAAACGGTAGGCGAGCGTGCATTGATTATGGTCGATGCAATAAACGAAGGCGCTGGCAGGACAATCTGGCCAGCGCATTTGGCATCGTTCCTTGCCCAATGCGAGCGATCTGATTGGATTTCAGTGGTGCTGTCAATTCGGACCTCGTACGAGGAAGCAATGATACCCAAGGAAACCCGGAATCAAGCCGCGACTGTCGCACATTACGGCTTTGCCGAGCATGAATACGAAGCTTCAAAAACGTTCTTCGATTACTACGGTATTGAGCGACCCAGCGCGCCAATACTGATTCCTGAGTTCGATAATCCGCTGTTTCTGAAGACGCTGTGCTTGGGTTTGCAGAACAAGAAACCGCCACGACTTCCAAGAGGCTTGCAGGGAATCAGCGAGACGTTTCGAGGGTATCTGTCAGCGGTAAACGCCAGTCTGGCGGAACGTTTGGATTATGACCCGGCTGAGAATTTGGTGGAACGTTCGGTCGAGCGATTTGCTGAACGCCTTGCTGGTTTGGACAGTCGTTGGCTAGTGCTAGCCGACGCGAAGGAATTGGTCGATATCTCTCTGCCGGGTCGTGGATTCGAAGACTCCCTGTTTCAGGCGTTGGTCTCCGAAGGTGTGCTCGTACGAGAAATGGCGGCGACCGACAAAGACGAACTCGAAGAGGTCGTGCTCCTTGGATATGAACGGTTGTCAGACCATCTCATTGTTCACAGGCTCCTCGACCTGCACTTCCGCCAAGACCGCCCAAAGTCGGCATTCAGCAAGAAGGGGCCGCTCGCACGCTATGTCGATGACAAGAACTATGTCCCGCATGGAGTTTTGGAAGCGTTTTGCATTCAGATTCCAGAGCGGATTGGGAAGGAGCTATTTGACCTTGTCCCGCAAGTGTTGGAGGCATACGAATTTTCAGATGCCTTCTGCCAAAGTCTGATCTGGCGTCGGCCTGATGCATTCTATGAATCCACATTCCGAATGATTGGCAACCTAATTGCTTCCAGCTACCACCGCGATCAGATACTAGACAGTATTCTGACGCTCGCGATCATTCCGGAACACCCCCTCAACGCGATCCGATTGAACAAGAACTTGTTGCGCTATTCAATGGCCGACAGGGATGCTTGGTGGAGTACATTCTTGCACAGCACATGGGGGGGGCATGGCGCTGTTGATCGAATTGTTGACTGGGCCTGGTCCGTCGAGGTTGACCAAGAGATCGAAGACGAATCTGTGGACCTCTGTTCAACTGTGCTTGCCTGGTTTTTCACCACCTCAAATCGATTCCTGCGCGATCGCGCGACAAAGGCACTGGCAAACCTACTAACTAACCGCTTGAAAGTCGCTAGTCGCATCGTTGAACGATTCCACGAAGTGGACGACCCATATGTTACTGATCGGGTCTTCGGTTCGGTGTATGGGGCCGTGCTTCGGTCAAGCGAATCTTCAGACCTCGGAAGTGTCGCACAACTCGTTTTCGACATTGTCTTCAAGGAAGGGCGTCCTCCTCCGAATATCCTGCTACGCGACTACGCGAGGGGAATCGTCGAACAGGCGTTGCTGCGCGGTCTCCAGGTGGAAGGGGACATGAACCGAATTCTCCCCCCTTACAAGAGCGATTGGCCGCACATACCGACAAAGAAGGAAATCTCACCTTATACAGCGGACTGGTCCAAGGGTTCATACGATAGTGGAAGTCTTGATTGGTCTCGAAACATGATTGCGACATCGGTGTTCCATGACGATTTCTCCCATTATGTCATCGGTGAACACAGCCTGAGGGGAAACTGGATTTCAACCAGACTTGGAAAACCAAGGTGGAAATCCACGAAGATCAAATTATCTGAACTTGTGAAACGGTTTACGCCGGATCAAAGGAAAGCATGGGATCGATTCGAGCAAGTCGACGAGAAATTTAGAACTGAAACTCCTATTCGGATTCTATTCCGATTTGATTCAGCCAGCGATGAACCCTCCCAGAAGTCAGAAGAATCGGTGGCTGCTAAGAGGCGATATGCAGGCTTGAAGGGAGCTAGAACACGCGCGCTGAAGGCGCTGATAAATGAATTGGATGAACGCAAGCGAAACCGGTTCGTCAAGCTTTTCATAAAGGAAATGGAAGGGACTGAGTACCGTCCGAAAGGCATTCTCTCAGAACCAATCAAGCGTTTTATTCTTTGGCGAGCTTTCGACCTTGGATGGACGGTCGAAAGGTTCGGAAATTTTGATCGAAACCAAGTGGATCGGGTTGGCAGGGAATCGAAAAAAGCGGAGCGAATTGGGAAGAAGTATCAGTGGATCGCCTACCATGAAATTTTTGCTCGGATTTCGGACCGATTCCAGTTTTGGGATGGTGAATCTAATTTTGAGGAGGCTCAAGGATACAAAGGACCCTGGCAATCGGACAACCGGGACATCGACCCTTCATGCATATTGCCAAGCACCAGTGGTGGAACAACCTGGAGTGAGCACAAGCTCTGCTGGTGGGCTCCAGTTTCACACCTTGACTGGCGAGCCAATCTCGATCACATCGCGTGGATTCGAAGCATCGAAGACGTACCAGAGGTTGATCCTTCGATTCTTGTCACCAACCCTCAGGATGACTCTAATTGGGTTAATCTTCATTGTTCACTCACTTGGCATCAGCCCGTGCCAGCCGAGGTCGATCGTTTAGAATCCGTACGGAGGCAAATCTGGATGCATCTCACAGGCTACTTGGTTCGTGCGGAGGATCAGGTGAAATTTATGCAGTGGGCCGAAGGCGTGGACTTCTTAGGCGGTTGGATGCCCGACATTGGATCAACTAGAGGCATGTTCCTCGGTGAACACCCCGCGTCGTCCGCCGCTGTCTATTTTCAAAATCCGTACTACAGCAACGATGGATGGATACGACCGCGAAAAGATTGTCCAGTTTCCGTGCTTTCACCCGCTGCCTGGTATGCGAGCGAGATCAGTAGCTTCGATTGCTCGGTGAAAGACAACTTCTCACTCCACATTCCCTCCAAGCAAGTCATGGAGGCAATGAAGCTGAAATGGAGTGGACGAAACGCAGAGTTTTTGAACGACGTTGGACATCTTTCGGCATTCGATCCGGCTGCTCAGTCTAACGGTCCCA
The DNA here is from genome assembly GCA_964583525.1 of uncultured Pseudomonadota bacterium. Classification (GTDB taxonomy): domain Bacteria; phylum SAR324; class SAR324; order SAR324; family JACQKK01; genus CAZOXD01. The sequence goes on from CAZOXD010000004.1 coordinate 62,881, forward strand.
ACGCATTCCTGATGAATCGGCGCGAACTCACTGATCATCTTGCTGAACGTCAACTTGGCATTTGCTGGGTCATTATAGGAGAGAAGCAGGTCTTGCAGAGTGACTGGGGTCAGACCCCCTCTCCGGGTCGCCTTCGAATTTCCGGCGCTAGCGCGTTGAGCACTACGAAGGAGGGGCTTAAGGGCTTTCTACAATGCAAGCTCGAACAGTGGGATGAGACGACACACCAGCAATCCGAAACGTCGGTGGGAACGATCCCCATACACTGATCGCCCTGGCCAAGGAAATGCGGGATGCCGAGCGCCGGGGTGACGGCCTGGGCCTGACGGACGATGAGGTGGCCTTCTACGAAGCCCTGGAGGTAAACGACAGCGAGGTGCAGGTGCTGGGGGACGACACCTTGCGTACCATCGCCCAGGAACTGCTGGAAACGGGGCGGAAGAACGCCACCATCGACTGGTCGGTCAAAGAGAACGTCCGCGCCAGGATGCGGGTCATGGTGAAGCGCATCTTACGGAAGCACGGGTATCCACCGGACATGCAGGATAAAGCCACACAGACTGTCCTGGCACAGGCCGAACTGATGGCCGAAGGGCTGGCGGCGTGATCTGATTACAGAAAGCCATCATAGGCAAACACTGTTCCAACACCCGAACGATGAACCGGCCAGCGTGCTACTGGAACGGATCAAGGCCGAACGGGCGACAGGAGGGAGCGGGAAGGGGAAGCGGGGGCGTATAGTCAACAAATCTGAATCCGTAACGGGTACATAGCCATGGGCACTATCAAGGCGGTGGGCTTCTGCCCTCATTGTGGCAATAAAGCCCCCCAGGAATTGCGGTTTTCACATGAATTCCTTACATACGCTTTTAAATCAGATGGCACCAAGATTGAAAATGAGGTTCCGGCCAAATACTTCGTTTCCACATGCGGAACTTGTCAGGAGGTTCTTTTATACTTACATGAAGTCGAACACATCAACGATGACGATTTCATCAAAGCCGATCTTGTCTGGCCAGACGAAGGGAACCTTCCATCTACGGTTCCTGAATCTGTCAAACGGTGCTATGAGGAAGCCGCCAGCATCAAGAGAATTGCTCCTAATGCATTCGCTGTACAAATTCGCCGTGCAATTGAGGCCATATGTGATGATCGGGGAATTAAACAAGGAACGTTGGTAAAACGTCTTGTTGAATTGTCGTCAAAAGGTGAACTTCCTGCGTTGTTATCAGAAATGAGTGATGCACTCCGAATTGTAGGAAATATCGGTGCCCATAGTGCAGAGCAAGACGTAAAGCCAATATATGTAGATGCTATCGATGGATTCTTTCGCGCAATCATTGAGTACGTATACATTGCGCCTGGAAAACTTGCTGAATTTAGAACACGGTTGGGCGATTTAAAGTAGGTGAAACGCTTGTGGACAACCTGAAGCAGTTCCGCATCGATTCCGACCATGTCAGCGAAACGGATCAACAGTCCGTGGGCCAAGTTGTCCCCCAAGACACAAACGACAAACCGGTAAGTGTCCTGCTGGAACGGATCAGGGCTGAAAGGACGGCCCAGGGGAACGGGAAGGCGAAGCGGGGGCGGGGTAGGGGGAGGCCAAGGCGCAGGTCAAAGATCACCATTCGAAACGAAGAAATGCAGCACAAAATGTGTAAGAGGAGAGAATGATATGGCACGTTGCACACGAATAAGGGCGCTCAATTGGACGATTGCCGCAAAGGTTTCTGGCCGCCTACTTGAATTCGGATTGATCGCCGCAGGGATTTGGATTGCATATGGGCAACTATCTGCAATCAATGATCAAATGGACAAGGCGGCGGCTACATCTCATGCTAGCTTTGAATTGTCCCTTCAAAAGATTGGATGGGAACTACAGGACGAACGTAATCGCATTATGAAGACAGATGTTGCCGCAATAAATCTGCATCTAAATAAGGTAATTAGCTATTATTCTATGATGTACGATTTCCGGAAGCTGCATCAAATCAGAAAGGATGTATGGAAAACTATGCTCATTGACATGAGGGAATTCTTTTCCCAAAAGTTGGTACAAGCGATATGGAAAAGGAAAAGTAAATACTACGGTGATGAGTTTCCAGTCTTTGTTACCATGTGTTTGATGAAATCAGATAAAACAAAATGCAAATTGTAATGAGGAATAAAAATGAAAACGGCATCTATTATAAAAAATGTATGCATCTATCTATTCCCATTATTATGCTTCTTTCTATTATCCGACCCGGCCGAAGCCAAATGGTACTGTCAGCCAGACGATACTACCGCTGGCTCTCAGTTGGAGAGGCTTAAAGAATACACCGGCCCTGGAAGCAAGGATTTCTTCGCTGCGCTTGAACTAATAGCCCGGTTGATTTTAGCATTGGAAGACGGGAAAATTGAAGAAGCAAAAAGATCCCAGAAAAGTGCTATTGAATATTTATCAAGAGCGTTGAATGGATATCTAAAAGCAAGTGACATCACATCGAGTCCTACGCTTGCGAGCCGGCTTGCGGCAGTTAACATAAGGGAAATATCACGATTTTCGAGCGTTCCTGTGGGAGATCAGACCTTTAAACCACTTGAAAGATTAAATGCTGCGTTTATAACTCCGACTGTTATCAAGCGGACATTTATTGAAATCTGCGTGCGGCCTATCAGCGAATTGCATGATGCATTGAGACAGCTTATACCAGGCGTAGAGGATGGAACAACCAATCTACTACGGCTGTGGAGCAATTCCATCACCTCGGGGCTGATAGGCTCCGGTTGGCTTCGTTTGAGTTTCCGCTAGATTGTCTAGCGAAGGAAGATTCAATGCCAAACCACAGCGCCACCATCGTCAACAAGGTCTGGAACTACGCCCACGTCCTACGGGACATCGGCCTTTCCTACCTGGACTACGTCGAACAGATCACCTTCCTGCTGTTCCTGAAGATGGCCCAGGAACGTGTGGAAATCGGTTAAGGGAACGGCATCCCGGTGGATTACGCTTGGCCCACCCTGGTCGGAAAAAGTGGGGACGAATTGGAAGTGAAGTCGGGGAAAACCCAGGCGGTGCAGGGCAGGCTGTTGGAAGCGATGGTGGGCAGGTGGTGAATGGAAAATTGGAGGGGAAGGGAGGTGGGTAATGAGATTCTTGCCGAACTCTGAAGAAATCCTGCAAGCGATCAACGATGTACAACCAAACAAATTGGCTGTCGCCTATATTGGCCGGGACTATGATCGATTCATCCAACCCGAATGGAATTACAAAATCATTTTATCTCCAACGCGAGGAAGCAATCCCAATGCAATCAGGGAATTAGTGAATACGATTGAATGGGAGCGAATCCATTTCATCCGGGAACTCCATGCCAAGATTTACCTGGGGCAAAACAACGCTGTCGTTGGAAGTGCAAACCTAAGTCAAAATGGTTTGGATGTCGGGAGCCTTTGGGAAGCCGGAGTCTACATTGACGAACCAGAGGAAATTAGTCATATAGCCCATACCTTTGAAATGATGTTGGAGAAGGCGCATTCTGATTTTCCAACCCCCGACCTAAAGGAAGCCGCGCTGTCTGCACTCGAAGAGGTTTGGGTTCCCGGCACCTTCCCGCCACGTAGAGTCCCCCGTCCAATCCCAGATACACCTGGTAATTTAACACTCGACGAAATCTTGAGAACTGTTGGTTTGATCACTGAATACCATTCAAGACCACCTGGTGCCCATGACAGGTTGTCTGATACTCCTTTAGGAAGAACCACATGGAGGTATCTGAACGCGTACCAGACAATTGAATTACTTGTTGACGCCAGCGACTCCGGTCACCCAGCGGTGGCTGGTGTAGACCAACAATACAATAGTCTTTTTCACCAAATCAGATTGGAAAGCGGTGAAGGCGATGATGACATCAAAAGGATGGTGGGAAACATGGTGCGGCAGGTGATTGAGTCTTACGGATTCCAAATAGACGACAGAAATGTGCCTGTCAATGGTGTCTTCTTCCAGCGTGGGTCAACCTACGTCAGGGCACCAGGGGAAAACTAAGCAGAAGGAGAATCGGTAATTGAAGTGCGCCATGTCCAAGGGATCAGAGTCCCACCCATCCTGCGCAAGCATGGCTACCCAGACCGTTTTGGAACAGGCAGAACTGATGGCCGAAGGGATGGCGGCGTAAATCGATGTCAGTGGAACCATGGTCGTTTCGATTCCTATTATTGCTATGCAAGAAGTCTGGATTGATAAACTGGATGTAGCCCGACGCCAAATCAAAGCGGCTGTGCGTCTGTACTTTCGGGAGGATGATCCAGTCGTGATCCATACGGTGGTCGCCGCAGCCCACCAAGTCCTGTTTGACATTGGAAAAGGCGAAGGTGTTACGGGTGCGATCAAGAATTCGAATAAGCTGAAGCCTGAAGAAATTCAGGGATATATCCGGAGCATCAATTATCCGTTCAATTTCTTCAAGCATGCTGATCGTGATTCCGACAACAGGATCAACATTGGCCCGCTTCTTCGGTTTACGCAGGATTTTTTGATGGATGCCATTGTTATGCTTCAAGGGCTAACCAGTGAAATTCCCATTGAAGCAAAAGTCTACTGGACGTGGTTTGTTGCGAAGTACCCGAAGGATTTTGAAGACGTTCCAAGGGATGGCGCAATCCGGAGGCTACAAAAACTACGATTGGCAGATTGGAAATTGGAAGACATCGACCAGTTTCTGTCGTATTCCAACTTCCTTGGCCCGGACATGCCGTTAGTTGAAGGAAAAAAAGATGGCCCTAACGAAATCAGCAAGCGTGTAGGTTGCTGGGGTTGGGTGAAAGCCCTTTTTCAACGGTCATAGGCGTTTGCACCAGGTAATTGAAAGGGTGTTAGGCCGTTCCCCCACCGGACATCCTGGCCGCCGAAATCGTCGATCAACTGGAAGCCGCCCTGGAAGAATTCCGGGGTATTGAAGAAGCCCTGGGGGTGGAGTGATCACCCCGTAGGACGAACTGGAAGCCAAGCTGGGGGCGGAATGAAGAAAGAAAAACTGTCACCTGAATTCGATGATGCTCTGGCGTTTGTAGCGCGGTTGCACCGTGACCAGTTCCGAAAAGACACCAGCATCCCCTACATTTCCCATCTGATGGCGGTATCCAGCCTGGTGCTGGAATTTGGTGGCACAGAAACCGAAGCCATTGCTGGTCTGTTGCACGATGCCATTGAAGACCAGGGCGGGGACAGGATTAGAAAAGTGATCCAAAGGCGTTATGGTGATGAAGTAACAGCCATTGTGGACGCCTGTACCGATGCTGAAACCATTCCGAAGCCACCATGGCGGGAAAGGAAAGAAGAATACATTGAACACCTAAAATCTGCTCCCGATTCGATTCGTTTGGTTTCAGGTTGTGACAAACTACACAATGCCCGCGCCATCCTATTGGATTATCGGGAACATGGGGAGAAACTTTGGTCACGGTTCACTGGAAGGAAAGATGGCACCCTTTGGTATTACGATGAGATAAGGAAGGTTCTCTTGGTAAAAGGGCCGAAACAGCTTGCCCATGAATTGGATCGTGTGGTTTCAGAAATTGAAGCGTTGGTTGGGAAAGGGGGTTAAAGGAATGCCTAATGGTGATATTGCACTTGGATACGGCAGCAAGTGGCATCTCTTGCGCTACATGGGGTGGCACAGGCATTACTTAAACGCCTTGGCCGTTTCTTGCGTCCCTAACGCATCCAAAATTGAATGGCTGGATCAGAAATTTACCGGGAATGCTGGGGAGGACGAAGCCCAAGATGCTGAACTAAGGCACCTAGAATTCCTGCATGCCGAACCCGTTCAAGAATCCTGGCGTGATTTTTGGCCCCAAACAGGCAAGAAAATTAATTGGGATGCGGTGGGATTCGCTACCGTTGTTGGAGGTGCAGAATGGGTGCTTGTTGAAGCGAAAGCAAATCTGGATGAATTGAAATCAAGTTGCGGTGCCACCAACCCGGCCAGTTTGGAACTTATCAACCAGTCCCTTAATGAAACCAAACAGGCAATGGGGGTGGCCCAGCAGGCCGACTGGCTGAATGGTTATTACCAGTATGCGAACCGGTTGGCCGTGCTTCACTTTTTACTACGGGAGGGAATCCGAGCCCATTTACTTTTCATTTACTTTTATGGTGACCGACCGGGGATGGGGCCAAACTGGCCGCAGACGCAGCAAGAATGGGAACCAGCCCTAACCGCAATGGAGGGGCATCTGGGACTTCCACCAAATCACAATTACAGCGACTTCATCCATAAATTGTTCTTACCTGTTGCCGGCCCATAGTAGTGTCCAGATTAGGGATGGAAAGTCGGGTTCTGTGAAAACACGGCTATCCCCCGGACATGCAGGAAAAGGCCACCCAGACCGTTCTGGAACAGGCCGAACTGATGGCTGAAGGGCTGGCGGCTTAACGCGTGAGTGAATATGGGGATATGACATGGCACTTTGGCTTGTACGGATGGGTAGGTTCGGGGAATATCGGCAAAAATTCCTGGACACCAGTTCCATCTATGTGACTTGGGATGGGCTGAATCTGGACTTGAAGTCCTTGGCCACCCAGCAGGAACTTGTTGAGGCATTGAAGGACTACTACCCGGACGCGAAGATCGGGAGACTCCGCAACAACGCAGGTCAGATATGGCCCTTCGCCCACGCGATGGAGAAGGGCGACTGGGTGGTCATCCCAGACAAGCCCAATCCTACGATCAACATCGCCGAAATCACGGGTGACTATCGGTACGATCCGAAGGCCGACGATCCCTACTACCACTTCAGGTCGATCAAATGGATCGCGCAAGAAATCCCACGCCAAAAATTTGATCAGGACTTGCTGTATTCCTTCGGGGCCTTCATGACCATCTGTCGCATCCAGCGCAATGATGCCGAAAACCGGGTGCGTGCAATGGCTTCAAATAAGTGGCAATCAGCCGCTCCCACCTTGGATGAAGGGCAAGAACCAGCAGTATCCGAAGCCGACAACCTGGAAGAAAACGCCCGAACCCAAATCGCCAACATCATTGCCCGCCGGTTCAAGGGGAAGAAACTGGAAGGGTTGATCAACGCCGTGTTGCAAGCCAAGGGCTACACCACCCATTGGGATGACCGTCAGAAGGCCGATGGTGGCGTAGACATCCTGGCGGCATCCGGGCCAATGGGGTTCGGCCATCCCAAGATATGCGTCCAAGTGAAATCCGAAGGCAGCCCTATCGGCACCGAAATTCTTGATCGCTTGGTCGGCACCATGGATAGGGTCAAGGCCGATCAGGGCCTCCTTGTATCCTGGGGTGGGTTCAAGGATACAGTCCTTCGGCAAGTGCCAGAAAAGTTTTTCCACGTTCGGATGTGGAACCAAGACGACATTATCGATGAAGTCCTTGCCAACTACACCCAACTGGGCGTGGACATCCAGGCTGAACTGCCCTTGAAGCAAATCTGGACTGTGGCCTTGGATGATGAAGGGTAGGTGATCATCTGGCCACCGAAATCGAAATGTCGCGGGGGGCATCCAGGGCTTTTCAAATCTGCATAGGATGCGATTAAAGGGAGCAGCATGAAGGTATCAACTTCTTCTGTAGTAATTCATTGGTGTGGGCCATGGACGTTTGAACAAGCGACAAAATTTACGGGGATCGGTATGTACCTTGCCTATGGCCGCAATCGTCTGGGTCGCCCCCCGAAAGAACCAGCGTTACTGTACTGTGGGATCACTGCCACCAAAGACGTAGGCCGAAGGGTACGGGATCACAAAGACCGGGAATTCAATCACAACAAAAATCAGTGGTGGATAGGGTATCAGGAATTTCCAAAATCGAAGCAGCGTGAACGAAAGTATCTGGAATGGGCCGAATGGAACATTTCCTACTTTCAACAGCCTGCTTATGCATGGAAAAAATCATCAAATCCGCCGAAAGATTCAATCTACCTGATCAATGAATGGTTTTCCCTTGACGCGCCGGATGGCGATGACTGGCGAAGACGTAAGAAACGTGTCGGGGTCATGCAGTGGTGCCCTGATGTTATTTGTTGGACGCCGAAGGGTTGGTGGACAAAAAGCGATCAATTACGAAAAGGCAACTTAAGTGTTCGTGATCATGCCACGTTGTAAAGGTTCTGAAGGGCAATACGGAAACTTGATGCCAGCCGAAATTGTTGATCAACTGGAAGCCGCACTGGAAGAATTCCGGGGCATCGAAGAAGCCCTGGGGGTGGAATGAAAATCCAACCGTGGGGAACTGGCTATGATGTACGAAGAAGTTGTCGCAGACTTCGCGGATCGCACACTTGCAAACCTTCGATCAATCCGACAGGCGAAGGATCAAGGGCAGGAGGTGTTTGAGGTCACCCAGTTGATAAATTCAATGCTGGGTCTGCTAGTTTTTCCTCAACAAACCTATTGTGATGGAATTCCTGCAACACCGCTTGACCAGTTGGTCAGCCAGGGATGGCCACGGATTAGGGCTACCAACTTCCCCGGATTCGAACCGTGCCAAGACCTTCGGTCTTTGGTTCGCTATCTGCGCAATGCGATTGCCCACTTCAATCTGAAATTCATCGCGTCCAATGGGAAAATTGAAGGCGTCAAGGTTTGGAACAACACAAGGGGTAGAATGAACTGGGAAGCAGACCTGACCTTGGACGAACTGCTTCGGCTTACGGAAAGATTCGTAGAGATGTTGCGTCAACCTGTGATGGAAGAAGAAGATGACGTTTGATCGCCAAAATGAATGCCCCACGCCAACCGTGTCACCCCCTTCAATGAACTGATCGCCACCCCGGCCTGTCGTAGGAGTCACTGTACATGACCTGGAAGCGCGTAGTGCTGGAAATCGGCATGGGAACAGACATCCGTGGGGTAGACAGTACCAAGGCTGCTGTAAGGGCCTTGAAGGATGCTCTGTGGCACAACTCCCTCACCGTCGCCAAGGCACTGGGAAAGCCGACCGACTCCATGCGGGTGGAAGTCAACATCGGAGTCCCCCATCCTGATCAGGTTGACAAGGAGGCGGTACTGGCGGTGCTGCCACATGGCACCAGCACGGTGATCGTTGTATTGTTAGGGCTGGAAATTCCCAACTACGAAGGGGCCGATTCCAATCTGATTGCCCATGTTTCTGTTCTTGTGTGGCCAGTCAGCTTCGTCTTGTCAACACACAAATGAAAACAGAGGGTTTTGCAATGAAAAACGAGACCCTGCAAACACTGGTACTTGCAAAGGTCATGATTGAAGAGGCTCAGCCAAGATGCCTTTCTGGTGATTCGTACTCGGCCTCCGCTGGTCTAATGCTGCTGCAAGACGGAGTGGAGTTGGTATTGATAGCGATATTGTCCGAGCGTGGTTTCGATACAGAAAAGTTGAACTACTATCAATGTATAGCCAAGATCAATGACTCTGGCATAGAAGTTCCAAACGATTCTGTGATGAAGGCACTTAACAAGCAACGAGTGTTGATAAAACACTACGGGCGATTGATTGAGCCGGTAGAGGCGGCTCGAATGTACAATGAAGTCTATACGATCTTAGATTGCATTTTGCAGGACGCAATTGGAAAACGGATCGAGGATATATTCCTCTCGGAACTGATCAGTGACAGTGAAGCAAAGAAACATCTCAATATCGCATTCAAATGCATCGACGAAGGACGCTTTTTCGACGCTCTCGTAGAAATCAGAAAGGCAATTTTCCTGGAAATTGAGAAGGACTATTCAATTGAGGCCTATCAGAACGAAGCTCCAGGGGGGGGGTTAATGTTTGAGGGCTATAAAGCGCATTGGACAAATAAGAATCCAAAATGGATCGCAGAGCATGTGAATTCCCCATTGGATTTTATCCAAGTTGATCATGACAAGATGCGGATGGATTGTTTGGAATGGGGTGCGGCCACAAATGACTATTGGAACATTTGGCGATTAACACCAAGAGTATTTCGCTCGTCGAAGGGCGGAGATTGGATAATTGAACATCCAATTGACAAGGTAAGAAACGCAACAGAGGAAGGCGCGAAGTTTTGTTTGAGATTGGCTATTGATCTGATCTATCGAAAGGAGAATCATCGACGTGGGGCGAGGATGATAGACCATGGCAAGGGAAGGTCAATCCGCATCAAGGCAAAGAAGCCAATTCCAGTTTACGAAAAAGCCTCAAGAGAATCTCCGGAAGTTTGCGTCATCGATATTGACCGAGAACTTGATGTAGTCAATCGCCTGGTTGGATTAGACGACGTTGAGAATCTGTATGTAGTTCAAAACCCCACTCTTAAGCTGGGTGAATGGTTTTTCGGGTACGCAATCTTAGAAGAGGGAGGTTTTGAAGAGGTGACCTAAATGCCTCTGGGTGAGTGGCCATTTCCCGCAATGAGGTGTGAAGCAAGACCGAAACATCCATTCACCGCCCTGCGTCAACTCCTTCTTTCTGACCTACGATCCTGACCAACTGCTGGTTGTATTCCTGGCCATCGGCTGCGTAATGGGTACGGCGGTGGCAAGTAGGACAGACCGCAATCACATGGGCAGGTCAGGGCCGCCGTCCGCCATGCTGTGGAGGTGATGCACTTCCAAATATGGGCGGTTCTTCGGTGTCAAGAAGGGGGCTGGAATGCCACAGCCTTCACAGTTTCCGTCAGCCCGTTTCCAGGCGTACCACTTGACCCAGACACTTCGACGATACGCAGCCTGCTTCCGTTCTTGGGTCGTCCCTGAACTTGCACCATCGGTCTTCGCCCTTTCCCGCAATTCATCTAGTGACAGCGACTTGGCTTCATTTTCGGCTTCATCTTCCGTGGGTGATCCCAGGCCCTCCCATTTGAAGTTGGCAGACCCAATCAGTTCAAAGCGAATGATCCTGCGGGTATTGCCTTCTTGGTCTAGCCCATCCGCCCAATGATAGCCGATACAAAGGAATCGACCTTGGTATTGGGCGTGGTCAGGTCGCTTGGGATCAAGAAGGAATAAGTGCAAGTCTTTTCCGTCCTTCTGGTGATCGCAAACATCCAGATTACCACCCGTTAATGTCATGTCACCTTCCGGGCCTTCACCCGTGAAAATGTAGACTTCATCGTCCTGCCAATCATCAATGTAGCCATACTTCCTCCTGCTTTCCCCTGAAAATAGAAAAATATAGGGGCGATCTGCTGGTGTTGCAATTCCCCTTCCCCACTGTCCCCCATAGATTCCCAGGATTTCTGATCGGCGATGGTAGGTTCGCCCGACGACGAATTGGGGGGTGTCCAAGACATCTACGACGAAACCTAATTCTTCCAGCTTCCTTTTTACCGTTGCACCGCCCCCACTGAAATCAGCGGCGGTTATCGATTGACCAGTTTGAAAGTGAAGGGCCACCCCTACAATGGCTTTGGAATCGTATAAACGACCGCCATGTTGTAGGTAGTAACTTTGGGCTTTCCCGAAGCCGTAGTCGTCAAGGAATTTGTCCCGCCCCCGGTCGTCGTATTCTGCAAGGGCTTGAAGGACAGCATCCCGGCTTGTAAGTCCTGAAAGGTTCATTGTGTTCCTCCGAATCGGATCGACACCATCCACAAGGATCGTTGCCTGAACCTGTACCACACCCGACCGATAGCCGTCGGCCCGACCATGTCCGTTTCAAGGAAGCCTGGGCTACTGTCCAGGGCCTGGACGCCGGAAGGCTGAAGGTCGGGGACATCGACCAAGCCTTTCACACGGAACGGGTCGCGGGTAGGGGGGCGAATCGGATTAAACCCACCTTCACGGCCACGTTCGGATCGATCCCTGACGGCTTGATGTACCACCGGGGCGAAGGCTATCAGGTGGCCCTGCTGAAGTGGAGGGGCAGAGCATGGGTCTGGTCACCGGAAACATGCCAGGGAGGCCCCTGGATGGATCAGGGGCAGGGGGTCGAAATCCTGACCCCCAGAACGGTCGTGGACGTGATCGGGGTCGGGTTTATGCCTGGGGTGCATGGGTCGGTGGAAGGGTGAAGGAAGAAACACAATACCAAAATCAGGGGTGACCTGCCCCGCATCCAAAACCCATCATGGAGGGTGTTTTTATCCCAGGTGTTGGGAATACTGTTGGGAACGAAATACCAAAGGCGTTACGGTTTCCCGTAACGCCTTGATATTATTAGTAGCGGGGGCAGGATTTGAACCTGCGACCTCTGGGTTATGAGCCCAACGA
>CAZOXD010000005.1:0-12578 GCA_964583525.1 uncultured Pseudomonadota bacterium
CCGCGGGTGCGGGTTTCCCCGCACCCGCGGAAAATCGATTCCCGGGAATATTTCTTCCCGATCAGAAACTCAGCGTGGCTGCTCCCCCCTTGATCAATTCATGCATCACGGATGCGCCGGCAATCACCACCCCATCCAGCAAATCACCTTCGGTATATGCCCTCGCCTTTACGCAAGGCGTACAGGCCCAAAGGTTTTCGCCCCGATCAATGAAATCCTTGATCAATCCTGTCAAGTTCTCGAGGGGGTTTACCTGGGTCATGTCGGCGGCGCCCTTGCGAACCAGATCCACCCCCCCGCTCGTCAGGAAGATCGATACCTTCAGGCCGGCGGTGATTCCCCCATTCGCGATCGTGAAGCCAACAGAGGACATTTCATCGTCGATGCCATGACTAATCGTGATGACCAGGTCTCGTCCGTTTTCACTCATGATGAACCTCCTTATGCTTTGGTTGTCGCAAGATAATCCCCGCCGGCCGCATAGTGTCTAAACATAACATATGGCGCATATGGCGCCGATGTAGGATGCAGTTGCACGGTTTCAATACGGGGTATCCGCCAAAAAAAATCCCCCATGGGCCCCCGGTGGCCCAAGAGAACTTTGGGCGTTATTTCACCACATTGGAAATTGCGGGAAATAACGAACCCGTGGATTATCACCAGCTTCCCGGTTAGGCAATTTAAAAAATTCGGGATGAATCACAGCATTGGTTTTCCACCGGTAAACTCATGATGCTGGGGCATGCCGGCGTGTTCCGGTTCCGTATTCCGTGGAATTCCCCCACTCCTGCGCGGCCGTCCGCGATAATCGTTGACAACGCACCGCCTCCAGCCAACAATAATTTTCCCACATATTCCTGCCAGGTCGATCTTAATGGCGGCATCCGCCCCTCCACATTCCAACCTATCGCATCTGGATTCCCGCAGAGCCTGGGTGATGGCCTTTTCCTCCTCGCTGATGTTGGGGGCGGCCTTCGGCACCATGCTCTGCATAACCGTGTTCCTCAAGCCCTTGGAGGCCGAATTCGGCTGGGAGCGGGGAGTCACGTCCTTCGCCTATTCCATCTCGGCGTTTTTCGTCGGATCGTTCGGCATCGGAATGGGGCGGTTGGTGGACCGCATTTCCATTCGTCCCATCATCCTCTTCGGCGCCGTGATGATGGGCGTCTCCCAGATGTTGCTGAGCCGGATCGACAGCCTGTGGCAGTTGTATCTGATCTACGGCCTGCTGGTGGGGGCCCTGGCGAACGGTTCGTTCCTGGTGCCCCTGATGACCAACATCGGGTTCTGGTTTGAGCGAAACAAGGGGTTGGCCGTGGGCGTCGTCATGGCGGGGCAAAGCCTGGGCGGGGCCCTCATGCCGGCTTTGGCCCGGTGGCTGACGGCCTCCCTGGGCTGGCGGGATGCCTACCTGGTGCTGGGGGCTGTTTCCATGTCGGTGCTGATCGTGCTGGCCCTGATCGTCCGCGATCCTCCGGGCATTGCCGCCACCAAAGCCAGCGCCAAGATCGCAGGCCCTTCCCGCGCCGTCATCGCACCCGCTCCCTTGTCCGCCACGCTGTGTATTGCCATCGTGTGCTGCTGCATCTGCATGTCGATACCGCTCATTCATATCTACCCCCTGGCATTGGAACAGGGCCTCCTCCCCACCACGGCGGCGGCTGTGCTGAGCGTGATCATGGTGACCAGCATCGTGGGGAGGGTGGGCATCGGCCGCTTGGCCGACCATATCGGGGGAGTGCGCTCCCTGCTGCTGGCTTCCGCTCTGCAAACGGCGATGGTGTTCTGGTTCTCGCAGCTATCCACCCTGCCCTGGTTTGTTGCCGTTGGAATCCTGTATGGGATCGGATACGGAGGGGTGATTCCCTCCTACGCCATCATCGTGCGGGAAATGATCCCGACGCATCGCGTGGGCGTCGTGATGGGAATGGTCTTTTTCTTCGGCAATCTGGGCATGGCCCTGGGAGGATATTTGGGAGGGGTGATTTACGACTTGAGCGGGGGATACACAGCCTCCTACGCAACGGGGGCCTTGGCCGGAGTGGCCAATCTGGCCATCGTGGGGGGATTGCTGGTGGTGATCCGAATGCGGAGGCCACCCATCCCTGCGCCAGCGGGATGAGACTCCCCGGCCCAAACATGAAAAACAGGGCATGGAGGAAAAGGCATGGAGGACAAGGCACGGAAGACCGGGCCTGGGAATCGCTCGGGTTTATTTCTTCCCTTTTTCCTCCATTTCCTTGACGACCACCAGCAGGTACTTGCCCTGCTCCTCCTCGTAAAACCGGCACTGCACCTTATAGTCGGTCTCCTTGAAGTCGGGGTCGGAACTGACCAGGACGCAGGATATCACCTCCGCCTCCACCGTGAAGAGGCTGCCCACCGTAATGTGGAGCGACTGGCCGATCTGGACGGGAAACTGTGAGTAGAACGCCAAGCCGGAGAGAGATACATCGATGGCGGACACCTCCACCTCGGCCCGCACCGACAGCTTGGTGTCATGGGCTTTCAGGCGGATATGCTTGCGCCGTTCGGAATCCCCCTGAACATCGGCGCTTTTCTCCCCCTCTTCGATGTGACGTTCGTAGAGTTTGTCAAAATCCTGTTCGGCCATTTTGCCTTTCCCTGTGCCATGGTATTTTATGGCATCGTCATTTATGGCATCGCCATTCCCGCAGGGGAATCCTTTTCCCTCGGTCTCCACCCGAACGCGTGGATTCTAACCCGGAATTCGGCACGCTTGCAAAATTTACCTTTTCCCTGGCCGGAGGATCAGGGGAGGCCAAGAAACAAATGCACGTCCATTACGTTGTTGCGCGTGGGGGGCACCTTGATCAGGTTTCCGGAAAGCTCCAACAATCGGTAGCTGTCATTGTCGGCCAGCAAATTCCCGTAGGGAAGATTCCGGGCCTGGATGTCCAGCCAACTGCCGCGGTCCACCACGCCTCCCGCGGCGTCGGTGGGGCCGTCGTTACCGTCCGATCCCGCCGCCAGGAACACCGTTCCCTCCTCCATCCGGGGCAGCATCAGCGCCGCCAATTCCTGGCAGCGGCCTCCCTTGCCGCTCCCCGTCACCTCCACAGTGGTCTCGCCGCCGGAGATAAACGCCAGGGGCTTTTCCGCGCCGGCTTTGGAGCCACTGGAGCCGCGCTGTTCCCGGCGAAAGGCCTCCCAGCGCTCCAGCAGGCCGGGGAGGGCATCGTGGTTGAGTCCCGTGGTGGGTTCTTCGATGATGCCCGCGCGAAATCCCAGCCCCTCGGCAGCTTCCCCCATGGCGCGGAGCAGGTGCCGGTTGGCGCCGATCAATCCGTTCAACGGTGGCATCGCCGGTGGCTCCGGAGGTGTCTTGCCGGGCTCCCTGCCCTCCCGCAAGGCTGCCTGGACGGCCGCAGGCGTCTCATCCCATAGCCCCTTTTCCCGGAGCAGGGTCACCACCTCTTCGAACCGCACCGGTTCCGGGACGGTGGGCCCGGAGCCGATGGAGGAAAGACGGTCCCCGGGCACGTCGGATAGATAGAGCCCCACCGTGCGCGCCGGCGCCGCCAGGGCCGCCAGGCCGCCTCCCTTGAAGCGGGAGACCGCCTTGCGCACCGTGTTGATCTCGTGGATATCCATGTTGGCGCGGAGCATCCGCTCCACCAGGGCCTGCTTGTCGGGGAGGGAAATCCCGGCGATGGGCGCGGGGAGCAGCGCGGAGGCCCCGCCCGAAACCAGCACCAGCGCCAGATCGTCCCGGGTGGCATCCCGCAGCAACGCCTCCGCCTCGGCCGCCGCCGCCACGCCTTTCTCGTCCGGAACGGGATGCCCCGTTTCCCGCACCGGCCAGGGCAGGCCAGCCAGGGAGAAGCCCTCCTTGGTGACCACCAGCCCGCGTCCGATGCGGTTCCCCAGGATCGCGTGCGCCTCCAGGGCCATGGGCGCGGCGGCCTTGCCCACCGCCAGTAGGAGGATTCTTCCCCCGGGGGAAAGTGCAACCCGCTCCTCGCGCTCCAGGAAGGTCAGGCGCAGGTCGTCTCCTTCCAATTCCAGGGGGTTATTCTCCACCCGCAGGGCTTGGCGGAGCAGGTACTCCGGCGTGATCTTGCGAAGACCGCTACGATAGATTTCCAATGCCGATTCCCGCAAGCTGGATTCTGGAGGTGCGGTGCTCATGGAAATTTTCCGGGTTGATGTGCGTGGTGGGGTTATGGAATGGCGAGGCAACAGGTTCCCAGATGGCTGATGTGCAAAGGTCAAATGAGACACGAATTTACAGGCCTTCCACCCCCCGCACCCGTTCGGCATCCGCCCGCACGTCCCGGAACCTGGCCCCGGTGGCGGCGAAGCACACCCCCCCAAAGACCGTAACGGGCAGCCATTGGGACACCAGATAGAACACCGAAGCGGCCAGGGCCACTTCGCGGGAGATGCCGAAGGGCAACAGGGCGAACACGAACGCGGCCTGCATGGCCCCGAAAAATCCCGGAGCGCTGGGAACGGTCACCGCCACCGCCGTAACCGCGATCACGATCATGGAAACCCCGAAGGAAATTTGCTGATCGAAGCTCAGCAGGGCCAGCCACACCATGGCCCCGCAGGAAAGCCATTTCAACAGGGAGTATCCCAGCATCCCCGCCAGCATCGCCGGGGAGCGCAGGGCGGAAAGGCCGGCGGCGGCGTTCTCCAACAGGCCCCGCCCCTTCTCCCGGAGGACGGCGGGAAGCCAGCCTGCGAAACGATCCCAGAGGCGCAAGAAAAATTCCGGATCGCGCAGGAAGAATATGATCGCCACGCACAGCCCCGCCATGACGGCGGCAATCGCCTCCGCGCCCAGCTTGATGGATTCCGGGAAGGGATCGATCGACAGCACCGCCAGAAAGTAGAAAAAGAGGATGGAGAACACGTCCAGGATCCGCTCCACCACCAGGGTCACCAGCACGCTGGAGGGAGGCACGCCGAACTTCCTCCCGAAAACCACCGCCCGCACCAGCTCCCCCAGGTGCGCAGGGAGCACGTTGTTCCCCGCGAAACCGATCATCATCGCCGCACCGGACTGCAACAGGGAATACCGTCCCAGGGGACGCAGGATCAGGTTCCAGCGCAGGCCGGTAAATCCGTAAAACAGCGCCAGGAAAACACCGAAGGGAGCGAGCACCCAGTAGCGCGCCCCGGCCAGGACGGAACCCAGCCGGGCGAAGTCCACGCCCCACAGGGCGTACACCAACGCCAGGATGGTGACCGTGGCGGCCAGGGCAATGGTTGCAATCCGTTTCAAGGGAGCGGTCCCTGGTGATTGAATTCGAGGGAGGAGGACGCACCCGCACCCCCGGACGGCAGGCCGAGCCAGTGGAATGGGAGGGGCCCCAGGGTAAACGCATTCTGGAAATTCCGAATGGTTTTTTTTTTAACCAACCATTGACCGAAACCGCCCCGGATCAATTTTCCAACTTGAAGATACGCAGGGCATTGCCTTCGGCGATCAGTTTCGCAGCTGTGGGTGACAGCTGACCAAGCAACCGGCGGAAGCGGTCCACTCTCCGCGAATAGTTCCGTCTGTTCATGCCGCGCGCGTGGGCAACATCCATGCCGATCGTGAAGCGGTCCGGGAAATCTTCATAAATCTGCTTCATGCGAGGAAAGAACAGTCCGCCTACCTCCATGAGCGCCGTATAGGGCTCCATGCGCGGGAATCCGGTGCCGTAGTTCTGTCTCCCGGTATTGGTCATGCCGCCCAGGTCGCACATCAGGTTGGGATGCCGGGTCAGCATCTCGCGGATGACCGGCGCCTTGCTTCGACCGCAGTTGTGCGCCCAAACATAGCGAACCGTTCCGTATTCACCGATCAGCCGGCTGAAATCGGCAACCAGGCCGGGCACGCCTTCCATATGGATGACGATCGGCACGTCGAACCGCATCGCAATGTCGCTAAGCCTTCTGGTGAAAGTCGAGTATATCGGATTATCCAACTCGGCATGCCGGCCACGGGTATAGGCGAAATGCCGAACGATCAGTTCTCCGATCCCGTAAAATTTTCCCGAGGCGAGTTTCCGTTCGGTTTCCTTCAGGAGGGTTTTGATCGCGGCTGGAGGATAGTGCCATTTGTCCGACCCGGTCAGCATCGGCCTCTGCATACCGACGAGCGGGAAGAACCGGCCCGGATAGGAAGCCGCCATTTTGAGCGAAAGCTCATCGCGACCCGGTAAATCCTTTCTCCATGGCGAGCCCGGGTAGTATCGGGCCATCAGCAATTGGCGGGTGACGCCATTGGCGCTGGTCACGCGGTCCATAGTCTCCGGGTCGAAAGAGCCGCCGATGTGACCGTGGGCATCGAATATGGACCCATCGTAGGAATCGGCGACGGCGTCCACGACGTGCAGGCAGACGACGGCGACGACAATGAACGGAACATGCTTAAATTTCATCACAACCACCTTCGTCATGATCTCGTTCAACACGCGATAATTGTAAACCGATATTTCCCAGATGAAGCCGTCAATCCGGGCCAAACCAGTCCTCGGACTTTCGGTACCACTATTTTCAAAGCGAAATCCACCTCATGCCGGTCGTTCCTCCCGATTTTTGCGCTGAGAAGGATTTCAAACCCAATTTTGGAGTTATGGTGACGCAGCAATGCCGCCATGAGCCATTTCGCCTCGTTCTCGAATCTGGCCATTGGTTTCGCTCACATGGTGGGTTCGTCACACAGGTGCGGGCGGCATCAATTGCCGAATCCGCCTTAGGATGGTTGCGAACAGGTTTCCAGGTACCGATGCCTCCGCCATTTGTAAGCAGGTGTACCGTGCTGGAAATCCGGGACGGCAGGACCCTCCGGGATCCCCTCCCCGCCCATACGGGCTCCGTAGGGATTTACCCTTTCTGGTTGGCCAGGTAGGCATGGATGGCGGATGCCGCCTTGCGGCCTTCCTCGATGGCCCACACCACCAGGGAGGCGCCGCGGGCCACATCCCCCGCCGCGAAGATTCCGGAAACGCTGGTCATGTAATTCGCATCCCTGGCCACGGCGCCGCTCTCGTTGATGTCCACCCCCAGTTCGGTGAGCAGCCCTTCCTGGAGCGGACCCAGGAAACCCATGGCCAGCAGCACCAGTTCAGCGGCCTGGGTGAACTCGCTGCCGGGAATTTCCCGCATGACGGGGCGCCCCCCATTCTTTTCCGGCGGCAGCCATTCCACTTCCACGCCGTACAGTTCCTGGACCCGGCCGTCCTCGCCCCGAAACCCCTTGGTGGCCACGCTCCAGCGGCGCCGGCCTCCTTCCTCATGGGAAGTGCCGGTCTTCACCTTTTCCGGCTTGGGAAGGATTTCGAACTGATGCACCTCCGCCGCGCCCTGGCGGTGGGAGGTGCCCAGGCAGTCCGCCCCGGTATCGCCGCCGCCGAGAATCACCACCTGCTTGCCGGTGGCCAGGATGGCTTCCAGGGGAGGCACCACGTCGCCCAGATCGCGCCGGTTTTGCTGGGTGAGAAAATCCATGGCCGGGTGAATACCTTCCAGGTCCCGGCCTTCCACGTCCGGCGGGAGGCCCCGGGCGTGCTCCGCGCCGCCGGCCAGCAACACCGCGTCGAACGACCCGCGCAGTTCGGATACCGGGAGGTCCTTCCCGACCCTGGTGTTGGGGTAAAAGTCAACGCCTTCGGCCTTCATCTGCGCGATCCGCTGCTCGACGATGCGGGGCTCCAGCTTGAAATCGGGAATGCCGTAGGTGAGCAACCCGCCCAGGCGGTCGTTTTTCTCGAACACCGATACCTGGTGTCCCTTGCGCACCAGTTGCTGCGCCCCGGCCAGTCCCGCCGGACCGGAGCCCACCACTGCGACGCGCTTCCAGGTTTGCTGACGGGCGATCTGGGGCTGCACCCAGCCTTTCTCGAAGGCGCGGTCGATGATGGATTTCTCGATGGCCTTGATGTTGACCGGGTCCTCGTTGATGCCGAGGATGCAGACCTCCTCGCAGGGCGCGGGGCAGATCCGGCCGGTGAAATCGGGAAAGTTGTTGGTGCGGTGCAGTTCCTCGCTGGCCTTTTCCCACTCCCCGCGCATCACCAGGTCGTTCCAGTCCGGGATCAGGTTGCCCAGAGGACAGCCCGGGTCCCCGTGACAGGTGGGCACACCGCAGTCCATGCAGCGCGCGCCCTGATCGTGGAGCAGTCCATCGGCCCAGGGCAGGTCGAACTCGAGGAAGTCCTTGACCCGCTCTTGGCGAGATTTGCGCACCGGTGCGGCGCGGCCGATTTCCATAAATCCAGTCGGATTGCCCATCTTATGCGATCTCTTTTTCCTTGGACTGCTCTTCCAGCAGGACGCGTTTGAGGTCGACCGGCATCACCTTTATGAAGCTGGAGAGGAGGGCATCCCACCTGTTCAAGACATACTGCCCCTTGGCGGAGCCCGTGTATTGCACGTGCTTGGACACCAGGGAATGCACCAGGTCGATATCCCCGGGCTCCAGTTCCTCCAACTCCACCATGGCCGGGTTGAGGCGGCCGGGGAATTTTCCCTCCTCATCCAGGATGTAGGCGATTCCGCCGGACATGCCCGCGGCGAAGTTGCGCCCGGTGGGTCCGAGGATCACCGCCCGCCCGCCGGTCATGTATTCGCAGCCGTGGTCCCCCACGCCCTCCACCACGGTGTGGGCGCCGCTGTTGCGGACGCAAAAGCGTTCTCCCGCCAGCCCGGCGAAGAAGGCTTCGCCGCCCGTCGCGCCATAGAGCACCACGTTGCCCACCAGGATGTTCTCCTCGGGAGGGAAGGTGGAGGCCTTGGGCGCATGAACGATCAACCGCCCCCCGCAGAGGCCCTTGCCGGTATAGTCGTTGGCGTCGCCTTCCAGGGAGAGCGTAATGCCCCGGGGCAGGAAGGCTCCGCAACTCTGCCCGGCGGAACCGGTGAACTTGAAATGGATGGTGTTGTCCGGCAACCCTTCTGAGCCGTAGCGTTTGGAAAGGCGGCTGCCCAGCATGGTGCCGGTGGCCAGGTTGGAGTTGTTGATCTCCAGCTCGTGATAGACCGGCGTGCGGTCTTCCAGGGCCGGCCGGGCCAGTTCGATCAGGGTTTCGTCCAGGATGCCGTCGATGAGATGCGCCTGCTTTTCCGTGTTGTGGGTGGCGATGGAATCGGGCACCTCCGGTTTGTGGAGGATAGCGCTCAGGTCCAGCCCCCGGGCCTTCCAGTGATCCAGGGCCTTGCGGGCGTCGATGCGGTCCACCCGTCCCACCATCTCGTCGATGGTGCGGAAGCCCAGTTCCGCCATCAGGGCGCGGGCTTCCCTGGCCACGAAGTGGAAGTAGCGGGTGACATGCTCGGGCGATCCGGCGAACTTCTTGCGCAGGCGTGTATCCTGGGTGGCGATGCCCACCGGGCAGGTGTTGAGGTGGCAGACCCGCATCATGATGCATCCCAGGGCGATGAGGGGAATGGTGGAAAATCCGTATTCCTCCGCGCCGAGCAGGGTGGCAACCACCACGTCGCGCCCGGTCTTGAGCTGCCCGTCCGTCTGGAGGCGGATGCGGCCCCGCAGGTCGTTCAGTACCAGGGTCTGCTGGGTTTCCGCCAGGCCCAGCTCCCAGGGGATTCCCGCGTGTTGGATGGAACTGAGGGGAGAGGCCCCCGTCCCGCCTTCGTAGCCGGAGATGAGGATGGAATCGGCCTTGCCCTTGGCCACGCCCGCGGCAATGGTGCCCACCCCGGTTTCCGCCACCAGCTTGACGGAGATATCGGCTTCCGGATTGGAATTCTTCAGATCGAAGATCAACTGCTTGAGATCCTCGATGGAATAGATGTCGTGATGGGGCGGTGGGGAGATCAACCCCACCCCCGGGGTGGTGAAGCGGATGGAGCCGATGTAATTGTCCACCTTGTGCCCGGGCAACTGCCCGCCCTCGCCAGGCTTGGCGCCTTGGGCGATTTTGATCTGCAACTCGTTCCCGTTCACCAGGAATTCGCTGTTGACCCCGAAGCGGCCGGAGGCCACCTGCTTGATATAGCTTTTACGGGAATCCCCGTTGGCGTCCGGAGTGAAGCGCACCGGATCCTCCCCACCCTCGCCGGTATTGCTCTTGCCGCCCAGGCGGTTCATGGCGATGGCGATGGTTTCGTGGGCTTCCCTGCTGATGGAACCCAGGGACATGGCGCCGGTGCAGAAGCGGCGCACGATGTTTTCCTCCGGCTCCACTTCCTCGATGGGAATGGGGTCGCGCTTGAACTCGAACAATCCACGCAAGGTACCGATATTCCCGTCACTCCGGTTGGCCAATTCCGCGAATATGTCGTAGTGCTCCTGGCTGCCGGTGCGCACGGCCACCTGGAGATTGTGAACGGTCTTGGGATTGATGGCGTGGTATTCCCCATCCCGCCGGAACTGATATTGCCCGCCCACGGCCAGGAAGGGCGAGGCATGCTCTCCGGCGGGGAATGCCGACCCGTGCCGGCGCAGGATTTCCTCGTGGATTTCCTTGAGCCCGATCCCTTCGATCCGGGAAGAGGTGTGGGTGAAATAGCGCTTGATCACATCGCGGTTGATTCCCAGGGATTCGAAGATCTGGGCGCCGTGATAGCTCTGCAGGGTGGAGATGCCCATTTTGGAGAACACCTTGAGCAGCCCCTTGCCGATGGCCTGCATGTAATTCTGAACGGGGATGGGCACCTCCTCGTCCCTGTTTTTCTTGAGGGCCGTTTCCTCATCCACCAGGGTTTCGAAGGCCAGATAGGGATTGACGGCCGTGGCGCCGTACCCCACCAGGAGTGCAAAGTGGTGCACCTCCCGCGCCTCTCCGGTTTCCACGATCAGTCCCACGTTGTTGCGGGTGCCCTCGCGGATCAGATGGTGATGCACCGAGGCGGTCGCCAGCAGGCTGGGGATGGGCGCCTGGTCCCGGTCCACCCCGCGGTCGGATAGAATGATCAGGGGAAAGCCCGCCCGCACGGCCTCGTCCGCCTGGTCGTTGAGCCGCCGCAGAGCCTTCTCCAGACCTTCTTCCTTCCGGGCCACCGGAAAGAGCATGGAGAGGGTCTTGGCCTGGAAGTCCCCTTGGGAAACGTGGCGCAACCGTTCCAGGTTGTAGTTGGTGAGGATCGGGTGGGGCAGGTGCAGCACGTGGGCGTTGCGCGGCGCCTCGTCCAACAGATTGCCTTCGCGCCCCAGAAAGATGGAAAGGGACATCACCAGGTCCTCCCGGATGGGATCGATGGCCGGGTTCGTCACCTGGGCGAAGTTCTGCTTGAAGTAATTGAAGAGCAGCTTGGGCTGGTTGGAAAGTACGGCGATGGGCGAATCGGCGCCCATGGAGCCCAACGGTTCGGCGCCCGTGCTGGCCATGGGGTGGAGGAGGAATTTGAGGTCCTCCTTGGTGTAGC
Source organism: uncultured Pseudomonadota bacterium (assembly GCA_964583525.1). GTDB lineage: Bacteria > SAR324 > SAR324 > SAR324 > JACQKK01 > CAZOXD01. The sequence continues at coordinate 11,347 of CAZOXD010000005.1, forward strand.
CGAAAGCCTGCTGGCGTTGCAGCACGGTGGCATGGTCGGGTTGATGCACGTGGGGCGGCTCCTGCAATTCCCCAAAACGGATGGTATTGGTCTCCACCCATTCCCGGTAGGGGTGGTGGGCCACGATGCGCCGCTTGACCTCCTCGTCCGGAATGATCGCCTGCTCGTCCAGGTCCACTACGAAAATGCGGCCCGGCCGCAGGCGGGTCTTGTAGGCCACGTTCTCCGGCGCCACGGGAAGCACGCCGGCTTCCGAAGCCATGATCACCCGGTCGTCCTTGGTGACCAGGATGCGCGCCGGGCGCAAGCCGTTGCGGTCCAAGGTGGCCCCCACCATCCGGCCGTTGGAAAAGGCCATCGCCGCGGGTCCGTCCCACGGTTCCAGCAAGGTGGCGTGATACTGGTAAAAGGCCCGCCGGTCGATGTCCATCTCCGGGTTGTTGTCCCAGGATTCCGGGATCATCATCATCATGGAGTGCGGCAGGGAGCGGCCGGTCTGCACGAGGAATTCCAGCACCTGATCGAAGATCGCCGAATCGCTCCCGGCGGGGTTGACCACCGGGAAGATTTTGGGCAGATCGTCCCCGAAGAGCGGGGAGGTGAGGTCCTTTTCCCGCGCCGACATCCAATTGATGTTGCCCCGCAGCGTGTTGATCTCGCCATTGTGGGCCAGCATGCGGAAGGGCTGGGAGAGCGCCCAACTGGGGAAGGTGTTGGTGGAATACCGGGCGTGCACCAGTGCGATGGCCGATTCCATGGCCGGGTCGTGCAGGTCCGGGTAGAACTGCTGCAATTGCATGGTGGTGAGCATGCCCTTGTAGATCACCGTGCGGGCGGAGAGGCTGGTTATGGTGAAATCCCTCAGGCCGCCCTGTTTGGCTTCCTTTTCGATCACACGCCGGATGACGTAGAGCTTGCGTTCCAGCGCTTCCACCGGATCGGATTCCGGCTGGATGGGCGTTCCTTGCGTGAGGCCGGCCCCCGCCCCCACGAATACCTGGCGGATCACGGGCTGGGTATTGCGGGAGGCATCCCCCAGGGAATCGTTGACCGTGGGCACGTCCCGCCACCCGAGCAGGATTTGGCCCTCGGTCTCGATTGCGCCGTTGACGATCCCCTCGGCCCAGGCCCGTTCGCTCTCCTCGCGGGGAAGAAAAATCATGCCCACCCCGTAACCGCCTTCATCCGGGAGGGAAAATCCGTTCGCGGCAGTGGCATTGGCGGCAGGCTTG
>CAZOXD010000005.1:12678-14156 GCA_964583525.1 uncultured Pseudomonadota bacterium
CCGTCTCCCACGTTGGGATCGGAGCCGGTTGCGCCACGGTGGTTCAGGCTTTCCAGTATTTGCAATCCCTGCTCGATAATATCGTGCGACCTCACACCCTTGAAATTGACGACGAACCCGATGCCACAACTGTCTTTTTCATTGGCTGGATCGTAGAGTCCCTGCCGCTTGGGAAAGTGGGAGTGGATCATGGCGGTGTCCTTGGGAGTCCTTGGAAGTCCTTGGAAGTCCTTGGAAGTTGCGTTCGTATCGGGTTTTCTCAAAGGCTCTTCATCCTATTTTCATTGCGGTTCGTCTGTTGCAGCCCGGCCCTTACGGGTACCGGCCCGTTCTTGGGAGGGAGAACGGCGAAACCGCCGGTTTTACTCCCTTCCTGTAATCTGTACTATTTCAGCCTATTACGCTGGTTTGCGGCACGAAACCGCTCCCGGGCGGGGTGATTCTCCCGGGTAGCGCACCACCTGTCTTGCCGGCTTGCTGGTTCCGCCCAGCCGGTTGGCGATGGATACGCTGAGATGATGCAGGAATTCGAAAGGAGGACGCATTCCCCGGGCCACTGTTGCGTTACCACCGCAGCTTTTACCACCGCTGCTTTTACTGCGGCGGCTTTTACCGCCAACACGCTTCCCTCGCCCGGATGATTTTTGCGCCAACCCTGACACATGGGCCGGTACTCCTCAGTTTCGTCAGTATAAGGAAAAACGGGATGTTGTCAAGAATGCGGACGGGGTTTCACACCACTCAAGGAGGGTGTGGCGGGGGGGAGCGAACAGCGAAACGAAACCGTGGATGTACCCTGCGACGGGCTCAGGACGCAGCGCGGATCAACACGGATAACGGCAAGGATGAGCCACTGATGAACACTGATACACACTGATTTGAACTGCGAACTGCAACGGCAAAGGGAACCGCCGATTAACGCGGATAACCGCAACGGCAACTGCCTCGCGCAAAGGCGCAAAGACTCAAAGAACTGCGAACTGCAACAGCAACTGCAACCTCACCCCCTTGCCCCATCTCCAAGGGGAGAGGGGGAGAACCCCAACGGCTCAAGGCAAGCCCGCCTTGCGCAGCAGTTTCATGTGCCCCTCTACGAAGGAGGAGTCCTTGAAGTGGAATTTCTTGACCTCGCGGGCGTAATCCTCCGCCTTGAACCCCGGGCGCCACTCCAGGAATTTCACCCGGGTCGCTTCCGCCTCGTCCATGCGCCCCAGGGCCACCTGGTTGACGATGAGCAGGCACCAGCCGCTGGGGGCGAAGGCGCCCGGACGGGGGTGGACAATCATCTTCTTCAGCACGGCCTCGGCCTCCTCGTGCTTTCCGTTTAACGTGTAGATGAAGCCCGCGACCCAGAGGTAGCTCTGGAGGGGATTGGGGGTGCGCCGCAGGAGACGCTTGACGACCTCCAGCCCTTCCTCGTATTCCCCGGCCATCAGCAGGGTGAAGGTATGGACGATCAGTCCGAGGGACGACCCGGG
>CAZOXD010000005.1:14256-17870 GCA_964583525.1 uncultured Pseudomonadota bacterium
TCAGCACCTGGCGGGTGATGCGGTCCTGGTTTTCCAGCACGTCGGCGCGGGCCAGGTCGTAATTTTCGGCCCAGAGGTGAGCGCCGGTGCGGGTGTCGATCAATTGCGCCGTGATCCGCACACGCTCTCCAATCTGCCGTACGCTGCCCTCCAGCACGTAATTCACCCCCAGCTCCCGCCCGATCTGGCGCACGTCCAACGCCTTGCCCTTGTAGGCGAAGGAGGAAGTGCGGGCGATCACGACCAGTCCCCGCAGGCGGGAAAGGCGGGTGATGATGTCCTCCGCCAGCCCATCGCTGAAGTATTCCTGCTCCGCATCGCCGCTCAGGTTGACGAAGGGCAGCACGGCGATGGAGGGTTCCTCCGCCTGGGTGAGACCCTTTTCCGAAACCGGCCCCGCCGTCCCGCTTTCCGGGGCGCCGCCGGGATAATAACGCCAGCCCAGGTAGCCCCCGGCCAATACCAGCATCAGCACCGCGGCGGCCAGAACTCCCTTGCTCCATTTGCCGCGCACGGCCCGCTTTGCCGCGGCCACCCGGTGAGCCGCCGCGCCGGGCTCCGAGCGCACCTGGTAGGCCCGCACCGGCTCGGCGATGTTCTTCACGGCGTGTTCGCCGATGTACTCGAAATGAAGGGGCAGCCGGTTTTGTACCTGGTCGTGTACGGTGCGCGAAACGCAGACACCTCCGGGATCGGCCAGGGCCTCCAGGCGGGCGGCGATGTTGACGCCGTCGCCGAAAAGTTCCCCTTCGCGCACCAGCACGTCCCCCAGGTTGACGCCGATGCGGAACTCCATCTTCCGCTCCGGGGGCAGTTCGGTGTTGCGCTCGGCCAGCTCGCGCTGGATTTCCACCGCCGCCGTGACGGCGTCCACCACGGAGGGAAATTCGGCCAGAATGGAATCCCCCGGCGCGTTCACGATGCGCCCCTGGAATTGCTGGATGTAGGTGGAGAATACTTCGCGATAGGCGGCCAGGGTGCGCACCGTGGCCTCGTGGTCCTCGCCCATCAGGCGGGAATAGCCCACCACGTCGGTGACGAACACCGCAGTGAGTTTGCGCTGTAAATCGGACGCTGTCATCGTTGCGCCCCGTCTGGTTCGGTTTGGAATCTGGAAAGTTTCCCCGCTTTCCCATGCACAAGATTATCATATTGACCAGCCGGCAGGTAGCCCATTCGGTTTGCCCATGCTACTTGCTCCCCCTACATCACCACCCCTTTCTCCCTAAGTTTGGCGATGCGCTGCTCGTCATAGCCCAGGCTGCGGAGCACGGCATCGGTGTCGGCGCCCAGGGCGGGCGCGGGCTTGGTGGGATGCGCCTCGCCTTCCACCCGCACCGGGTTGGCCAGCAGGCGCAGGTCCGGGCGCGCCGGGTGGGGAAAGTTGAGCACGCTCCCGCGCTCGGCCACCAGGGGATTGTCCAGGGCGGCCGCCACGTCGTTGACGGGGGCGGCGGGCACCTTGCCGGCGAAGCGCTCCAGCCAGTGGGCCGTGGTATGGCGGGTCAACTCCTCTTCCAGCATGGTGGCCACCTGCCCGCGGTTTTCCAGCCGTGCGGCGAAGGTGGCGAAGCGGGGGTCTGCGGCCCATTCGGGCTGGTCCAGGGCTGCTGCCAGTTCGCCCCAGAAGCGTTCCTTGTTGCACATGATGAAAATCCAGCCGTCCCGGGTGCGGAAGAGTTGCGAGGGCACCAGGGAGGGGTGCCCGGAAGCGGCCTCGCGGCCCTGGTTGTGGCCCTCGTTGAGGTACCAGGCGCCCACGTAATTGAGGTTGTACAGGGCCACGTCGAACAGGCTCACGTCCACATCGCGTCCCTCCCCGGTGACCCGCGCGGAGGTGATTCCGGCCAGCAGGGCAAAGGCGGCCGTGAGCCCGGTCATGAAGTCCACGATGGACAGCCCGAAGCGCGCGGGCGGCCCCTCCGGCTCCCCGGTGAGGGAAAGGTAGCCCGCCTCGGCCTGCATCAGGTAGTCGAAGCCCGGCCAGTCCGCGCGGGAACCCGTGCGGCCGTAGGCGGAGAGGTGCGCGCAGACGATGGCGGGATTGGCGTCCTTCAGGTCGTCATGAGTCAGACCCAGCTTGGCGGGCTGATCCCCGCGCAGGTTGTTGAGGATGCCGTCCGCGCCCCGGGCCAGATCGTGGAGCACTTCCCGCCCTGCGGGGGCCTTCAGGTCCAGGGCCAGGCTGCGCTTGTTGCGGTTGCTGGCCTGGTAGAAATGGCTGTCCCCGGGCGCGATGAAGTAGGGCCCCACCCGCCGGCCCAGTTCGCCGCCTTCGCGGGGGTTTTCGATCTTGATCACCTCGGCCCCCAGGTCGGCCAGGTAGCTGGTGCCAAACGGCCCGGCGCCGTACTGTTCCACGGCGATGATGCGCATACCGGCCAGGGGAAGCATGGGGTCCTGTGATGGGTAGGATATTGAGCGCCTGGGGTGCGCACCTAATTGCGCGCTTGGGCCTTTTTTCCCGCCCTGCCTCTTGAATTCCTGCGGGATTTCCGGGGAGTGGTGGGGTCCACCAGGGATACCACCTTGTTTTTCCCGGAGCGTTTGGCGGCGTACATGGCCTGGTCCACCTTGGCGATGAATTCATCCATCTGCCACTCCGGGTTGAACCCTCCGACGCCGATGCTCATGGTGGTGATGAGTTCCAATCCATCCATATGGACGGGAGTCGCCTCCAGCTTGACGCGGACGCGCTCGAGGACGATGGCCGCGATCGCCTCGGGAGTGCTCCTCAGGATGGCGGCAAATTCCTCCCCGCCATAGCGGTAGATGGTGTCCACTTCCTCGCGGAGGGAATCCACCAGGATGTTGGCCGTGTTACGGATCACCTCGTCGCCCACCAAGTGGCCATGGGTGTCGTTGATCTGCTTGAAATCGTCCAGGTCACCCATCACCAGGGAAAAGGGCTCCGCATTGCGGCGGAACAGGATGATTTGCCGTTTCAGATGGTCCTTGAACTCCGCATGGTTGTACAGGTTGGTCATCTGGTCGCGGGTGGCGAGATTTTTCAGGATTTCGTTGGATTTCTCCAGTTGGTCGAATTTCATGGTCAATTCGGCGGTCTGCTCATCCTTTTCCTGTTCTCGTTCCATCACCTCCACCACGAAGTTCTCGTATAGATACACACGCTGGGTGGTGGTGGTGAGTTTTTCCGCCAGAAATACCGTCATCATGCTCAGGAACGCATTGGTGTGGCGGGGATCGGTATCCTGAAGATCCAGGATGACCTGCCAGGGAATTTCGACCAGTTGCGTGTTCATTTCCGCGATTACACCGGCCGAACGGGGGGACTTCGTGATTACGGACATTTCCCCCACCGCGTCTCCCACGTCGTTGATGGAGTGCAGATATTTATCCTCCACGTGCACCCCCACCGATCCGCGGAGGAGGAAATAAAAGGAATCGATATCCTCGCTGCCTTCCTCGATCACCTCGTCACCGGGGGAAAGGTATACCAGGAAACTCTCCTTCAATACCTCCTCGATGGTTTCATTGGGAACTTGGGAAAAGTACCGGGTGCCTTTCAAGGTATCGATGATTTCGGAACGCAATTCGGGGCGCTTACTGAGGCCGATGCGATCTATTTGCTTTGGTTTGGAAGCACTCATATT
>CAZOXD010000005.1:17970-20667 GCA_964583525.1 uncultured Pseudomonadota bacterium
CCGCAGCACCGGGCTCGTCATGTGGCCCCAGCCGGGCAGGAAGGCCGAGAAGCGGCCCGCGCCTCCCCCGGCGACGAAGATGTGGATGTCATCCGGGGAGGGCACCACCGGTATGCGGGAGCCGGGTTCGCGGCGGTACCAGCGGGGCAGGTTGCGGTTGTAGACCTTTCCGTAACGGTGGTTGAAGCTGATCTCCCCGAAGGTGTTGCCCGCGTTCATCCACAGGTAGTTGGCCACGTCCCCGCGGCTCCAGTCCCTGGCGGAAATGGTGTCCGCGTGTTCCGGGCCGATCACCACAGTGCACGATCCCGAGGAGACGGCGTTGTTGTGGGCATAGGTGCTCATGGCCGATACGATGGAGTCGAGCACGCCCTCGGGGTCGTTGGCAACGTGATTGGTCACCGAGTGGGGCGGCTCGCTGGCGATGACGAACACGGTGCTCTCCTCCTTTCCGTGCCCGCGTTCCACGTGATAGGGAGCCCAGGGGCTGGCCTCCTCGTTTTCCGCGATGCAGAAGGTGTACTTGCCCGGATGTCCCAGGGTGCTCTTGTCCAGGTCCCCCGGAATGCCGCCTCCCACATTGAGGAGCACCAGCCGCACCGCCCGGCCGATGGTGGCATTGGCGCGGTTTCCGGAGCCGAACACGTTGTGGCCGGAGTTCATGCCGATGGAAAGGCGGATGGGACCGTTGACCACCAGCAGCGGCGCGGCCATGTGGGTGGTGGACTGAACGCCGTTGAGGTTGAAGGGCTTGTCGCACAAGGCCAGCAGGGCGGCCCGCACCACCGGGGCATAATTGGGCAGACACCCCGCCATCACCAGGTTCACGGCCAGCACCTCCCGGGTGAGGGATCCCCAGCGCGGGGGCACCCGGCACTCCACCTCGTTCGGCTCGCCTCCCAGGACTTCCAGCATCGCCTCCATCTTCTCCGGCGTGGGGGGCACAACGGGCAGGCCATCCCCCCAACCCTGCTCGAAATACCATTCCACCAGGTCCGCTCCCTCCGGCGCTCGGAAGGCGACAGTGGAAGCTGTGTTGGAGCCGGTGGTGGAAGCTGTAGTGGAAGCCACCGGTGATCGGGATGAAGCTGCCAAGCGCGTTTCTCCTGCTCTGCGGTTAAATCTTCGGGAGGGATTGCCCCCCGCTCCTCCATCCATACCACCGTTGACCCTGGGCGGCCAAGACTTTGGCGGAGGGGATTCTCCATGGCAATCGCAAGAAAAAGAAAATTCGAATAAGCCTCCGATGAGCGGTGTCCGCCAACGGCAACTTCCGGAGTTCTGCTTTTTGCCCCCTTATTATGAGGTAATGCGGATTTTCGAGGGACGGTTTTTTTGTGCTTCAACCGACTGATTTGATGGAGTTTAATTATTGTACCCCCAGCCCTGATATTGTCCTGCCTGCAAAGCTCCCATTTCAAAATTATTTTTGTTAGGCTTTCCCCATGCTAATCGAATGAAGGGGAACGCCATGCAATGCTCATCGTGTGGATTCGAAAATCCGGCGAAACAGAAATTCTGCGGCGAATGCGGCCGCCCGTTGGAAGCTGAGATATACCGGGAAGATTCGGAATCGTCCCCGGACACATCGGCGTCCGGGGAACGCAAGCAGGTAACCGTCCTGTTCTGCGACCTCGAGGGATACACGGCCATTACCGAAAAGCTGGATCCCGAGGATGTGCGCGAAGTGATGGGGCGGGTGTTCGGCGAGGCCTCGCAGATCATCGGCCACTACGGGGGCGTGATCGAGAAGTACATCGGGGACGCCGTGATGGCGGTCTTCGGGCTGAATCAAGCCCATGAGGACGACGCCGTACGGGCCGTGCGCGCCGCGCACGAGATTCAGCGCAGCACAGAAGAGCTTAACCCTGGTTTCAGGGAGCAGGTGGGGCGCGACCTGAGCATGCACACCGGAATTAACACCGGGGTTGTGGTGACGGGGCGCAGGGGGAAGGAAGACGGCGCGATGGGGGTGTTCGGCGACGTGGTAAACGTGGCCTCGCGGCTGTCCGACTTGGCGGAGGGCGGCCAAGTGCTGATCGGGCCGGACACGGCGACCCTGGTGGAGCGCTTCTTCGACCTCGAAGCGTCTCCCGAAACGCGGGTGAAAGGCAAACAGGAGCCGGTGAAGGTATTCCGGGTGGTGGGGCCCCGCGAACGGCCGGGGGCCACCCGCCGGTTTGCCGGGCTGCGGGCGAATCTGGTGGGACGGGAAGTGGAAATGGCCCTGTTAACCCAATCGGTGCAGCGTCTGCGGGACGGGAGGGGCTCCATCATCGCCCTGCGGGGTGAGGCCGGGACGGGCAAAAGCCGCCTCATCGACGATTTTCGGGAAACCGTTCGGGAAAGCCACCAATGGCTGGCGGGCAATGCCTACGACCATACCCAGGGCATCCCCTATTTTCCCATCGTGGACATGCTCAACCATGCCTGGGGGATCGAGGAAGGCGATTCGCCAACCGCCGTGCGGGGAAAGGTGGAGCGCGAAGCGGGCGGCCTGTTGGGAGCGGACAATGAGGCCGTGGAATATATTGGGGTGCTCTACGCCCTGGAAAATCCGGAGACGGCCCGCGTCAGCGCCGATTACCGTAAAAGGAAATTGCAGCAATCGTTGCTGGCCCTTTTCCATGCCATGGCGGCGCGCGGCCCGACAGTGTTCTACATCGACGATGTGCAGTGGGCCGACCCCTCTTCGGT
>CAZOXD010000005.1:20767-39649 GCA_964583525.1 uncultured Pseudomonadota bacterium
TTCCATGTCCCCGCCACCATCCAGGGCGTGATCGCCTCCCGGTTGGACCGGTTGGAGCCGGTCAACAAACGCGTGCTGCAGGAAGCCTCGGTGATCGGGCGCACTTTTTTCTATCAGGTTCTCGAGCGCACCACCGCCCAGTCAGTGGAACTGCGGGGGCGGTTGGAACACATCGAGGACACCGATATGATCCGTGCGCTGTCCATGGAGCCCGATTTGGAATACATGTTCAAGCACCCGCTGACACGGGAAGTGGTGTACAACAGCCTCCTGCTCAACGAGCGCAAGGCCATCCATGAAAAAGTCGGCGCGGTGATGGAATCCCTGCTCGCGGACCGGCTGCCGGAATTCTACGAAACGCTGGCGCATCATTTCCTGAACGGCCAACAAACTGAAAAAGCGGTGCGGTATTTGATCGGATCGGGCCAAAAGGCGCTGGACAATCTCAACCTGGAGGAATCGGCGCGCTACTTCCAAAGCGCCTACGAATTGCTGGAACCCAAACCGAACAAGACCGGGGAAGAATGGAATTTGTTTTACGATCTGCTGGATGCCTGGGCTTTGAACTTCTATTACTTCGGCACATTTCCCAAGCTCATTGACCTGTTCGGCAAACACGAGGACCATGCGGAAACCCTGCCGGACAAAGCCCGTCAGGGCATGTTCTTCGGCTGGCTGGGATTTGCCTATTGGTCCTGGGGAAGACACGGCAAGGCGCATCCCTATTTGCAGAAGGCGCTGACCCTGGCGGAGGAATCCGGGAACCACAGGGTGATCGCCCATATCTGCACCTGGGCCTCCTGGCTCTATGCGGATTTGGCCCGCTACGATGAAGGCATTGCGTTGGGCGAACGCGCAGCCCGCATTGCCAGGGAATATTTCCCAACGGAACCCTACATCAATTTCAAATCCCTTTGCGGCGTCGCCGTGAATTACTTCTACAAAGGCGACCCCGGGAAATGCCTGGAGCAGGGAGAGGCTGCGGTGGCCTATTCCCGTCGCTATGGCTCACTGAGAGGAGAGGCGTTAGGCCTGGTTTTAGTTGCCGGTTCCGAACAGGTGGCCGGAAACTTAGCCACCGCCGCGGCATCCTACGATCAGGCAGCCGGGGTTGCGGTCGACCCTTTCTATGAGGGAATCCCCACCGTGCTTTCAACTGTAACAAACGCAGCGGCGGGAAATTTCGACCGGGCACGGGAAACCCTTCCGGCCGCGGAGAAATGCGTCGGAGATGGCGCCGAATTATTTTTACCCTATGTAAAAGTGGCTCAGGGGCTGCTGGCTTTCGCGGAGGGACATTTCTCCCGGGGCCTGCGGGCCTTCAGCGAGAGCATGGAGATATACCGGGCCAACGGGGGGGTGATTCCTTTTGCGATACATGGCCTGGGGAAGTGCTATCTCATGCTGCTGGCTGGAGACAAACCACCCCTGGGGGTGATGCTGAAGAACATCGGCTTTCTGCTGAAAACCCTCCCCGTGGCGGCGAAACGGGCGGAGCGCTACCTAACGGAGGCGCTGGCGGTGGCGGAGTCCGTGGGTTGCGATACCATCGCGGGTCAGGCCCACCTTGATTTGGGGGTGCTCTTCAAAGTACGCAAAAAACGGGAAAGGTCCATTCAACACCTGAAAAAGGCGGAGGAGATATTCCAGAGAACCCAAGCCACCGGATTCCTCGCCCAAACCCGCGAAGCCCTGGCGGAGTTGGGAACTCAAGCCAAATAAGGTCTTCATCCATTGAGCGAGACTCCGCCATAAATTAGCCATTGCTCTTTACCTCCCGGCAAGAATCATTTCCCCCACCTGTAGTTGAATTTTTTCTGTTTATTGCTTTTATTCCAACTCTTCCCGCCTTGCGATTGCCCTGAGGGGATTCCCCGCCCGGTTGCCCTTTGTAGGGAGAGCGGATAGCATTTCCCTAACCACCAGACCGGCTTTGCATGGCCCCCGGATGGGAGTCCGCTAGACTCCCGGGTCAGGTGCGGCTGGGCCTGCTCCTTCCTTTCCGTTTGCATCCATATTGAATGGCCGCGCTCTCCATTTCCCGAACCTTCTGGCAGACCCTGTACTCCTGGGTGCTGTTGCCACTAGGACTGGCGGGATTGTGGCTGGGGGCGCGCCTGAACGCCAAGCTGCGCCGGGGGGTGCGGGAACGCATGGGGCTGTGGGAGCGGCTGGAAACCCAGGCCGCCGCCCGGGACGATTCCCGGCCCCTGGTCTGGTTTCACGTGGCCAGCGCGGGGGAGCTGTTGCAGGCCCTCCCGGTGCTGGAGCGCTTGTTGGCGGCCGGCGCGCAGTGCGCGCTCACGGTGACGTCGCCCTCCGGGCATGGCTGGGCCGTGCAAAGCCGGGAGCGGTTGCAGGGGTTGATCGCCGCGGACTACCTGCCCCTGGACACCCGCCGCAACGCCCGCCACATGCTTGAGACCCTGCACCCGGCGGCGCTGGTCTATCTCAAGTACGACCTGTGGCCCAACCTGGTGTGGGAGGCCGGGCGGCGCGGAGTGCCACAGTTCCTGCTATCCGCCACCCTCAGCGAGCGTTCCTGGCGGTTCTCCTCGGGTGTGGGGAGGGCCATGTACCGCACCCTGTACGCGGCGCTGACTGGGATCTTCCCCGTCAGCGAGGCGGATGCTGAACGCTACCGGCGCACCCATCCCGGGCACCGCTGCATCGAGGTGCTGGGGGACACCCGCTTCGACGGTGTGCTGGAGCGGCGAAAATCCTTCGACACCATGCAATTGAACACCGCGCAACTGCCCGTCTTCCCGGAGAAGGCCGTGGTTTTCGCCGCCGGAAGCACCTGGCCCGCCGACGAGGCATGCATCCTGCCCGTGTTGATCGAGGCGCTGGAGCGCTACCCGGCCCTGGTGCTGGTGCTGGCGCCCCATGAGATCGAGGAAAAGCATCTGCGCGCCCTGGAAGCGCGGTTGGGAGACACCCCGCCCGTGCGCCTGACCCGGCTGGGACCCGGGGAGCGGCTGGAAAGCCGGGTGCTGTTGGTGGACACCGTGGGTCACTTGGCCGCCCTGTATTCCCGCGCCGCGCTGGCCTACGTGGGCGGCGGGTTCAGCGGCAACCTTCACAACATGCTGGAACCCGCAGCGGAGGGCATTCCGGTGCTCTTCGGCCCCCGCCACCGGAAGGACCCCCAGGCGGGCGCCCTGATCGCCGCCGGAGGCGCCTGCTCCATTGCAGGCGGGGAGGCGTTCCGGGAGGCCCTCCACGCGCTGCTGGACGATCCCGCGCACATGCGCGAAGCGGGCGCGGCGGCCGCGCAATTCGTGGAATCCCGGGCCGGAGCGGCGGCGCGGTCCTGCGAGCACATTCAGGCGGTGCTGGCATGAGCGGCAAAAGCCTCCTCGGCCGATCCGGATCGATCTTCTCTGCCGTACGCTCAGGCATGCGCTCCGGTCAGCGATCGCAACTGACCGGGCAGGAGAGGCGCGACTTCTGGCTGCTTTCCCTGGGCCAGTTGCTGGCCTTCTGCGGATTCTTCAGCTTCTTCCAACTCCCCCTTTACATCAAGGAATTGGGGGGCGGAGAGAAGGAAATCGGGATCATCATGGGCATGACCTCCCTGGCTTCCACCCTGCTGGTGCCATGGATCACCGCCATGGTGGCCCGCGTGGAACGGCGGCAGCTGATGCTGGGGGGGCTGATGCTGGTGGAATTGACCACCATGGCCGTGGTGACCACCTGGGCGCCCGATTACTACATGGCGGCCCTGATGGTGATCCGGGGATTCGGGTTCGCCGTCTACATGAACGCCGGGGGGGCCTACGTGGCGCAGATCCTCCCTCCGGCGGAAAAGGCCCGCTGGATCGGCATCAATTTCGGATTCAACCAGGCGGCCATCGGGCTGGGACCGCTGATCGGGGAGCAGTTAATCCGCCACGTGAATTATCCCTTCTTCTTCTTCTTCGCCACGGCCTTCACCTACTCCGGGATGATCCTAATACTGGGAATCACCAAACGTTCGGCGGGATTGGTGGAAACGCCGTTCCGGCCGCTGGAGTCGCTCACCACCTTTTTCGGGGACCTGGCCAGCCCCCGCTACCGCTGGCCCTTCATGTGCCTGTTGCTGCTGGCGGGTTCCCTGGGCGCGCTGTTCAACTTCACGGCCACCTATTCGCAATTGCTGGGGGTTTCCTCGGGGGTATTCTTCCTCACCTATGCCTTCACCAACGCCGCCAGCCGTTTTTTCGGAGCGGGCGTGGCGGACCGCTACGGGCGCACCCTGGTGGTCGTGCCCACGCTGGTGATGATGGGGGTGGGCATCGTCATCTTCAGCTTCAGCCACACCATCCCACCCATCCTGGTGGCGGCGGTGATGATCGGCATCGGCTTCGGGCTGTCCAATCCCGCCATCCTGGCGCTGATGCTGGACCGCTCCCCGCCGCACATGCAGGGCATGGCCATCGGCGGCTTTCACTTCGCCTATCAACTGGGCTTCCTCTCCAGCCCCCCGGTTTACGGCCTGGTGGCCGAAAAGTGGGGCTACGGCCCCATGTGGTGGATCGCCGCCGCGCTCACCTTCGGCGCCATCGGCTTCTACCTGCTCCCCGGCCCCAAAACGGCGGAGGAAGGCGGGGTGTGAGGGGGGGGGGGAATCCTCCCTCACACCAGCACCTGGCCCTTGTCGAGGATTACCTTGTCGTCCACCATCAAGGTGGCCTCGCCATAGATGACGTCGATATGGCAGGGCGCCTTGACCTCTCCGCCGATGGCGTAGTTGCTGCCGATGCCATGGTGTCCGAAGCCCAGTTTACCCAGGTCCTCCAGGTTGGTGGCATAGGCGCGAGAGGCGGGGTTGAGGCCCACGGCGAACTCGGCCAGATTGTAGGCGCTGGGGTCGCCGAAGGATTGCAGGGTTTCGTTGAGATAGTCCGCCGCCTTACCGCCGCTGACGCGGGTCACATTGCCGTTCTTCACCTCGATGGTGACCGGTTCGTCGCGCAGCACCCCGAATCCCATCAGCCGCACGTCCCCGACGATCACTCCCTCGGCGCTGCCCTCGATGGGAGAGATATTGACCTCGCTGTTGGGGAGCGCCCCGAACTGGCCCGGTTCGCGGAACAGGCCGGTTTCGTATTGCACCGGACGGCCAGCGATGCGCGCCGTGAGGTCCGTACCGGCGGGAGAGACCATGCGGATGGTTTCCCCGGAAGCCAACACCGCTCCCAGCCTGCGGCCCACCCGGTCGTTCTCCTCGTAGTCCCCTTCGATGCCGCCCGTGCAGAGGCAGTCCTCGGTCACTTCGCACATGGTGGAGCCCCGCGCGCCGTTCTGCATGGCCTCGATGCGGGCGTCGGTGTGGGTCATGGACCAACTGGTGGGGAGAAAAAACACGTCGGAACGGGCGCAGGCCCCCACCACCGGCGCCGGCACCTGCGCCCCGTGCGCTCCGGTGGGCGGGAAGGTGACGATGGTGGGCATGCCTCCCACGGCGTAGGCCGCCGCCGCCAGGGCTTCGGCCAGGCGCATCTTGTTGGTGTCGCAGGCGATGACGACGTTTTCCCCCGGCTGCACCGCCGCGCACTGGGTCATGGCCTTCATGGCGCCCGGCATCATCTCGATGAAGCTGGAGGGGGAAGGAATGTAATGGAAATGCTCGATCGGCCAAGCCATGGGGCGCTCCTCTTTCCGGGTGGATAGTTTCAGCGGAACCGTTCCGCCCCCCCGGGGTGGAGTTCCGCATTGCCACCTTGTTATCGGGGTGGTGGGTGCTTTCCTGGAATCCTATCATATCCGGCGGGGACCTGCCCCGCGGCGCGGTTGCCCACGGATTTCCGGATTATCTGAAGGAACACCGAAGATTCCGGTGGCGCGAATCGGAATTCCCACCTATTATGGCCGGATATGCGGAGAAGAGCCGATGCCGTTTCCCAGCTACCATGCCCATGTTTATTACGACGAGGCCTCCCGCCCCGCGGCCAAACGGGTGCGGCTGCAACTGAACAATCTGTTCCAGGTGAAGATGGGGCGCTGGCGGGACGAGCCGGTGGGGCCCCACCCCATTGCCATGTATCAGGTGGCCTTCGGAGCCGGGGAGTTTCCCAAGGTCGTGCCCTGGCTGATGGAGCGCCACGAGGGGCTCTCCGTGCTCATTCATCCCAACGGGGACGACGACCTGCTGGACCATTCCGAGCGGGCAATGTGGCTGGGCCGGCCACTGAAACTGAAGCTGGGCATGTTCCGCTAGCCCGCGAATTCATCCCCACCGAAACCACAAGAGAAGAAGGCATGATCTGCGACAAGATACCCCGCACCCGGCTGGCCTACCTGCCCACCCCGCTGGAAGAGGCCCCGCGCCTGAGCGAGGCCCTGGGCGGCCCGCGCATTTCCATCAAGCGTGATGACCGCAGCGGGCTCTCCTTCGGCGGCAACAAGCCGCGCATCTTCGAATATGTTTTCGGGGACGCATTGCAAAAGGGCTGCGACGTGATGATCACTCCGGCGGGGCGGCAGAGCAACCACCTGCGGGAGGTCACCGCCGCGGCCAACAAGCTGGGCCTCAAGTCGGTGATCATCGTGTTTGGAGCCGATGGCAGCGAGGAGCCCCAGGGCAACCTGCTGCTCTTCCGGCTGCTGGGCGCGGAGATCCGCTACTACCAGACCGAGGGGGACGACGATTACCACGATCCCGGGCTGCTGGAATTCGCCGGGCAGATCAAGGCGGAATACGAAGCCCAGGGCTTTTCCCCCTACATCGTCCACTTCTCGCTGCATTCGGGAACCCTGGGCTCCATCTCCCACGTCAACGCGGCGGAGGAACTGGCCGGACAGTTCCAGGCCGCCGGCCATACACCCGACCTGCTTTACGTTCCCTGCGGCTCCGGGGTGACGGCCTCGGGATTCGTGCTGGGCCTCAAACACCTGGGCTTACCCACCCGGGTGGTGGTGGCCAGCCTGATCTACTCCGCCGGGCAGATCACCGCGGACCTGCCCGGTTACGCCAACGCCGCCGCGGAAACGCTGGGCATCGCCACCCGGGTCGAGGCGGGGGACTTCGACGTGCTGGACTGCACACCCGGGGGATACGGCGTCGTCACGCCCGAGGTGCGCGAAGCCATCGAGCTGTGGGCGCAAAACGAAGGCATCTTCCTGGACCCCACATACAACGGCAAGGCCATGGCCGCCATCATCGCCCAGATCCGGCGCGGGGAACTCACCTCCGGCCAATCCGTGACCCTCATCCACACCGGGGGCGTTCCCGCCCTCTTCGCGCAGAACCGGGAACTGGCGGGGGAATAGCCGTGCGGCTGGGGAGTAAGCGTAAGGCGGACGCTATCGCTTCTGTGGTTCCCCCTCTCCCGGCATTTGCAGTTACAATCCGCGTCCATCTGCGTTCATCGGCGGTTCCATTGCTGTTCGCTTTTGCGGTTCCCCTCTGCGGATCTCCTCTGCGCAGGCCAGGACAGAACCTTGCCGTGATGAATCATCCGTTCAACATCTCCCAGAGGCGGATCAGGATCGCCAAATCCTGCGCGGCATGGCCCACGGACTTGAAAACCGTGCTGCCACCGTCTTTTTGCACATTGCCTTTCTGAACGGCGTCTTTCTTAACACCGTCTTCCTGGACGGCGCTTCCCTGAACTGGGAGGGTGTCCTTCGTTTCCCCGCCCAGCAGATCGAACAATTCCCCCCGCAGGCTGGCCTCGTCCCATCCCTTGGCCAGGGCGGCGCGGAAATCCCCGGCTTCCAGGAGGGCGTTACGGGTATCCACCCACACGCTTCCCCGCAGGAAGGCTTCCGGTGGAAGCTCGTTCATGTCATGGGTGGCCGAGCCGATTCCCACCACGTGGCAGCGCGGGCCGAGGGCGTCCCAATCGAACAGGGGCTCGGGAGCGGGGGTGGTGGCGATCACGCAGTCCACTTCTCCCAGGGCGGCCCGCACCGTGCCGGAATCTCCGCAATGACGCAACGCCGGGCGCAGATCCGGTGCCAGGGATGCCTCCAACCGCGCAAAGCTTTCCGGGGAGCGGGTGGCGGCCCAGACGGTTTCCAGGCCGGGATAGGCCGAGGCGAATGCCTGCACGTGGGCCCTGGCCTGCACCCCGGCGCCGAACACCAGCAACGAGCCGCAGGTGGGCATCAGGCGCAGGGAGGCCGCCGTGGAAACCGCCGCGGTACGCAGGGCCGTCATGGGCTTACCGTCGCCCCAAAAGAGCAGCTTCCCGGATTCCGCGTCGTAGAGGAACACCTCCGCCTCCACCGATGGGAAGCGGTCCGGCATCAGGTGCACGATCTTGACCGCGGCGAACTCCCGTGTGGCGGCGGGCATGTACAGCCCGATGGTGCTCCGCCCCGGAATGGCCATGTGAATCCGGGGGGGCGCCTCCACGTCCTCCGGGGCATGGGCGGCGAAGAACCCCTGCACCGCGGCCAGCGCCTCCGCCGGGGTTAACAGCGCCACCAGGCGTTCTCCATCCAGATAGGCCGGCGTTGTCGTCATGGCACTGAGGTGTGGAATGGTGTGGTATGCGAGAGATTGCGGCGAAAGCCTACTACGAGTACTGTCCCGCCGGGGAGGAAGTCAATCGCGATTTTTGCCCGGGGCGGGCAGGGGATGCGCGGTGAATTCCAGGGGATGCGGTTCGCTGGCGCCGGATTGCAGGTACTCCACGATTTCGGCGGCCCGGTCTTCGGTGACCTGGTGGAACCATTTCCCCTGGGGATAGGCCACCGCAATCGGTCCATCCTTGCATATCCGGAGGCAATCCACCTTGGTGCGATAGATTTTCGATTCCTGCAAATCAGGGTTCAATTCCTTGACCTTCCGCTTCACCGCGTTCCAACTGGCGGCTCCCTGCTCCTCGCTGCAGCAGTCCGGGCCAGCGCAAATGAAGAGGTGGGTATCGCATTTCCCGATCCCGAAAATGCGCGCAATTTGTTCCAGGGACTTGTCCTTGTGCTCTTCCTTGGCCATGAAACCTTTGCTGCAGAATGGATGAAAGATTGGAGGGATGGGAGGGGGGAATCGACGATCCTTTTCCGGGCGGCTCTATCGTGGGCGGACGTGGCTCAAACCCCCTTGCGCAACCAGGATTCCACCAGACGGGATTCCCGGTCGCGGAATTCCTGGGGGGTCAACTTACCGGCTTTGAAACCCTCGCGCAAATAGTGGAGCTTGGCCAACCATTCCGTTTCGTCCGCGCAAAGGCTCCACCCCTTCTCTTTCCGGGCCACCAGGGCTTGGTATGCGGATTCCTCGATCATCAGTGGATCGGTGGAAGACAGGGGGCGCAGTTTCACTGCCATGTTTACTCCCCTTCAAATTCCACCAGATTGGTGATGTTGAACCCGCCGAGCTTTTCCCGCCCCTTGAGATCGGTCAATTCCACGATGAACGCGCAGCCCACGATCTCGCACCCGATCCGGCTCACCAGCTTGCAAGCGGCTTCCATGGTGCCCCCGGTGGCGAGCAGGTCATCCACCATTAGCACCCTGGCGCCCATGGGCAGGGCATCGCGGTGAATTTCCAGGCGGTCCTCCCCATATTCCAGGGTGTATTCCACACCGAAGGTTTCGCCGGGCAATTTGCCGGGTTTGCGGACGGGCACGAATCCCAGGTTGAGTTCGATGGCCACGGGGGCCGCCAGGATGAATCCCCGCGATTCCACGCCGACCACCATGTCGATCTGGTGATTCCTGTATTGGCCGGCCACGGCCTTGACGGCGCGATTGAACCCGGCCGGATCCAGAAACAACGTCGTCAAATCCCGGTAATCAATGCCTTTGGTAGGGAAATCGGGGATGGTGCGGATCAGTCCTTTGATTTGGTGCATGGCAATTTCTCTTCGATCGGTTTGGGTTCGACGAAATCGGGTGCAATAATGGCCCCCCGGGTTCCCATGGAGTACCCGTGATCCCCCGTGACCGCCCCCGGGTAAGGTTGGGGGGCGCAGGAGGGTCAGGATGCGCCGGGGGCGGTGGGTTCGCCATATTCCGATGACGTGACGGCATTTTCTCTGAGGATTTCCAGGTATTTGCTCAGTTTGAGCCGGTTCAATTCCTTCATGCCCAGGAACTGCATGTGCATATGGGGACTCCCGCCTTCCCCTTCGAAGATTCCGACTACCTGACTGACCAGATCGTCTTTGATCTGCGATTCGGGGAGTTGGAATACGACCACGTCCCCGTCGTTGAGCCGTGTTTCCTGCTTTTTGGCGCGCACCAGGGCGCCCCCGATGCTCAGGTCCTTGATTTCTCCTTCGAATACGTACTGGGAGTCCATCGCCTTGAGATGGGCGACGGCCCGGTCCGAGGTGAATTCCTGGCGGATCACGTAAAGCTGCACGGGGATCGTGGTTTCCACCCGTTCCGCGTTCCGGAAGAGCATCCTGCTGATATCCTTGGTGTGCTCCATCACCACCGCGCGGTTGCCCTCCGGAAGCTGCCCGCTCACACGGGAGATGAACTCGTATTCGGCATCGTTTTCCCTGGAAATGCGGAAATGCAATTCGTGAAATCTGGCCATTTCGACCGGTTTGCCTTTGGCAATGGGGGGGCGGATAATGAAATTGTTCTCGTTGAGCCCCAGCAAGGAGGTAAGAAAGTCGATGTCCCGTTTCGGGGTTCGGATGCGGCAGCGCATTTTCATCCCGGGGGCAAGCATGCGGGTATCGGTGAACGGATTTCGGATGTTCCTAAATCCGAATTCCAGGCGCTGGCGAAGTTGAGACATGCGCTTGATGGTGGGATGAGACGGGTTTTCCGAGCGAAATTCCGTCAGGGCGTTTTCGAATTCCGACCGGAATTCGATCAGTGGCACCAGCCTGCTGGGATGATCGTCCCCGGCCAGGGCGATCAACAACTCATGTTCCGAATCTCCCAGATTGAGTTCGCTCATCATGAGCCGCAGCCGGGCCTCTTCGCGTTGCAAGCTCAAATCGCTGTACTCGCGGCGCCGCCGAAGAAGAAAGTATACTCCCACCGCCGCGCCGAGGAGCAGCACGCCGATGAAGGCGGCGGCCACATATTGATTGGAAAAGCTTGCGCCCTCCGGCCTGAATTTGAACAAATCCAGGGCCAGGTTGGTCGATTGGGCCAGGAAAAGGTAGGAATCCATGAATCTATTCTGTTTTGCAGAAGTGGGTATGAGGGGCCTCGAAATCCAATTATGATTCTCTCAAGAAAACATTGCAAATAAAAGCTCAATCCACAGCCGCCGTATTCGGAGGTTCCTTCAGTCCCTTTCATGAAGGTCATCTGGGGATCGTGAAAGCGCTTGCCGATGACCCGGAAGTCGATCGGGTGCTGGTGGTGCCCGCGCGCCGCTCCCCATTCAAGGACGCGCCGCCGCTGCTCCCGGACGATGTACGGTGGAACATGCTCCGCGCAGGCTTGGCTGGCCTGGCAGGGGCGGGGGGGATGGGGGGAAGGCGGGATGTCCAACTCTGCGACCTGGAAATGCGGCGCCCCTCACCTTCGTATACGTTCGAAACCCTGGGAATCCTGAGTTCGCTTTATCCCCTCAGCCGGCTGCAATTGGCACTGGGGTGGGATGCCTTCCTGGAGTTCGCCCGGTGGCGGCGGTCTTCTGAAATCCTGCGTTTGGCCGGGCTGATCCTGTTCGACCGGGTGGGTATGAATCCTGCGGGGAAGGATGAATCCGAGGAAGAATCAAAGGCACTGGCGGAATTGCTGCCTCCTCCCTGGAACGCGGAAGCGGCATGGGACGCCGATTCGGCACGGGACGGCCCGGGACACCTCAGGGGGCGGGAAGGCCAGATGCTGCTGCGGCGGGTTGTGCTCCCCCTGCCACAAATATCCGGGCGGGAAATTCTGCGATCCCGCTCCCTGGAGGGGGTGCCCCCCGGCGCACGGGAAGTGCTGGAAGCGCATTGGCGCCAGAGGTAATCCGGCGCGGTGAGGAACCACATCACGGTTGAGGACCACGGGTCATGGCGGGACTGCGCATCATTTGGATTGGGAAAACGAAAGAGCGATTCGTCGTGGATGGAATCGAATATTACCGCAAGCGCCTCGCTCCCTTCCACCCGGTGGAATTGGTCGAAGTCCGTGCCGCGGCCCATTCCGGGCGGATAAAGAAGGATGCCCTGCGCCTGGAGGCCGAAGCGGTTTTGCAACGGGCCGGCCGGGACGCATTCGTGGTCCTGCTCGATGAAAAAGGGGAGCAGTTGGACACGACTGGGCTGGCTGCGAAAATGCGTTCCCTGCTGCTCGATCATGGAAACGCCATCACCTTCGTGGTAGGCGGCGCCTACGGAGTGGACGGGGCATTGCGGGAGCGGGCCGATTGGGTGCTCTCGCTTTCCCGCCTGACCCTGCCCCACCAGCTTGTGCGAGTGGTGTTACTGGAACAGTTGTACCGGGTGGCCAGCCTGAATGCCGGGCATCAATACCATCACGAATGACCGGCGGCCCCGGAATTATCGGGGATACCGCCGCCGGAATGGCAGGACTCAATGTCCGGCTTCGCCCATTTACGCTGATTTGGGTGTGAGGGAGATGGTCTTTCCCCGCACGGAAACCTTTAGTTTGTCGCCCGGCTGTAATTTCGCGCGCATTAAGGGTTCCTGGGGGATGTTCACACCAAAAGCATTCCCCTTCCCGCGCCTTTTTACTTCCACCGTTTCCACCAGTTTCAACCCCTTTTTCCCGCCCTTGTTCGGCTTGAACGGGGGCACGGATTTTCCTGTCAACTGGGAAGCTTTCACTAATCGATTATTGAGGGTGAAAGTGGTTTTAAAACCTAGAATTTTAGCGATTTGCTTTTGGTTATTGCCCTCAGCCGCTAATTTTTCCACGTCTTTCAGCAGTTTTAGAGATATTTCATTGCTGGTTTTATCTATGTCTTCCATTTATAAAGCCCGTCTGAAGTTGTAGAGGCAGACACACCCTGGATCGGGTAAGAATCAGGTTGGCGATAATTTCGGCATGAGTTGGATAAAGCACCTTGTGTTGAAGTCTGAAATTTTCTCTACGGTTATCCTATACAGATTTTTTTAAGGCGGTGCAAATAGAAATTCCAAACTTGTGAGTAGGTAGAATTGCATTGTAATCGAAATTTATTTCTTCCGCAAATCGCAATGTCAGGAAATTTTAATAACAATCGCCAGCCATCCTGTTTTTTGATTGTAGCGGTAAACCCGATCCGGTGGATGAAAATATTCGTTGTCATCGGGCTGGAATTCGCTCCGAACCAGACCATGTCTCTATAGCCCATTGAAATATCTCGTTTATATCTCGATTTCCGCCGATTTCCCCCCGGTTTTGGAAAATCGATTTCGGATCAGCCGGACAGGTGTCCAATGGAGAGAATCGATGTGATGCGCATTGAAGGAGAGCGAAAAATTCACTAGTACGATGGTGCGCATTGCGGTTTTACAATATAAGCCGGGGGTCAGGCTTATCTTATCCGGGGGATGGAAAATCGAGAAAGGCGGCTTCCGGGAAGGGTGAAAATACTCGTCATCGTCATGATCGCCCGATTTCTGTGACATGTAAACCCTTTCCGGGTCTACCGTGCCCGATTGGCCGGTGAGGAATAAATGGAATTTATTTTCCGCAATGTTAGGACGGCCTGCCGGGAAATTTCCTGCTGTTCAAGTAACCTGGGGGAAAAAGCCGGGATGGCGGAAGGATTGGGGATTATCGCTGAAAACCCTCAGCCAAGAGTAAGCGGGGAATTTCGAACTGTTGGTCGTTGAAAGGGTCCAGACAGCATCAACTTTTTCCGCCTGATTTAAAACGCCAAAATTCCAAACAAAATGATCTGGGGCTCGGTGTATTCCGGGTCATTCAAGGGATAGGCGATTTCGAATCTCAGAGGGAATTGCGCCAATCGCAGCAAATCAATTTCAAACTCCAACCCCAATCCTGCGTCGCGCCGAATGGGTCTTGCGGTACGCGGTTCTCCGTTTTCCCACCCTCTCCCCCAGTCCGCAAAGAGGATCGCCGTCATCTTTCTGATTTGGAGGGCGGTGCCGTGGATATTCCGGGAAAAGGTCCAATTGTAGTCCAATTTAATTCCCGCAATTTCCTCGTGGGTCAATGCGAGCACCCGTGGATATCCCCGCATGAAACCCGGCCCCCCGAGCTCATGGCGCATCTGTATGGGAGGAGATCCGATACTTCCTCCACGGATCAACGCCACATCGACCCGATGGGAAGGATTGAGATTCAATCTTGGATTGAATCTGGAATAGTGGGTTGTGAATTGGAATTCGCTACCGAAATTCGGGCGGGAATGAGCAGCCTCCAGGGTCAATTTGCTGAAATAGGATTGCCCCTCATAATATTCCTGGCGAAGATAAAAACGAATATTATTGGCGTTGCTCCTGGGCTGATATTCGGTATTCCCATTGAGATACAACACCGCTTCCCGCACGATTTCCCGCCGGAATTCGATTCCGGGTTTCAGGAGATGCTCCTCCGATTCGATCAAATTGTAATCGAATCTCAAACCCTGCAGGAGCGTGCCGTTCAGTTTTTTAAAGTTCAGTTTCAGGGCAAGGGGTGGAAGAAGGAAATGAGTCCGGTGCCAGTAGGCGGTGTAGTTGGTAAGTCCCGTGCGTTCCCCGTATATCGGAATAACCACCAGTTGATTGTCTTCGTTGAAATGGAGCATCCCCCCCAGGCCGACGTAGTTTCCGTCGATGGAATTACCCCCCAGCGTGCCCCGAAACGCGAACAGGAGTTCCCGTTGTTTGGGCCAATCGAAGATCGGTCTGATCCGGAATTGAATTTCCGAATAATTGTTCTTCCGGTCGATTTCCAGCCAATATTCATCCGGATCGATAGTAATCCCAGCCAATGCCTCGGTGACTTCGAAGGTCAACACCTCCCTTTCCGATTCTCCTTCCCACCTTTGCGAAATCACCGCCCCGCTTTGGGTGGTGAGACGGACCACGGCGGGGAGGGGGGCGGGGCCCTGGCGGCGCACCCAAACCCTGATTTTACGGCCCCCGGAAAGGGTTTCTTCCTCCCAATTTTCGATGGACAGATCGATTACCGGTTTTCCATAAAACCAATGGCGGAAAAACGGTTCCAGATTGCGGCCGGAGAGGGCGGAAATTTCCTCTTGAAAATTCCGCAGGGCAATTTCCCGGTAACGGTACTTTTGATAGAGCGCATTGAGTGTTTTGCCAAAGGCTTTCCGTCCCACGACATGGTACAGGGAGCGGATCACCAGTGGCCCCTTGTTGTAGGCCGCCAGAATCGCCGGCCGGGCGTGGGGAAAGCCGGTAAGCGAGAGCATGATCGGGGCGTCTTTCTCGTTCCGGATCATGGAGCGCACGGGCGCCTCGTAATAATGTTCCCGGAATTTGGGTTGAAGCCAGTCGATCAAATTGTGAATCCCTGCATTCCAGCCGAAGCGGGAATGGAAAAAATCCAGACCCAGGTAGCCGGACAATCCAAGATGCAGCCAGGATTCCCGGTCCCGGTCCGACCATACGGATTCCCCAAACCAGATCTGGGCGAGAGCCCGGGAAAGCTCCGCCAGAAAGATCCTGTCCATTACACCCGGATTGTGGAAATACTCCTTTGGGATCAGAAGGATGCTTCCCACCGTGCGGATTTCTCCCACGGGATTGGGCGCCTCGATCATGACGATCCGGGTGGAAGGACTGGGCAAACGGTATTTTTCCCGCACGAACGTCAAAAACTCGGAGGCCACGGAAAGCGCCAGCATCCCCCCGCGTCTGTTCCCTTGCTGGAAATACGAATAGAGAGAAAGATCGTAATCATGCTTGGCCAACACCTGGGCCTGATGAAGAAACACCAGGGGCAGGGAGCGCAGGGGATGAGTCGTGAGGGGCATTCGCAAGGGATGATCCGGGCCGACGGCCGCCTTCCAGGCCTGTCCGGCAAACAACCGTCCCGGGGCATCCACCTGGATTCCCGCCATGAACCGCCCCGGTTTTGGGGAAAATACCCCCCGCTCCCAGGCCCCGATTTTCCGGTTGGCCAATACCGGATGCCATTGTTCCGCCAAAATTCCCTCTTCGCTCCATCCATCCCAATAGCGGTATGGAAGCCGGGTGCGGAATTGGATCACCAGGAACCGCCGGTTTTCCGATCGGGATAGATCCACCCGCATTAATCCCTGCTGGGGGGAATACCCGTGAGGAATCAGGGGATTGTCCTCGAATGCGTACGTCACCCGCTCTCCGGAGCGGTTTTCCACGCGCAGAATGTCAATTCCGCCCTCGCTGAACCCATCGGGTGCGAGGGGGTCGAATTGCGGGTCCAGACGAAAGCCCGTGGAAAAGGAGAGAGGGGAAATATTCCTGCGGTTTCCCCGCTTATCGGGTTCCCGGAAACGGTTGGGGGGGAGGTGAAAGAGCAATTCCCCTGTACTCCGCGGGTCTCCCGGTGGAAGTTCCACCTCCATTCTTCCGGACAGGGTGTGTTCCTCCGTGTTGAGTTCCACGGAGAACCGGTACACGGGCGCCACAGGGGGAGCCGCGGGAGCCCCTTGCGAATATGCCCCGGAGGCAATGCCCACGATCAGTGAAAGGGCCAGCATTGCCGGGATCAGGGGGCCATATCCGGTCCTTCTCCATGGGAGGCGTGGGAGCAAACCCGCCCCGAGGTCTGCCCTGATGCCAGTTACGCGGGATGCGGACAAGCCTGTCCGCAATCCCCATTGACGCTTGCCGCCGGCCGTGGAATGGCAGGATTTCCGGTTAACAGCCGCCCTGACGGAATGCGGACAAGCCTGTCCGCAATGCCTAGTCTCGAAACGCGGACAAGCCTGTCCGCGATTCCCATTGGCGTACGCGGGATGCGGACAAGCCTGTCCGCAATCCCCATTGGAGACCTGGCCGCCTAGCGGCGGAGGAGGGCCAGTCAAGCGGCCTCACATGCGAAAGACGCCAAAGGGCTGCCGGGTGAATGGACTGTTGAGAGAAGAGGATATGCCCAGGCCCACCGCCTGGCGGGAGTCCGGGGGCGCAAGGATTCCATCGTCCCAGATGCGGGCAGTGCTGAAGTACGGAGAGCCTTCCCGCTCGTAGTTGTCCAGGATCGGTTGCTTGAAGGCGGCCACTTCCTCTTCGCTCATGGCGGGTTGGCCATGGGCGGTTAGATTGTCCTGGCGTACGGTGGCCAAAACCGAGGCCGCCTGCTCCCCCCCCATCACCGAGATGCGGGCATTGGGCCACATCCACAGGAAGCGAGGGGAAAATGCGCGGCCGCACATCCCGTAATTTCCCGCCCCGTACGAGCCACCGATGATAATCGTGAAGCGTGGCACGCCGCAGGTGGATACGGCGGTGACCAGCTTGGCGCCGTCCTTGGCGATCCCTCTCGCCTCGTACTCTTTTCCCACCATGAATCCGGTGATGTTCTGCAGGAAGAGCAGCGGAATGCGCCGTTGGGCGGCCAACTCGATGAAATGCGCCCCTTTCAGCGCGCTTTCGCTGAAGAGCACCCCGTTGTTGGCGAGGATGCCCAGCGGATAGCCCATGATGTGCGCGAATCCACAGACCAGCTCCTGGCCGTAATTGGCCTTGAACTCGTGCAGGCGGCTGCCGTCCACCATACGGGCGAGAATCTCCCGGACGTCATAGGGCTCGCGGTTGTCCCGGGGCAGGATGCCCAGGATTTCCTCCGGATCGTAGAGGGGCTCCTCCGGGGCGATCCGCTCCAGGTGCTCCCGGGCGCCCCCGTTCAAATGCCGGACGATGGAGCGGGTCATCTCCAACGCCTCGAAATCGTCGTGGGCGTAGTGGTCCACCACGCCGGAGCGGAAAGCATGCACCTCGGCCCCGCCCAACTCGTTGGCGCTCACCTCTTCCCCCGTGGCGGCCTTGACCAGCGGCGGCCCTCCCAGGAAGATCGTGCCGGTGCCCTTGACGATGATGCTCTCGTCGCTCATGGCCGGCATGTAAGCCCCGCCCGCCGTGCAGGATCCCATCACCACCGCCACTTGGGGAATGCCCATGGAGGACATCTGCGCCTGGTTGTAAAAGATGCGCCCGAAGTGGGTGCGGTCGGGAAACACCTCGGTCCACAGGGGGAGAAAGGCCCCCCCGGAATCCACCAGGTAGATGCAGGGCAGATGATTCTCCATGGCGATTTCCTGCGCCCGCAGGTGCTTCTTTACCGTCAGGGGAAAATACGTGCCGCCCTTCACCGTGGCGTCGTTGGCGATGATCACCACCTCCCGCCCTTCCACCCGGCCCAAGCCCGTCACAACACCGGCGCCGGGGGCTTCCCCATCGTACATGTCCCATGCCGCCAGGGGCGACAGTTCCAGGAAGGGCGTACCGGGATCGATGAGGTGACCCACCCGTTCCCGGGCAGGCAGCTTGCCGCGGTCGCGGTGCCGTTCCATGGCGGCTTCCCCACCCCCTCCCTGGATGGTGTCCGTGCGGTCCCGCAACAGGGTCAGCAGTTCCCGGTAGGCTGCCATGTTGCTCTTGAAGGTTTCGCTCTCGGGGCGGACGGAGGATCGCAGGACGGTCATGAGAGAGGCTCTCCACTGGCGAGGCTGTCCAGATACGCCTGCCATTCCGTGGGAAGCAGATATTTCTTCTGGCCATTGCACGATTTGCAGCAGGGCACCAGATTGGACTTGACGCTGCGGCCCCCGCGGATGATGGGCACCACGTGATCCATGGTCAATTCCCGTGCGGGGAAGCGTTTTCGGCAGTACCGGCAAACCCCGGTGGCCCGTTTGTTCTTCCACCATTGGGATTGGCGCAGTTCCCTGGCCTTGGCCTTTTCGCGGCGGATGTGATCCTCGTCCACCTCGATCTGAAAATCCACCTCGTTCATGCAGCCTTTCGGAAGCCCCTTCACTATTATCGCTTTGGCCGGGGCTGGCGGATGATTCGGGAGCGCGGAATTGCCCCTGTTGCGGTTTAGGGATTGCGGACAGGCTTGTCCGCAACCCGCTTACGCCAA
>CAZOXD010000005.1:39749-52787 GCA_964583525.1 uncultured Pseudomonadota bacterium
CCCTGTTGCGGTTTAGGGATTGCGGACAGGCTTGTCCGCAACCCGCTTACGCCAAGATGTATCCCGATTATTTGCCCTTGGCATCTTTTCCCTGCTTCGCCCCGCCGGTCGTTCCCCTGGAGGATTTGGACGCCCCAGCCGCCTTGGATTTTCGGGCGCCATCCGCCGCCTTTGCAGCCGTCTTCGGTTTGGCGGTTAGCTTGGTGGTTTTGCTTGATTTTCTGGATTTCGCGGCCTGCGCCTTCGGTTTGTCCTGGCTCCCTGCTTTGCCGGATTTGACCGATTTACCCTTTTTTGCATTTCCCCCCATTTTCACCTTTTTCCCCATTTCCCCCTTTTTTTCGGCGGGAAGATTCACGGGATGGGGCAGCCTTCCGGCCAGGGACTCGTCGAAAGGCGTGGCGGGGAGTCCGGTTTCCGCATCCACCCATCGGCCATCGTCGAAGGTGTACAGCTTCATGACCCGGCCGAAGTGGTTGAGCACCTTGAGATAGGCTTCCTCCTCCTTGCCCGTCAATGCGAGGGTGGTACCCTTGTCCTTGATTTCCACCCCCCCGCCATAATGCACCCAAAGCGTCTTGTCGAATTCCAGTACCGTTTGCGAGAGTTTCATCATTTGCATCCATCCTGCAAATTCACTGGCCATAGGCGCTCCATCCGCCCATCTATCAGCGCCCATCTATCAGCGCCCATCCTATCCGAAGGGCGGGTGGAAGGCCAAGGGAAGAAAACGTTCAACCAAGTTGTGAATGATAAATTCCACAAATAATTCTTTCGAAAGGCTGTGTATAAAGAAAAAAAACAATTTACCTGCCGGGGGAAATGATTCCCCCATTATGTTGTTTTTGTTTCCTTCTCGTACATCACACGACCGGGTTTTGCCACGACGGTTCCCTGCTGGACCGGTGGAACACGCTGGAATCAGCGAACCCTCAAACGAACACCAGGGTTTTCCAGTTGAACAGCACGTGAAGGGTGGCCACCAGGGCCAGGTTTCTTCGCCATGCCAGCATCGTTCCCAGCACCAGGCTTCCCGCCAGTGCGAGGGCCAGGTTCATCGGAGGAGCGGGCCAATGGAGGAGGGTGAAGAAGAGGCTCACGGCCAGCACCTTCACCAGCACCGGGACGGCATGCCATACCCCTCCCCCCGTATTCGGCCTGTGACCGGGGTTTTCCGGAGGAAGAATCCAACGCCACAGCAGAACCGCGCGGAAGATCCATTCCTCGGCAATCGCCCCCACCGCCGTGAGCAGCAGCAGGGGAAATTCCACCTTGAGCAATCCGGATTCGTATCCCACATACACGGGGATGGGATCGAAGAGCGAAATTCCGTCAAAAAGCCAGAAAGGCAACCAGGGTTGCAGGGGCGGAAACAGGAGCAGCAGCGCGGCGGTGGCCATGAGGGAACCGAACAGGAACAATCCCTCCCACAACCCCCGCACCGGACGGGAGAACAGGGGCCGCAGGCGCGCCCAATCCCCCTCCCGCGCTCTGTTTCCCTCCCGTGCTCTGTTTCCCTCCCGTGCTCTGTTTCCCTCCCGTGCAATGGCCAGCACCGCCAGCGCGGCGCCGCCCCCATAGAAGATCGTGAAGCGCGCCATGCCCGGCGCCAGGATCAACTTGACCGCAGGCAACCAAACCAGCAGCGCCAGGGTATAAGGCCGCCTGGCTATGGAGGAAGGGAAGGAGAAAAGGGAGGTCATGGATGGAGGATATTCCAGGAACGGTTTTCCGGGCCGGCTTCCCTGTGGGGAAGGAAGGGTTGCCTGATGCCGGCCCCCACCCTCAGGGAAGCCGGCCTGCGATAGGGCCGCCAATCCTCACGGCTAGAGCTTGATTGCAGAAGGCGTTACACCAGCCGGGTCGCCACTTCGACCATCCGGTTGCAGAAGCCCCATTCGTTGTCGTACCAGGAGAGCACCTTGACCTGGTTGCCTCCGATCACGGCGGTGGAAAGCGAATCCACGATGGAAGAACGGGGATCGCCCTTGAAGTCCACCGATACCAAGGGCTCCTCGCAGTAGCCCAGAATTCCCTTCATCGGCCCTTCCGCGGCCTCCTTGAGGGAGGCGTTGACCTCCTCCCGGGTTACTGTGCGTCCCACCACGGCGACCAGGTCCACCATCGATACGGTGGGCGTGGGAACGCGGATGGCCAGGCCGTCCAGCTTCCCTATCAGTTCCGGGAGCACCAGCCCGATGGCCTTGGCGGCGCCCGTGGTGGTGGGAATCATGGACAGCGCGGCGGCCCGGGCCCGGCGCAGGTCCTTGTGAGGCATGTCCAGGGTATGCTGGTCGTTGGTATAGGCGTGGATGGTGGTCATCAACGCGTGTTCGATCCCGAAGGCATCGTGCAGCACCTTGGCAAACGGCGCCAGGCAGTTGGTGGTGCAGGAAGCGTTGGAAATCAGGTGGTGGGAAGCCTTGTCGTACTGGTCGAAATTTACCCCGGATACGATCGTGAGGTCCTCTCCCTTGGAGGGTGCGGAGAAGAGCACCTTGCTGGCTCCGGCCGCCAGATGCTTTTCCCCTCCTTCGCGGGTATTGAACAGCCCCGTGCATTCCAGCACCACTTCCACCCCGGCTTCCTTCCAGGGGAGGTGCGCCGGGTCCCGCTCCGCGGTAATCCGGATCTGCTTGTCATCCACGATCAGCGCCCCCTCCTCGGCATGAACATCGCCATCGAAAACGCCGTAATTGGAATCGTATTTGAGCAGATGGGCCATGGTGTGGGCGTCGGTGATGTCGTTGATCAAACGGACGTCGAAGCCGGACACGCCACGGGAGGCCCGGAGGATATTGCGTCCAATGCGGCCAAACCCGTTGATGCCGATTGCGGTCATGATCTGTTCTCCTTGTTTCTCTGGTGAGGGGCAATGCGGGGATTGCCGGGGGCCACGGGAACATCTCCCGGATGGGAATCAGCGCCTGAAGCATGCAGCGCCGTATTGCTCCAGGTTCCCGGCGGTGCAATGAAATCGTGACCACATCGTATCATGTCCGGAGTTCGACGGGTAGCGGGCTTGCAGGACGAATTCCTTGGAAAAATCGGGGCGATGGAAGGCTCCTTTGGCGGGAACATCCAGCAAACCCGGGACCTGGGAGGGAGGAATGATGCGGAGAATGACGGGGAGGTTTGGGAGAACCCCGCGGGAAGGGGATGCAGGCAACTCCCCCGCGCCGTTCCCGGATTTTCCGAGGCGCGGCGCGGGGAGGAGGGATGCGAAATGATTACTGCGTCTGCCCGCCCGAGGCGCCGCCCTGCCCGCCATCATAGAGGCGCCTGGGAGGCTCCACCGCGCCGGGGGAGGGCTGCCCTGCCGGAGGCTGTCTCTGATTCGAGGACTGTTGCTCCTCCTTTTTTTCCGGCTCGATGGTAAAGGACTGCACCGCCGAAAAACCGGTTTTCCCGGTTTTCGTATTGCGCCCCATCACGCGCCAGAAGAGGCGGCCGGTCTTGGCCTTGATCATCAATCCCTGGGCCATGGAGGGCAGTTCCCCTTCCAGGGGGACGATTTCCTTGCCCTTGGTCCACTTTTCCCCCTGGGGAATATCGAAAAAGGAGGTCCGGTCGCTGAAACGGCTGTCCGTGCCCACCTGCACCTTGAACTCGTCGAAGCGCAGGGTATCCCAGCGGAAAAGGAACAACCCCGCCTCGTCGAAGGAGAACCCGGATTCCGGGAATAGCAGCTTGATATGGCTGAGCCGGATGGGCGCGGTGATCAACCGGTTGTTGACCTCATCGGTTTCTTCCACCACGTCGGCGAAATCCGCATGAAGGACCACCCGGTATTGACCCAGGATGGCGTTGTCGGGCAGCACCGCCTCGAATTCCATTTCCAGCCTTTCGCCGGGGGCCAGAATATTCACCTCGCTCTTGGCGATGGAAAGGAGCCGTCCCGGCGTACGGGTATTGAAGTAATCCACCCGCACCACCATGCCCTGGGCGATATCGCCGCCAACATTCCGAAGATCGGCCCGGATCCGCAGATTTTCCCCCACCAGCAGGTTGGGCGGATTGATGGAGAGCCGCTCCCAAACCAGGTCGGGCAATTCGAATTTCATGCCGGAGGGAGGTAAAAAGCGCGGCACCCGGATGCGCGCCTTTTGCGCCATGCCGGGTTGTCCCCGCACCAGGCCCTGACCGACTGTAAACGGCGTGTAGAACACCGGTGCGCCAGGCAGGAGTTTTCTCCCGAAATCCCGTGTGAACAGTTCGAACCGCACGGAATATTTACCCATGGAAGCAGGGGCCTGGAAGGGAAAGAACACCTTCCGCTCATCCCTGGAGGCCAAGTCGATCTCCTGGAGAAAGGGCGCTCCGATCCGGCGATCCCGTGCATCGCGGATATCCACCTTCAACCCGGCCCGCACCGTCTTGGGACCTGAATTCCCCAGGGTGATCTGCAGCAACTGCCGGGCGCCGGGGGAAATCGTGGTTTCCGCCAACACCATCCGCACCACTTCCAGGTTCTCGGCCCCCCGCGCGGCGGAAGGCAGGGCCCATTGTGCGCACAAGGGCACAAGGAGCAGGAGCAGGGCCATGAGCCGTCCATTTCTCATTTTCACTTCTCCCAATATTATCGTGGTGAATACTATTGTGGTGAGGGCCCTTCGCCGCCCACCGCATCATTCCGGTAAAAGTAGATGGTGCCCTTGCCCGTTCCAACGAGCAGGTCCACATCACCATCGTTGTCGATGTCGGCCAATGCAGGCCGGGAAACTGCCGGGAATTTCACCTTCTTGAAAATTTCCGGCCCGGTTCCCCACCCGGTGGGGTTTTTCCCCGTGATTCCGGTTCGAACAAAATTGGCCACTTTCCCCTGGTCCGAACCGATCAGCAAGTCGGGATTTTCGTCGCGATTCACGTCTCCCGTGGTGGGGGTGGAGGATACACCCACGTCCACGGCCATGAATCGGCGGTCATACAGAATGAAATTCAAGGACTGCGCCTTGCCCTTGCGAACGTAGGCCAAAAGTTTCCCGGCAAAGTTTCCGATCACCAGGTCCATCCGCTTGTCTCCATCCACCAGGGCCGCGGCCGGTGAGGCGCTTCGACCCACGCGAATTTTCGCAAGGGCCTTCTTGTCATGCCGGAAAATCCCGGCGGCGGCTTCGCCATCGTTGCGGTAAAAAAGCACTCTGCCGTTTTCGGTGCCCACGAGCAGGTCGAGGTCTCCATCTCCATCGAGGTCGAACAGCAGGGGCGAGGGATTCGGCCCCTGCTTGAAATCCACCAGGGTGTCGGTGACCTTGGTCCAGGAAGCCTCTTCCTGGCTGCCGTCATTGCGGAACAGAATCAGTTTTCCGTCTCCGGCGCCCACCACCAGATCCAAATCGTCGTCGCCATCCAAATCCCCGAAGGCGGGCTGGGCCCTGCCATTCACCTTGATTTTCCCGAATGCGCGGCTGGCCAGAACGAATATCGGATCCAAGGGCCCTTCCGGCTCCTGGTCCGTCATCAGCAACTGCTCAGTGGTTTGTTCGCCCTGTCCGGAATCATCGGAGCCGGCCAGTTCGGATAGACCACTTTCCGAATCATCTGGCTCGGCGGGGGGAATGCCGCCAATTTGCGATTCCTGGCTACTGTCGGCGGGTTCTCCCTTGTCCTCCTCCGCCGTTGCAATGGCCGATTTGGTGACCGGTGGCGGCGCCTTCCCCCGGTTGAACCAAAGTTGGACGTTCCCGTCCCGATCGCTGAGAATCAGGTCCACCCGCTTGTCGTTGTTCATATCCACGAAGTGCGGGGCGCTATAGCCGCTGGTGCGGAAATCTCCCCAGGTGCTTTTCTGAAGCTCCCAATTCTTCGGGTTTCCCTCCTTCGGTTTGCTTTTATTGACATCGAGCACCAGATACCCGGCGCGGGATCCGATCACCAGGTCCAGCGCCTTATCCCCATTCCAATCGAATAGCGCCGGGGTGGCATTGAGCCGCACGGAGGTTTCCCCGAACTTGGTGGAGACCAGCCGGAAATCCGCCGTCGTTGCATTTCCCTCGTTGCGGTAATAAATCACGAACCCGCGGCGGTTCCCCACCATTAGGTCCCTGTCTCCATCGCTGTCGATATCGACCAGAATGGGGACGCTGTCGTTGCCCACGTCCACGGCCGCGAAGTTGGTCGATTCCAGGACAAACGAGGGCGCCTTGGCGGTTCCCTTGTTGCGGAGGTACCACAAACGGCCGTCCAGCCCTCCCACCAGCAGATCCAGGTCTCCATCCCCATCGAGATCGATGAGGAAGGGGGCGCTGTTTTTCCGGTCGGTGGCGATGAGATTTTTCCGGCGCACCCGCCATCCCGGGTTGGAGGACGACCCGGTATTCTCCAACCAGATGATCCTTCCCTGCCGGTCTCCCAGCACCAGGTCGACGTCCCCGTCAGCGTCCAGGTCGCCACTGGTGACGATGACCCTTTTGGCGCCCGGGCCCAGCCTGTGGATATCGAACAGGTTGCTGGACATCTTCCAGACGTCCAGCACGCTTTTGGTGCCCTTGTTGGTATAGAGCGAGACATTGTTGGTGCTGCTGCCGATCAGCATGTCCGGATTGCGGTCGCCATTCATTTCAAAAAATGCCGGCGCGGCGAATCCCCCTTCGTCGATGGCCAGAAACCGCTTCTGGAGCAACCTCCAGGTGGGTTTGAAGCGAGTGCCCCGGTTTCCGTAATAGGCGATGGCCCCATTGCTTTTGCCCACGAACAGATCCAGGTCTCCATCGCGGTCCCAATCCACCAGGGAAGGCGATGCGTTGCTTTCCAGTTCCAGCTTGCTCAACAACCGTGGAATCGGGCGGCAGGGAGGCTCGTCATCGCGCAACGCATCCGGGGGAGGAAAGGCAACGCAATAGGCGGCGCGTCTGGGAGTGCCGCGGTTGGTCAGCAGATAGACCTCCCCTTCCCGGTTCCCGATCACCAGGTCAAATGAGCGGTTTCCATCCACATCCGCGAAATAGGGAACCAGATTGTGGCCGAATTCGCGGGTGACGAAGGTTTCCGTCACCAGGGCGAAGGCGGGCAGCAGGGGGTTGCCCACATTGCGGTAGAAGAACAGGCGCCCGTCCGCCGCTCCCACGAATAAATCCAGGTCCTGGTCCTGATCGATATCCACCAGGGCGGGGGCGGCATGGCCTCCCACCTGGATGGTTACGATCTGCGCACCCTTCTTCTTGTCTTTGGAAGTTTGCAGCGAAGTGATATTTTCCCTGGCCAATACCCATTTGGGCCGTCCGGGAGATCCCTTGTTGAGAAAAAGGGCCACGGTGCCGTCCTGTTTCCCCAGCAACAGGTCCGCCAACTTGTCGTTGTTGAGGTCTCCGAAGGTGGCTTTCCCGAAGTAAAAGGAACCATTGTACAAAAGGGACTGTTGGCCCTCGAATTTCCCGTAGAACTGGCGATCCCAAAGCGTGAGCAGATTCCGTGGGCCCTCCGCCGATATCGGGGCAGCGGCTTTTTTGCCGCTGTCCGCCTGCGATTGCGCCTGAGCGGCCGGGATCGGGAATATCGGGGCGGTCAACCAGGCCGCCAATAACGCGATAACCGCCACTCGGTGCATGTTAACCGCCACTCCATGCAGGGGCGGGGCATATCGCTGGATAACGCCGGGCACGCCACGCGGGCTCCACCGCCCAATCCACCGCCCACACGGGGGGGAATCGTGCAATCTCCCGCTCACCGGGAGAAACGCACCGGGCGCACCGATGGACTGGGGATTTTCTCTTGGTACTATCGTAATCATATCAAGGTGATTTCAATGCAGTGATCGTGCATTGAAAGCTCAAGATCCCGAAAATATTTTGCGGCGCCGGGGAATCACCCTTCCGCACCGGATCGGATGTCTTTCCTCATTTCCTTCTCCCATTGGAGCATGACGGACCCCGGATTGGAGCAAAAAACGGCTTTGATTCGGTTACTATCGCATGAGCAACTACTATTGCATGAGCAATTACTATCGCATGAGCAAAACCAGCCTTTGAGATGGGACGGGCCTCCACGGGTGTTGAATCTATTTGCTGTTGGATTTCAGAAGTATCGCAGTTGGGGGCGAGTTGACCACAAGCCATGATTTTCAAGACCTTATGCATTTGAAACCCCTACCCAAAATTCGGAAGTGTATCTGTTTGAATTTCCTATTGAAAAGATGCACATGTCATGCTGGACGAAGGAATGCATCTTGAGGATTGGCGCGGAAGATCCTTCACTGCGTTCGCCGATGACATTATCGAATTGACCCACCACCCGAATTTTCCGCGGTTGCCGGGCTGCGAGGGGTATGGTGTAATTGAACCGCGAGGAAGGCCCGGAATTTCAGGCCCCGGGCCACCCCGGTTTCCATCCAGGCCCGCCGGGGTGAGATGGCATGCCCGCCCGGGCGGGATTCAGACACGATCCCCCTCAACCTCTCATTGCCATGTCCAAAAAACCCTCCAATCCACCCTCCGACCCACAAACGAGTCTCCATCCCACCCCGGTGA
Source organism: uncultured Pseudomonadota bacterium (assembly GCA_964583525.1). GTDB lineage: Bacteria > SAR324 > SAR324 > SAR324 > JACQKK01 > CAZOXD01. The sequence goes on from CAZOXD010000005.1 coordinate 48,215, forward strand.
CCCTCGCAAGCCTGGGAGGCGAAGAAGGAATCCTGCGTTGGGTGACGCGATTCTACGACAAGGTCGCGCTCCATCCCCTGCTGTCTCCCATGTTCCACGATCTGGAAAATTCCCGAAAAAAGCAGCACGCCTATTTCGTGGAAATATTTGGCGGGGCGGATGTCTACACCCGACAATACGGCAAGCCCTTCCTGCGCTTCAAGCATCGCCATTTCAGGATCGGAGAGCCGGAAAGAGAGGCCTGGATGCATCTGGTGATGGAATCCCTGCTGGAGGAAATCGGGGAGGGCCCCATCGCCGACGAAGTGGAGCGGCGCCTGGGCGAATTGGCGGAAAAAATGATCAATCATCGGCCCGGGGGGGTGGATTCCTACTATTTCAACAAATGAGGGATCAATTCGGGTGGCGGGGGAACACCAGATCATAGTAGGCGAGCAGGGCGCTGCAGAACAAATCGAAGGTTTCCGGGGAAGGGTATTGCACGATTTCCTCCAGGGTGCGGATAAAATCCCTCCAATCCGCAAAGGAGCGGTAGGAATCGTATATCTTGATTTTGATCTTCTCCTCCTGCAACTGCTCCATCAGCTCTTCCACTATTTTCTTGAATTCCTTGGGCCGCGAACGCAACCGCGACATCACGGCATCGAAAAAGACCTCCACCATCCAGGGAAGGCGGTTCAGGTCCGCGCTCAACCGGTCCGTGGTCACATACGCCGGACGGGTGACCGGAGGGGGAGGCGGATGTTCCAGGGTGCGCCGCTCGAACGGGGGTTCATCATTGGCGGGGGCGAGCCGGTATCCACCATAGGCCTCCACGAATCGGAACAGATTCCGCAAATCCTCGGGCGACCGCTTCAACTTGGTGGCCGCGGGCGCGATGGTGCGTACCAGAAAAGGGTTCCGGGTATGCTTGTGAAGATGGTAGATAGGATCGGAGGGATCGAATTCAACTTCTTCCAGCCGGGCGCCTTTGGCATCAATACTGAACATCCAGAGCAGGCCGCCGGTGTTTTTTTCCTGGTCGCTCATCGCCTTCGCTTGAATTGATGTTCCGAATTTGAGCCGGGGCCGATTTTCCGAAAATCCATCGCCTGGTCAATCAAACCTGGATTTCCCTTGTGCAGCGGACCCTACATCGTATTACTAAATCGATCATAAAACCGATTATCGCACCGATTATCGCACCGAATATTAAACCGATTATCGCATTACAAGCATCATCGGTGCCATATCCTTCGGCGTCCCATCCCTCCACCCATGCGAAACCGGCATTCTGGATTTCCTGGATGAGGGAGCGGAGAAATCTGGCCGGATTTTCCATTACGACGTTATCCCTCTTCCTGGGGGCCTTCACCGCCAATCTGTTGTTCGCCGAAAGTCAGGGCAATAGTTATGGCCATAGTCATGGCAATGGCCGGCAATCCGGGGAAACCCTTTTCATTTCCCGTCCAGCCACCACAATCGTTACCGCCGGGCGGACTTCCGATTGTTCCTTGACCGTTGCCAACGGGGAGCCTTTGCCGCCGCTGGAACTCCCCCCCGCCCTGGAAGCACTGCGCGTGAATTTTCGGCAGGCTCAATGCCTGGAAGAGGCCGGCAGCCTGGAGGAAGCCGCTGGAATGTACCGGGCGAACATCGTGGAGAACGATCCCCTCGCCCCCTACTGGCGCTGGCGCCTTTTCGGCGCGCTGGCGGCCCTGCGGCAACACCGGGAGGCCATCGGGGAAATGGAGAGGCTGCTGGGAGGTGCTCCGGGAGCGCTATTGGTGGAAAATGTGCGGAGCCTGATTGAAGAACTGTTTCTGGATCCCCAAGCCACACCGGTCTCCGTGCAGGCGGCCTATCTGGATGCCTACCTGAATCAGGTACGGGCCGCGCCCGAAGACGTCTCGCTGCTGGAACGAAGGTGGGAAATCGCCCGCTCGGCGGGGGATGCCACCCGGCAATCGGAAATGGCCCTGCAATTGTGGCGCAATCCTCTCACGGCGCTACACGCTAAAAAATGGAGTGCTCCCCCGCTCCCTCCCGCTCCGGGGAATGGAGGCAAGGGGAAGGGCGATCGGAATTCCGGTGCCAAAGCGGCCCCGGCAACCTTGTCCGCCACGGGGGAGGATTTTCTCGCCAGGGCCCGGCGCCTGTTCCGGCTGCGTCAGTTTAAACGGCTGGTGGAAGAGGTGGAACGCACACCTGATATTTCCCTGACCAATCATCAGGCGAAGGTGCTGGGCCGGTTGTATTTCCGGGCTCTGATCCGCGGCCGAATGCTCAGCAGGGCGGCTGTGCAGATCAACACCGCATCCCTGATGCGGCGCTTCTCCTTCGTACGCAGGCAGCAGTTGATCTGGGCGGCGCGAATTCAACTCAGGCGGCGCAAAATTGGCGCGGCGCTCAAATACACCGCGGAATTGGAGTCCATTTCCCCCGGAGATTCGGCCCTGCCGCAAATTTTCCTGGAATTGCTCCGGTACAACCGTGGCAGGCGGGAATCCGTGACGATGATGTACTGGCTCAAGCGGATCACCGCTGAGTTTCCGGGCACGGCAAAAGCCTCGGATGCCTATTGGGAGGTGATCTGGAATGCCATCCGGAAAAAGGATTATCCCCTGGCCTTGCACCTGACCGGGCAGGCCATCGCCAAAGGCGCTTCGTTTCACCCGGCCGATCTGGGGCGTTTGTATTATTGGAAGGGGCGCCTCCTTGCGCTGATGGGAAAGAAGAGCGAGGGAAAGGAAAGCTGGGATCTTCTCCGCAGGAAATTGCCCTATGGATATTACGCCATCATGGCATCCTGGCGGCAATCCGGGGCCGAACTGAAACTCGATCCCTCCCACGCCGGGGCCATCCCGGAAAACAATACGCCCCCCTCCATTGCCGCGTTGTGGAAGCAGGAGCCGTTTCCCGCGGCGATTTTCCTCTATGCGATCGGGGAATACGATTTGGGGACGGAACGGCTGCAAAAGCCCATCACGGGGAAGTTGCCGCCCGAAGTGCTGGAGGAATCGGCGGCCCTGTTTTTTTATCTGGGCCGGCTCCATTTGTTGCAACGGCTGATTGCCAACCATTACCTGTCGGAACTGCGCCAGGGACCCATCTCCGATACCCCCCTCTGGCGGCGGTCCCATCCCCTCCCTCATTGGGACCTGGTGGCCCGGCTTTCCCGGGAATATGGGGTGGATCCCTTCCTGGCCGTGTCCATCATGCGGGAAGAAAGCCGTTTTTATACCCGCGCCAATTCCAAGGCCGGCGCCCTGGGGCTGATGCAACTCATGCCGGCCACCGCCCGCTACACCGCCCGCAAGTACAACCTGCCTTTTGAAGAAGATTTGTTGCATCTCCCCGAGGTGAACATCCCCCTGGGGATGACCTACCTGAAAGGGATGTTGAAACGCTTCAAGAACAACCTCTTCCATTCCGCCGCCGCCTATAACGCGGGCCCGGGGAACGTTTCCCGGTGGCTGAAGCGCCTCGGGAAGTTGCCCATGGACGAATTCGTAGAGCACATACCTTTCAATGAAACCCAAAATTACGTGAAACGGGTTTTTCTTTCCTACCGGGTTTACACCCAACTCTATCGCCAGCCGCAGCGGGATGTTTCCACCACGGAACCTTAGATTGTTGAAAAAAGCCGAAATCACCGATTGAAATTCCCGGGAAGATGGGCTAGATAGACTGGTTTGGGACCCGCCGCATATGGCTTCCATTCCGGGCAATCACCGGGAGGAAGCGCCCGATGGGACGGGATGATATTGATGAATCCGGAGCGCCGTCCTGGTGGAAGTCCAATCAGGTGCGGAAGTTCAATTTGGTACGGAAGTCCAATCAGGACACCGCCCGGCTGGAAAAAACCCAATTGGTTGAATACATGCCCCCCCAACCCCGGGAGCGGGGAGAAGCGGGCTGCCCGGGCCAATCCTGCCGGTCAAATTCTGATTGCACCGGAACCGATGGGGAGCTTGCCCAGAGGCCGGGCAGGATTCACGGATTTTCATCGGAACAATGCAAATCACTCAACAACTATAACCATTCATTCAGATTCGGAGCCCCACGATGTTGAAACCCCTGCACAACCGTCTTTTGGTAGAAAGGTTGGATTCCGATGAGACCACTCCAAGTGGGCTCATCATTCCCGACACAGCAAAGGAAAAACCTCAGCAAGGCAAAGTCATCTCCGTCGGCCCGGGGATGCAGGACAAGGACGGCAAACTGGTGCCCATGGAGGTTGGCGCGGGCGATTTGGTGTTGTTCGCAAAGTTCGGCGGAACCGACATTACCCTGGATGGCAGGGATTACCTGATCCTCAAGGATGACGACATTCTGGGCGTGATCTCCGAGGTCCCAAAGAAGAAAAAGAAGAAGAAGGGAAAGTAGGCCGCCACCGCACGATGGATATCACGATAGGATATTCAGGAAATCATCTGGAACCGGATTCCCTGCCCTATCCATTTGAACCGGAAGCTTCCGCGATGAATCGTATTGGGTGTTCGCCGGGACGAGGCCACCGGGACAAGACCACCGGGACAAGACCACCGTGTCTCAACGGTGTTTCAACCTTTATCGACCGTTGGAGAACCGG
>CAZOXD010000005.1:52887-58133 GCA_964583525.1 uncultured Pseudomonadota bacterium
CAAGACCACCGTGTCTCAACGGTGTTTCAACCTTTATCGACCGTTGGAGAACCGGGTAATCAGGAGGCGCAACCACCCGTGGGATGTGATTTTCGAAAGAATGGAGGGAGGGCTTGCAATCCCGGCAGTGGATTGGATCGATCAAAAGCCTTTCGATCCATGGTGAGCCGGAATGGAATGCCAACGGATGCCGTTCCCGGCATCCCGGCCGTATCTCCCCATAAGTACCGCATTATTAATCCGCCGCGTCGCCTGAGCTTTCCCCGGGAGGTTTCCGCGGAAGGATTCCCGGGGGGGCCGCGCGATGGCAGGAGCAAGGCCGCAGGTTCATCCGGCCGGTGAACTTGGCGCGGACGGGGCGCCGTTCCATGGAGGCTTCCACCGCACCGGCCCAGACAACGCAATCTCGAGGGATGTGGATGATCGAAGTCAATAAGCTGTTCAAGCATTTTGGGAACTTGAAAGCCGTGGATGGAATCTCCTTCCGCGTTCAACCCGGACAGGTGTTGGGGTTTTTGGGCCCCAACGGTGCGGGCAAGTCCACCACCATGAAAATCATCACCAGTTTCATACCCCCCACGTCGGGAACGGTATTGGTCGGCGGTAAAAATATCCGCGAACATTCCATTGAAACCCGCCGGATGATCGGCTACCTGCCGGAAAGCGCCCCTTCCTACGGCGAAATGAACGTCACGGAATTTCTGCGCTTCATCGCGGAAGTGCGCGGATTCCGCGGAGCGGAGCGGGAAAAGCGGGTGGACCGGATCGTGGAACGCACCGCCCTGAAAGAAGTGCGGGAGCAGATCATCGAAACCCTTTCCAAAGGCTACCGGCAGCGGGTCTGCTTTGCCCAGGCCCTGCTCCACGACCCGCCCATACTCATCCTGGACGAGCCGACCGACGGGCTGGACCCCAACCAAAAGCACGAGATGCGCATTGTCATCCGGGAGATGAGCGCGGAGAAAACCATCATCCTCTCCACCCACATCCTGGAAGAGATGGAAGCGGTGTGCAGCCGGGCCATCATCATCGCCAAGGGCAAGATCGTCCTCGACAGCACCCCGGATGAGTTGGCAGCCATGTCCCGTCACCACAACGCCGTCATCGCCCGTGTGCGGAAAGCGCCCAAGAACCTGGAAGAAAAGCTGGGCGAATTGGAAGGGGTGGCGGAAGTGGAATTCCAGCCGGGAACGGACGATCAAGGCGCCTCCTACGCCATCTTTCCGAAGGATGGAAAACCTATCCTGGAGCAGGTGACCCGGTTGCTGGACAAGAGCAAGGTGGAAATCGAGGAAGTATTCGCGGAGCGGGGCCGGGCCGACGAGGTGTTCCGGCGCGTCACACAGGACGCCGGGACCTGAGGCTTCCTTCCACGCAACCGTCATTTAGATTCAGGAGAGAAACCGAACCATGAAAATGATGATCCCCATCATCAAACGGGAACTGATGAGCTATTTCCGCTCCCCGGTCGCCTATGTGTTCATTGTCATCTTTTTGATATCGACCACGGGCGCCACCTGGTACCTGGGAAATTTCTATCAGTCCAACGAGGCCAGCCTGGAAATTTTCTTCTTTTTCCATCCCTGGCTCTACCTGATTCTCATCCCCGCGGTGGGGATGCGGCTCTGGTCGGAAGACCGGCGCCAGGGCACCATCGAAATCCTCCTCACCCTGCCCATCCACTTGGTGTTGGCGGTGATGGCGAAGTTTCTGGCGGCCTGGATTTTCATCGGTGTGGCGCTTGCGCTCACCTTCCCCATGATCGTCACCACCTTCTACTTGGGCGAACCGGACGGCGGCGTGATGCTGACGGGGTATCTCGGGAGCTTCCTGATGGGCGGGGCCTACCTTTCCATCACCTGTTTTACTTCCTCCCTCACCAAGAACCAGGTCATCAGCTTCATCACCAGTTTCATCATCTGCCTGATTCTCGTGTTGTTGGGATGGGGAGTGCTTTCGCGCACCCTGAACGATATTTTCCCGGTGACGGTGGCCAATATGATCACCCAATTCAGCTTTTCCACCCATTTCAATGCCATCCGCCGGGGAATGATCGATTTTCGGGACGTGATCTATTTCCTTTCCATCATCGCCTTCATGCTCCTGGCAAATGTGCTGGTGCTGGAAAACAAGAAGGCAAATTGAATCCCAAGCAATAATTAACCTTTACATCCAAGCCGAGGGCATCCAAGCCGAGGGCATCCACAGCGAGAGCGTCTATAGCGATGGCATCACAAGAACATTTGGGTAAAAAACTGGCCCCCACGGCGGCCTTCCTGCTCCTGGTGGTTGGCCTGGTGGCCGTGAACGTGCTTTTTTCCTTCCTTCCTTTGCGGCTGGACGTGACGGAGGAAGGGCTGTTCACCCTGTCGGAAGGTTCCCGGCGGATCGTCTCCCGGCTGGAAGAACCCACCACGATCAAGCTGTTCTATTCGGAATCCCTTCCGGACATTCCGGTGGCGTTCAAGACTTATTCCTCGAAGGTGATCGAGCTGCTGCGGGAGTTCCAGGCCAGTTCCGGCGGCATGGCGCGCCTGGAAATCCTGGACCCCGAGCCGGACACGGACGAGGAGGAATGGGCCATGCGCTACGGACTTTCACCGGCCCGGCTGCCCAGCGGCACCAACCTGTTCTTCGGGATGGTCGCGCTCTCGGCGGACCGGGAGGCCACCGTTCCTTTCTTCGATCCCCGGCGCGAAAAATTCCTGGAGTACGACATCGCCCAAACCTTCGTGCGGGTCAATCAGGAGCAAAAGAAAAAAGTGGGGGTGCTCTCCTTCCTGCCCATCGGCGGGTACGGCAATCCCATGGTGCCCAACCGGGGCCCGCAGGATTGGGTAATCATGCAGGAACTGCAAAAGAACTACGAAATCGAGATGATTCCTCCCGACACGGTGGCGGAAATCGATTCGGAGATCGGGCTGGTGCTGCTGGTGCACCCGAAATTCCTTCCCGAACGCATCTCCTACGCCCTCGATCAATTTCTGCTCCGGGGCGGCAAGCTGATGGTGTTCGTCGATCCCAATTCCCGGGAGGACAGCGGAGGACAGGGTCAGTATGGATCCCCCACCAACAGCGACCTGAAGACCCTCTTCGAGGCCTGGGGCGTCAAGTACAACAACATGGAAATCGTGGGCGACCACCAATTGGGCACCAAGGTCAGCACCAGCAAGTTCGGGGTGGTCGATTACCCGGTCTGGCTTACGGTCAAGTCCGGCAACATGGCCCGGGACCAGGTGATCACCAGCGAATTGGAGGAGATATTCCTGGCCGACCCGGGCTCGTTCGCGGTGGATGAAAATTTCCCCTATACCTTCACGCCCCTGATTTCCTCCTCGGAGGAGGCCGGAATGGTGGATTTCACCACAGTCAGGATGATGGGTCCCGCCTCCCTGGCCAAAATGGTGAAAAGCGGAGGCAAGTCCCTCACCCTGTCGGCCCTGATTACGGGCACCTTCAAAACCGCCTATCCCGGCGGCCCGCCGCCCACGCCCAAGGAGCCCGAAGGTCAAAATCCGGACGCCCCCAAAAAGCCTCCCCTGTTACGAAAACTCCCCCACCTGAGCGAGGGCGAAAAGGAAACCACGGTGATTCTGGTGGGCGATTCCGATTTCATGGCCGACCGTTTTTCGGTGGAGGCCTTCAATTTTCTGGGCAATCAGGTAATTCGCCCCAGGAACGACAATCTCAACTTTGTCCTCAACTCCGTGGAATTCCTCACCGGCAGCCAGGACCTGATCCATATTCGTTCCCGGGGCAAGTTCTCCCGGCCCTTCGATCGGGTGGAGTCCCTCCAGGTCAAGGCCGCGGAACGCTATCGCAGGGAAGAAGAACAGCTATCGGCTCAATTGGAGGAGGTTAAGCGCAAGCTGGCCAACCTGGAAGAGGATAAGCCGCAATCCGGGAGCTTGATCGTTTCCCGCGATCAGCTCGATGCCGTACGGAAATTCCGCCTGGAAGAGCAGCGAACCCGCAAGGCCCTCAAGGATGTGCGCAAGGTGCTGCGGCAGGATATCGAATCCCTGGGCAACACCCTCCTCATGGTGAACCTGCTGTTGGTGCCGCTGCTGGTGTCCGTGGCGGGCTTTTACTTCATTTACACCCGTACAACACGCAGTGGAGGCAAGCGATGAAACTCAAATCGCTGATGATCGGCAGCGGGGCACTGGCCATCCTGGCCGTGGCTGCGTTTGGCGTAAACCGCTGGACGAGCGCCCCGCCTCCCGCGGGGCGGGTGGGTCAACCCATCATGCCGGATATCGATCTGGCCAATGCCGCCCGGATCGAGATTCGCTCCCCCGAGCACAAGACCACCTTCAACAACAAGAATGGTCAATGGAGCGTGGGGGAGCAGTACGATTTCCCCATCAATCCCAAAAAGTTCCGCCAGTTGATCCTCAAGCTGACCGGAAACAAGATCGCCCATATGGTCACCAGCAAACCCGAAAAGCTGGCCAAACTGGGTTTGCTCACCGTCGAGGAAAATGACGGAAAGGCGGAAAATGAAAAAACGGGCACCCTGTTGCGGGTGCTGGACCGGGACTCGAAACCGATCTTCGAGTTGCTGACCGGCATCGAACGCAGGGGGCAGGGAAACACCTCCTTTGGAGGAACCTATATCCGGTATCCCGGCAGCAGCGATGCCTACCTGATCTCCGAATCCGTGATTTACGAAACCAAGCCGGAAGACTGGATCGATACGGTGGTCTTCGATCTGGAAGCGGGCAAGATGATCAAATCCATCCGCGTGGAAAGAAAGGGGAAGGCTCCGGTGGTGCTGACCCGTTCCGAACCGGAAAAGGAGTGGGTGCTGGAGGGCGCCAAACAGGAACTCGACCAGAGCGAGGCCAGGAGCCTGGCCGGTCAGTTGGCCGGTCTGGATATCTTCGGGATCAAGCCGGGCGATACCAGCCCCGCCACCGTGGGCCGCAAGAAAACAGGCACGGTGCGCTTTCAATTCTTCGACAAGCGCACCTTCATCATGGAAATCGGGGAGGAAAAGGCCAAGGACGATTTCCGCTACCTGACCATCCGTGCGGAGGCCGGCGCCTCGGTCGAGGACCAGGCGGTGTTGGACAAGGTGAAGGCCTTCAACGAACGATATGGGGGCCGGTTGCTCGCCATCTACGATTGGGACGGGGGCCGAATACTCAGGGAGCGCCAGGAACTGCTGGAGAAAAAGAAGGATTCCTGAAAGGATCGCAATATACGCAGGCGGTGAACATGGCGGTGAACATGGCGGTGAA
>CAZOXD010000005.1:58233-65853 GCA_964583525.1 uncultured Pseudomonadota bacterium
ATGGCGGTGAATATGGCGGTGAATATGGCTGTGGAAATTCCCAAGGGGGCCTATCTCAAGGATTTGTCCCCGCACATCAACGCCCAGACCATTCCAAACCGGTTGCGCGCATTTTCCGCCCTGGAACCGGAAACCTGGGGGCAGGTCGTCGTCAGCGAGGGAGAGGTGAACCTGCTTTTCGAAGGGCGCCAACCCAAGCTGCTTTCCCCCGAAATGGAGGGAATCATTCCCCCGGGCACGCGGTTCAATCTGGCAAGTTCAGGAGAGAACGGCCGCTTCCAGATTCTGTACTATCACGAGAAATCCCTGGACAACGGAAAGGAACTGGCCTCTCTCCTCTCCCGCACCTGACCCGGAAACCCGGCCGAAATATCGGAAATATCCGTGGCTTTTGGGGCTTTGGCTTTTGGGGCTTTGGTTTTTGCGGCTTCAATGGCAGGGGCGGTAAACTCCCCCGGCGGATTCCTGGCCTCGCACCCCGCACCCTATCCCGCAAAATGGCGCCGCAGGGCCTCCCTGCCGCGCTTTTCCTCATTCCAACGGCGGAACAGCTTGACCAGCCGCTCCGGGGCGAAATCCAGCATGGTCAGCGCCATTCCGCTGTCGAGTTTTTCGGTATAGCGGCGGATGGCGTCTCCCTCCATCTGGAAGCAGCTCATTCCCTCCGCCACCACCCGCTTTCCGGCGCATTCCGGGCGGGTGGACGTGTAACTGAAATTCCAGCAGGCATACCCGAAGGCGCCGTCTCGCACCGGCGCATGCATTTCCCACAGGAAGTTTTCCGCATCCCCGTGAAACCGTTCTTCGAGCATGGCCCGGATGGCTTCGCGCCCCTTGTATTCGCCATAAAAGGTGTCGTGATATTCCCCCTCTTCGGTAAAGAGGGCCGCCAGCGCGGCGCCATCCCCCTGTTCCACGGCGGTGGTGAACCGCTCCAGCATTTCCTGAAATTCCATGATGGATTCCCCTGTGTCCGGCCCGTGTGATTCGTATGAAAGGAGGAAGGCTCCATGCCCTGCGAGCCCGGGACCGCTAATTGCACCCCCAGCCACAGGCTTGCGGCTGGGGGTTGACTATCAAGTGTGCAGCAACTCGGCGCCGCCTCGCAAGGCCCGCTCGGCTTCCTCCATGATTTCCGCCAGGATCTCCGCGGCGGGGGTTACCTTCCGCACCAGGTCCACACCCTCCCCGGTGAACACGACTCCCTGGTCGAAGTCCTCCCCAGCCACGGCCTGGTCATAGCGGGCCCGTTCCGATTCCAGGTTTTGTTCCAGTTCATGCTCCCGGCCATGCCAGCGCTCGGCGAAGGCATTGCGCAAGGCCCGCCCGGTATATTGGGCGGGCCAGGCGTAACCCCGGATCCGGTCGAATACGGTGGTGCGCAGGGTGTCGTCTCCCGTGCTCTCCACGAGGCGGGATTTGGCCCGCGGACTGATCAACGCTTCCGGTGTAGCCATGAACCGGGTACCCAGCAACGCCCCTGCCGCCCCCAGCAGCAGGGCCGCGGCAACCCCCCTGCCATCGGTGATGCCGCCCGCGGCCACCACGGGAATGGGAGAGACCGCGTCCACCACCGCCGGCACCAGGGGCAGGGTGGCCCGGGCCGCGCCATGGCCGCCCGCCTCCGTGCCCTGAGCCACGATGACAGCGGCCCCATGATCGGCGGCCCGGCGGGCATCCTCCACAGATTGCACCTGCAGAATCACCGGAATTCCGGCCGCCTGGATTTCCTCCAGGTAAGGCGCGGGGTCTCCGAAGGAAAGAAAAATGGCCCGGGGCCGGCGCTCCAACGCCAATCCCAATGCCCGTGAAGGGGAGAGGAGATGCCAGGTGATGAATCCCACCCCGACCCGGGAGGGATCGCACAGTTCCAACTCCCGGGACAGCCACGCCTCCTCCCCATAGCCCCCGCCGATGAAGCCCAGGCCTCCCGCATCGCTGACGGCGGAAGCCAGGGCGCCCCCGGAGACAGATCCCATCGGGGCCGACAGGATTGGGTGCTGGATACCCAGGGTTTCGGTCAATGCGGTGCGAATCATTTCATCCTCTGCGTCATGTGACTCCATTCTTCGGTTTGGCTGCCGTGAAATTCAGCCCCGCACGGCCTCCTGGTAGCGTTGCAGCAGGGAGGGGTCGTCGATGGAGCCGTGATGGTGCACCTGCCGCCAAGCGCCGTTTCCGTGCGTGAAGATGCGGGTGGTGCGGATTTCCAGCGGCACGTCCTCCCCTCCTTTGGAAAACACCCCCCGCTCCCTTCCGGCGAAAATCACGGCGCCGGGTTGCGCGTATTCCATGATATCGTGAAACTCCACCCACACCCGGTCAGGACCGTGGAAGATTCCCTCGTACAGGGCGGACATCTCCCGGTATCCCCGCAGGATACCGCCCAGGGGATTGTTGAGCTGAATGCCCGGAGGGAAAAGGGCAGAGGGATCTCCGCCGGGGAAATCCCCCCACTCCGGAAACGGCCCGCCTGGAAGGTAGGGAACTACAGCAGTTCGGCGATTTGCACCGCGTTGAGCGCCGCGCCTTTTAGCAACTGGTCGGACACCAGCCACAGGTCCAGGGTATTGGGCTGTGAGAGGTCCTTGCGGATGCGGCCCACCAGCACCGGATCCTTCCCGGCGCCGTCCAGGGGCGTGGCCCAGCGGTTCTCTGCCCGGTTTTCGAAGATTTCCACACCGGGCGCATCCGCCAGCACCTCGTAAGCCTGCGTGGGCGAAACGTCGCGGGAGAATTCGATGTTGAGCGCCTCGGAATGGGTACGCAAAACCGGCACACGGATGCAGGTGGCGTTGACCCGGAATTCCGGTTCCCCGAAGATCTTCCGGGTTTCCCGCACCATCTTCACCTCCTCTTCGCAAAAGCCGTCGCCGTCAAGGGGGCTGTTGTGGGGGAACAGGTTGAAGGCGTAGGGATAGGGGAGCACCTTGGGCTCGTAAGCACGGCCCTCCAGGTGGGCGCGGGTGCTCTCCACCAGTTCCTCCATGGCCGCCGCGCCGCCGCCGCTGGCGGCCTGGTAGGTGGCCGCGTTGACCCGGCGCACGCCGAAGGCCTTGTGCAGGGGATACAGCGGCACCACCATGGCCAGGGTGGAGCAATTGGGATTGGCGATGATGCCCTTGTGCTCCCGGACGGCTTCCGGATTGATCTCCGGCACCACCAGCGGCACCTCGGGATCCATGCGGAAAGCGCTGGAATTGTCCACCACCACCGCCCCGGCCTCTACGGCATGGGGCACGAATTCCAGCGAGCGCGCGCCCCCGGCGCTGAAGAGGGCGATGTCCACTCCCCGGAAGGAATCGGGGCGCAACTCTTTCACTGCGATTTTGGTTTCGGCGAATGTCATCTGCTTCCCCACGCTCCGGGAGGAAGCCAACAGGGTCAGTTCCCGGACGGGAAAGCCGCGCCGCTGGAGAACCTCCAGCAACTCCACGCCCACGGCGCCGGTCGCTCCGGCGATCGCCACATGCCTGCCTTGACTCATTTTCCACTCAATCGGTTCGACCCCATGGCTCTTGGCGCAATGGGGATTTTCGCCACGGAGGCCGCCCGGCGCCGGAAAGTCGCTCTCCGGCATGCCGATTCCTCCTATCCATCCATCCTAGGGGAGCCGTCGAAAATTGCCAGTAAAACCTTGCAGGGGGGACGGAATGAACCTGAGCCCTCAGTGGACGAATATCGAGGTTTCCCAACCCTTGTCGCGGTCGCCATAGCCGTTGAGGATCAATTGCACCATGGTGGGCAGCGCCGCCTGACTCTGTGCGTTCAATTCCACCGGGGAAAGGCCGGACGGCAATTTCCCTCTGTTCTTCAACATTTTGCCGAGGGCGTCATAGACATGCAGCAGGTAGATGACATCGTTGGCCGCATATTTGAGTTGTGTGGGAGTCAGGTTTTTTTTCCCCCAATTGGAAATCTGGCTGTCCTTTTCCATATCGATTCCGGCGAATTCCTTCACCAGGTCCTTGAGGGAATGCCGGTCGGTATAGGTGCGGATGAGCTTGCTCATCACCTTGGTGCAATTGAAGGGATGCACGTCAATTCCAAGGCTCGCCTTCAAAAACGCCACATCCGCCAGGGCATAATGAAATACCTTGACTGTCTTGGCATGGGTAAGCAGCTTTTTCAGGTTGGGGGGTGCTTTGGGAGATGTAGGGCGAACCAGACAGACGTTGTTGTCACGGTCACAAATCTGGACGAGGGATACCTGGTCCCTTCCAAGGCGAAGCCCCTGTAGTTCCGTATCCATGGCAACTTCGCTTTGCCTCAGATACTCCTTCAACAGAGCATCGGGAATGTCGGGAACGACCGTGTATTTTACGGATCTTGCCATAGGTTACCGCTGTTATCCCGCCTGTATTTCCTCACCGGGGCGGAATGCCCGACCCCGGGGTGGGAGGTTTTGCCCCAGTGCATGCGTACGCACCCTAACGGAAATCGGGATTCTAACCGGGAGAGTGGCGCATATTATGAAAATAATCCATGATCCCGTCAATTTTTTCCACCCAGGTTTGCCTATTCGGCGATCACCGGCTGTATCCGCGATGGGTGCGGGCGTTCCGGCGGGGAGAATACTCTTTCCGGCCCCGGTCAGGAATAACGCACCGCGGAGATTTCCACCTCCATCTTGCCCCGGGGGATTTCCACTATCACCACGTCTCCCACTTCCTTGCCGATCAAGGCCTTGGCTACGGGAGAGAGGACGGATATTTTGTTCATTTTCAGGTCCGCCTCGTCTGGCCCGACAATCTGGTAGGTCAGGCTTTCCCCCGAATCCACATTTTCAATAGTTACCTTGGCGCCAAATATCACCGTATCCGAATCATGGGCAGAAGGATCGACGACCTGAAACTTGGGCATCCTGCTGTTGATTTCCTGGATTCGCCCCTCGATGAAGGACTGTTTCTCCTTTGCCGCGGCATACTCGGCATTTTCCTTCAAATCCCCGTGTTCACGAGCTTCGGAAATGTCCTTTTTCACAGCCTGCCGCTCTACCGTTATCAGTTGGTGCAATTCGGCCTTGATTTTTTCCAGGCCATCCTTGGTAATGGGTATTCGATCAGTCATGGCTCGGTCGACTCAAAATTCATTCAATGCGCAACGGGCAGGAAACCTTCATCGACATGAAACCTTGGAACTGCTGGATGGCAAACGCACATTACCTGCCCGGGCTCGGGTGGTTGTGAATGCAATTTGGATTCCTTCCCCCGTGGGTTCCCGAGGCGGCCTCCCGGGATTCCCCTCCCCTGCCTGCATTCAATGGGCCGGTCAACCGGCCCCCGGCGGCGCCCAAGCGCCCCGTGTAATAATCATGAGCCAGGGTTCCAACGTCCGGGACCAGGGATACGTCTAGTGATTCCCCAGCCCGGGAGAAGGATCGTCCACTACCCACGAAACCGTCGACTACAGGCCCCGTGCTGCTTGGATAGCAGAATGATAATGTGAATCAGAAATCAATTACAAGCGATTATTCCTGATCGGATGCAGGGATCCTGGAATTCTCCCTCTTGTGTCAAATATTGGAAGGGGTCCATTCTTCATATCGACCCCATTTTCGGCGCGATAGCATTTTATTGTATTTTAAACGCCTATGGCAAAATTCCCTCCAATCCAGCCACGATCCGTGTAAAATGGGAAGTAACCCTATTGGTATGTTCCCCAAAGCCCATTGCCGGCAAGCAGATGGTGCAGGATCAATTGGTGGACATGGCCAATGAAATCGTCAAGGCGAACCTGATGAATCTGTATTTTTCGCGCTTGCAGGACAATGGTGATTGAAGGACTATGGTGAACCGACTCCTTACCAGGTCAGTCTGGCCAAAAAGAACAGCGTGGATCAGTCTCCGCGGATCGTGCGCATGGCGCGGGCATTGCACGATAACAAATGGAGCAAATGGAATTTCACTGGAATATTCGCCGATCCGGCATATCCTCAACCTGGAGCCGGTTTCTACCTGCGAGGGAACCAATGAGGCGCACAGTTTCATCGTGGGGCGGGGATGGACGGAACTCGATGCATTTTTATCCCCCGTGTCTGGATGCACCGTGCCCCGATGTCCGGCCATGATAAGGTGATTGAAACCGGTTTCCCTCCTCCCTCTGATGGACCTCGCTCCGATGGACGGATTGGCTGGGTGCGCCGGAAATGCGGATGGAGGTTGAATTCAATTTTAAAAAGGAAATGCCCGAGCCGGATTTTATTTTCCAATTCCCGCTTATTGCACTCGCCCGAATACCCTGGGTATCCCGAGAAATAAATTCACGAATGAGCGCGCACTTTGTCTTTACATTAAAATTTAATCTATGCTAAATTTTGCGCGATCGCTCGAATTCTTATTGGAAGTGTGTTATCGCATGGACTGAAATTTCGGAATCTAAAAAGAAAAGAGGGGGTTCCTGGGATGCAAGCATTGAAATTCCGGGAATGAGGTATTCATACCAATCCAAAAAGAAGGACCCAAAACCCTGATGAAAACTTGGTTGTGGCTGAATATGGCCCGCTATTGCCAACAGCCACATGTTTTGGATGGAGATTCGAGTTGCAAAGAAAAGAAATTACAATTGTCGTAATACCGCCGAAAACGTCCAAGGTATTACGGCTAAAAATCCATCGCACCCTGTTGGCCGGTATCATGCTCCTGATGGCCGTGTTCATGGTGGTGGGAGGATATTCCATTTTCCGCTCTGCCCGCCTGGAAAGGGAACTGGCTCAATTCAATGAATTGAAAACCAGGCATCTCCGTCAGGAAATTTCCCTGAAGAAAGTCGCCAACAAGGTGCAGATCTTCAAAGGGGAAATCGAGAAACTGAAGGAACTCGACTTTAAACTGCGCCTCATTACCGACCTGGAACAGGATCGGCCCGGGCCCTCCATTTACGGGATCGGGGGATTTATCGAAGGCAACGACAAGGAATTGATGCAGGCCGCCAAAGCAGACGGAATGGACCTGCTGACCCTGTTGAACAAGGATCTGGAACGCCTGGAAAAGCTGGCCCGGTACCAGGAAGAGAGCTTCAACAACCTGAAAACCCATCTGGGCGACAAGAAAGACCTCATTCAACGCACACCGTTCCGCTGGCCGGTGCGGGGGTTCCTTTCCTCCACCTTCGGGCCGCGCACCGACCCGTTCACGGGCAGCCAGCGCATGCACACCGCCATCGACATCGTCGCCCCCAAGGGAACCCCCATCAAATCTCCGGCGGACGGCATCGTCACCTTTTCCGGCGAAGACCCCAGCCTGGGGATCATGCTGGTGGTGGATCATGGATATGGGGTCATTACCCGCTATGGGCACAACAATGCCATTCTCATGCGGGAAGGCCAGCGGGTACGCAGAGGCGACACCATCGCCACCGTCGGCTCCTCCGGACGGAGCACGGGACCCCACCTCCATTATGAGATCCGCATCAAGGATGTCGCGATCAATCCCCTCAAACTGATCATCGAATAACTCCCCCTGCCGGGAGTTATCCTTCCCTTGATCGTTGAACTCTTTTCACCGCTGGCGAGGCAGGCTGCGATCCCGCTGCGCCTGATTCCGCTGCTGGTCCTCTTCCTGTTCCTGTTTGGCGGATCCACCGCTGGCAGTGGTGAGCACGGCAGTGGTGAGCACGGCA
>CAZOXD010000005.1:65953-67867 GCA_964583525.1 uncultured Pseudomonadota bacterium
GGCAGTGGTGAGCACGGCAGTGGTGAGCACGGCATTGGGAGCTTCCGGCTATCCTATTACTACATCGTCCAGGAAGAACCGCCGCAAAAATCACCGCAAAAACCGCATACGCGGATCTGGCCCCTTTATGCTCCCGGGTGCAGGGATGTGATCGCCCGCACTACCCGTGGCTTTCACCATCGGGTTTCGCGGGAGGGGACGGGCTTGCTGCGGGATGGAAGACTGGTCAATTTCGCCAGCCGTTGCTCCTGCGCAAAACCGGGATTCATGGGCAGCCGCATATGCTATGCGATCCTGGACCGGGACCAGTTCCCCTGGGGGAGGGGAGCGCCGGTGGGGGAAACCTATATCCCTCTCGCCCCTTTCCGGTCCGTGGCCGTGGACCCCATCGAAATTCCGATCGGAACCCGGCTCTACATTCCCGCCTTCAAGGGGAGACGATTGCCCAATGGACAAGTGCATGACGGTTGTTTCCGCGCCGACGATACGGGACTGATCGTCCTGGGGCGGCTGATCGATCTGTTTGCCGGAAAGAAATCCTGGGCCCAATGGGCAAGCCGGCAACCGGGACTCCACGAAGTGCGAATCTACAAGGCCGCCGGCAGGTGCAAAAAGCTAAGCAGCGGGTACCGGCGCTGAGGGAGCCGGCACTGAGGGTACCGGCACCGGTTCACGTTTTCCTTCCGGCGGGAGGCTTCGCCCCGCGGCTGTGTTTCCGCGTCTGGGCCCGGAGGTCACCGGGGCCGCTTTTCCCTGCTGTGCGGCGCCTACCGCCGCCAGTGTTTCCGGGCAGGGGCGCACTCTCTTTGGCACCTCCCCCGGGCCTCCCCCTCTTCCGCGGCAATTGACTCCACTGGGGGTGCTCCAACAAGGCCTGCCGAAGCTGCTTGCGGGCCTGGGGAGGCGTAAGGGGAGGCCAGGGGTCGCGTTCCCGGCGCCAGCGGGCCAGCCATCCGGGGTTCAGGGGAAATTCCAGTTCGGAATAGATCGTGGACGCGATGGTCGTCCCATGCCGGGATGAAACCCGGGGGCCCTCCCCCACGAAAAATCCCGCCAGCAACAATCCCGCCCGGGCTGCAAAGGAGGAGCTGTAGGTGACCAGCCGCGTTTCCCCTCCGGGGCGGCGGCAGCCGTGCAGCGCTTCCAACACCGGCACGCTCCACATGTCAGGGTTGGAACGCGGGGAAAAAGGATCGAAAAATATCAAACCGGCGCGCCGGGGTTCCTCCTGGATCAGGCGGGCGAAATCTCCCAGCCGCAGTTCCCACAACACGCCGCCCGGGAGTTCAACCCGGCCTTCGGAAAGCAACGCCTCCACGGCATCCTCATACCCGTGCAGGTAGGCCAGGGCGGAAGCCTCCTCCAAGGCAAAGCGCAGGGCGCCGGGGTCCTGTTCGAAGCTGATCAGGTGCAGGGGGGCAGGATGCAAACCCCGGCGTTGTAAACTCCTGCGGTGCAATCCGGTGTGGCAATCGATGGCGGCCAGGGCGTTGGCGCCGGCCCCCAACCCCACGTCGAAAAGCGTCAGGGCTCCGCCCGGGGCACGGCTGGCCCCCCTGGCCCCCCTGGCCCCCTCTGTGGCTGTGGCGGATTTCCCATCCCGTGCGGTGAGCCGGGCTGCCAGCCCTCCCCCGGCAACATAAAGCCCCGTCGCTTCCTCCCAGGGGGCCGGGCCGGGATGCATGGCCTCCCCGTAGGCGCCGTCGTAAACGGAAGGAGGGCCGCCCTTGCGATTTTTCAATCTGAAACGCATCGATTTCCGAACCTTGCCAAAATCTGTGGAATCCTGCGGAACCCATCCACCCGAATCTCCTTCAGCCTATCCCATCGCATCCTTCGGGCCAATTTCGCGTTCGGGAATTGCTGCGGCATGGACAATCCTTCCATTCCTGCGGCCCTTATCTTACTGCGGTG
>CAZOXD010000005.1:67967-74398 GCA_964583525.1 uncultured Pseudomonadota bacterium
CCGGAGGCTCCCTGGCCCCAGCGCAACCGGAAAATTGATGAACAGGGGCATTCATTCTACCATGGGCAAAAGAACCCATTCACGTTTCCGTACCCCCCCGGGATAGGAATAACGACCCCGGAGAAACATGGGGGTGGCCGGTGAGGCAATGGCCCGAAAATTCCCGGGGAGGGCCCGGGGAAATATCCGCAAAGCAGGGAGTAATCCCGGCAGACGCTTCCCATACCCGTGGGCAATGGATAGGCTCACCTTGCGGACCAACTTCTTCCCCCGGACTTGCGTGAAGATCCAAGGCGAATCGCCCCCCCCGGGCCTGATGGGATGGATGGGAATCACGCTGGTGTTGCTCTGCCTGGGCTCGGAAGTCCATGCCGAAAAAATCGATCTCAAGGGGGGGATCGTAAGACAGTCTATTTCCCTGTTGGAGCAGAATTACGTCAATCCCGGGGAAGCCGACACCCTCGGGCTCATCCATGGAGCCTTGGAGGATGCCAGCCGGGAATTTCCCTCTCTCAGCTTCCGCCTCAACCCTCCCCGACATCCCGGGAAAGTGAACATCCGCGCCGGCGGACGGGAGGTGCTGCTCCAGGCTTCCGAATCGAAGGGCGTCCACGAATTGCGGACGATCCTCCCCAAGATCGAGGCATTTTTATCGGCTTCCCTGCCGAACGGCTCCCCGGAGAGAATCGGCGGCGTTCTGGTAAAAGGCATGCTCAAGTCCCTCGATCCTTTTTCAGCGCTTCTATCGCCTGCCGAGTACGAACTTCACCGCAAGGGGGAGTCCAGTTGGCTGGTGAGCATTGGACTCCGCCTGAAATCGATCCATGGGTTGCTGACTGTCACGTACGCCCATCCCGATTCTCCAGCCGGGAAAGCCGGGGTGCTTCCCGGCGACCGGATCTTTCGCATCGGGGACACCCCCTCCGCCCACCTGGAAGCCGGGGCAGCCGCCGCACTAATGCAGGGGAGGCCCGGCTCCCGGGTGCGCCTGCTGGTGATGCGTCCCAACCAGCCCGAACCTCTCCCCTTCGCCATCCGCAGAGGGAAGTCCCCTTCCCCCGCCATCGGGGGAGTCTCCAGCCACGTCTTCAAGGAAAGAAACGGGCGGCGCATCGGGTATCTCAAGGTGGCCTCCTTTCAGGAAAATACACCTCCCGCCCTGCGGGAGCATTTTCAGCGCCTCCGCTCCGATCTCCCGGGAATGGTGGGATTGGTGCTGGACCTGCGCGGAAATCCCGGGGGATATTTGAAAGGGGCGCTCCAGGTGGCGGACCTGTTTCTTTCCCGGGGCACCATTGTCACCATGCGGGGCGCATCCGGTGAATCCGAAGTGATCCGCGCCCGCTGGTACCGTGGGGTAACCTCCCTTCCGCTGGTGGTGCTGGCCGACCGCCGCACGGCTTCTTCCGCGGAAATCGTGGCCGGCGCCCTGCGGTTCAACCAGCGGGGCCTGGTGATTGGAGAAACAACCTTTGGAAAGCATTCCATTCAATCCATCTTTCCCCTGGCGGGAGGAAGTGCGCTGAAATTGACCGTGGCCACGTTTCAGACGGGCCCTGCCGGCGCCACCGATTCCACCGATTCCACCGGTGGGATTGTTCCCCATGTCATGCTGATTCCCGTCCAACGCGCCAGCGAGGAAGGGGCCTATCACGGCATCCTCGAGTCCCTGCCGGTGGAAGCCGAATCGGAGGAGAATTCAACGGTCGCCGGAAAGCCCCTGATCCGGCTCCCCCATGCCATGAAAGGCACGGCAGCGCCCCGGGGAATCCTCTCCACCCATCCGGAGACGAATCCCGATCACCCGAAATTCTATTGGTCGGATTATGCCCTCGGTCTGGCCCGGCGGCTACTCAATGGCAACCACCCCGGCGATCAGGCTTCCCTGCTCCGGGGGGCCGGGTTTTTCCTGCGCAGGGAGAAAAAGCGGCAGGAAGAATGGATCCAGGAAATGCTGGGGGACCGGGGCATCGACTGGTCCCGGGGAGCCGGGGAGAACACGGGAGCGATGAAACTGGTGCAGGCGGAAATTCATACCCGTGACGGCCCCGGCAATTCGTGGCGTCTGCCCAACCGGGGGGTGCGGGCGGAGGAGGAAATGCGGCTGGAATTCACGATTCGGAATCTGGCGTCCACATCCGTGCACCGGGTAACGCTTGCTGTGCGCAGCTCGGCGGAATTCCTGGATGGACTGGAGATTCCGGTGGGGAAAATGAGCGCATTCCAGACCCGCAAGGTCAACCTCGCCGTCAAGATTCCCCACAGGCTGCCGGAGGGGCTGGAAGAACTCACCCTGCGATTTTTCGATGGCCATCGTGAGATTCGGGGCCGCTCCACTCATTACTTTCCCCTCCTCGCCACCCCCCAGCCGAACCTGAAGGCAAGATTGACCTTTTCGGATAACGGCAGAAACGGCTCCAGGGGAAATGGAGATGGACGCCTGCAGCCCGGAGAAACCCTCTCCCTCCACGTGCGGGTGGAAAACAAGGGGAAAGGCGCTTCAGGAAAGGGAGGATATTGGCTGGGGATTCCGGCCGATGAAAGGCTCGTTCTGAAAAAAACGTTTCAAACTTTCCCCTCCCTCGCCGCGGGCGGCTCCGTAAGCGGTGATCTTTTGTTTACATTGCGAAAATCCGCATCTTCCAGACCCATTCACCTCATCTGGCGCTTGCAGGCGGACTCCCCGCGCATGCCGCTTCTCCGGTATCCGATCCGCCTGAAGATAAACCGGGGATGGAAGGCGAAAACCCTGCAATTGCCCGTCATCCAGGTTCGGCCACTTGCAACCTTGCATCGGGGAGACACCCTGAATCTTGCCGGGTCGGTGCGGGATGGAGGGGGTGTGCTGGACTTGCAGGTATTTCTGGAGGGAAAAAAAATCCACTATGAAAAATCCAACGGAAACCCGCGCGAACGGTATCCCTTTTCCATCGACCTCCGGCCCGCCAACGGCCGGAATCAGGTGCGCGTCACCGCCCGCAATCTGGACGGTCTCGAGAACAGCCGCACGTTTTTGATCTGGCGAAATATCCCCCCCGGAATTCCCTTTGCGGGCGCCCGCAAGGACGGATACTTTCCCGGCGCCCCATAATGCCATTAGTTCCCCACCATGGCCTCAGCGCCATCCCTCCGGGATTTTCAGGTAGAAGCAGGAATAGCAACACCGGAAATCGACAGGGTTCGGGAGCAGGAGCCGCCCGAAATTCCTTTGTATCCCCCCGGGCATTGGCGTAGGATGAGGCGCAACGAATCCTTTCACCCGAGAGATGGCCCATGGGAAATGACCCGCAAAGGCAGGAAAGCCTGGAAAAAATTCTGGAAGCGGTCTATCTGAATTTTAAGGGGGATCAGGACAAGGTCAAGGAATGGCTTCATCAATCCCATCCGCAACTGGGAGGAGAGACTCCCATCAACCTGATTCGCTCCGATCGGATCGATCTCCTGATCGACGTGATCCGGACGATGGTCGATGAATTGGAATAGGCGCTCTTTCCGCAAAACCCCCCGCGATCGAATAATAGCCCGCACCGCGCTCGTTCCTGCTTCGGCGCGAATACGTTCCAGGTCCCACCGCGAAACAGAGTTCCCTGTTTCTTCGGAACCTTGGGAAGCACTGCCAGGGGGCGGCAGGGCCAGAATTTGGCGGGGCCATGTCGCCTGCGTTGCCGAGGCGTCCGCGATTGGCCCACCCAGAATCGCCGGAAAGTGGAAGCGATGAATCTCTTCGATCATGCCCGCGACAAGGTGCTGGAGAAAAATGCTCCCCTGGCCGCCCGGATGCGTCCCCGCACCCTGGAGGAGTATTTCGGGCAACGGCATGTGCTGGGACCGGGCCGGTTGCTGCGGCGGGCCATCCAGGCCGACCAGCTTTCCTCGTTGATCTTTTACGGACCGCCGGGCACCGGGAAGACCACCCTGGCCCGCATCATCGCCAACACCACCCGCGCACACTTTACCGCACTCAATGCCGTGCTGGCGGGCGTGGCCGATCTCCGGGCGGCCGTGGCCGATGCCCAGACCCTGCTGGGGGAGCATGCCCGGCGCACCATCCTGTTCGTGGACGAAGTGCACCGATTCAACAAGGCGCAACAGGATGCCCTGCTGCCCCATGTGGAAAACGGGACGGTGACCCTCATCGGAGCCACCACGGAAAATCCCTACTTCGAAGTCAACAAGCCTCTGGTCAGCCGTTCTCGCATCTTCGAGTTGAAACCTCTGGACGAGGACGATATCCGGGGCATTCTCTCCGCGGCCGTGAGCGACCAGGAGCGGGGCTATGGCCGGCTCAAGGTGCGCCTGGAGGAGGAGGCCCTGGCGCATCTGGCCCATGTGGCCAACGGGGATGCCCGCGCGGCGCTCAATGCCCTGGAACTGGCCGTGGAAACCACCCCGCCCGGCGAGGACGGCTCCATCCTCATCGGCCTGGCCGTCGCCGAGGAATCCATTCAGCGCCGCGCCGTGCTTTACGACAAGGAGGGGGATGCCCATTTCGACGCCATCTCGGCCTTCATCAAATCCCTGCGGGGCTCCGACCCCGACGCCGCCCTGTACTGGATGGCCCGCATGGTCTATGCGGGGGAGGATCCCAGGTTCATCCTGCGCCGCATGATCGTCTTCGCGGCGGAAGACGTGGGCCTGGCCGATCCCGGCGCGCTGCGGGTCGTCATGAGCGCCGCCCAGGCCTATGACTACGTGGGGATGCCGGAGGGCCGGTTTCACCTGGCGGAAGCCTGCCTCTACCTTTCCACCGCCCCCAAGAGCAACTCCGCCTTCGCCTTCTTCGATGCCCTGGCCGCCGTGGAAAAGGAGCGCAGCGGGGAGGTGCCCGATCATTTGAAGGACGCCAACCGCGATGCGGAAGGGCTGGGCCACGGCCTGGGCTACCTCTACCCGCATTCGTACCGGGAGCACTGGGTGGCCCAGCAATACCTCCCGGACAATCTCCAGGGACGGGTGTTTTACGAACCGGGGGAATTGGGATTCGAGGAATCCCTCCGGCTGCGGGTGCAGCGCAACCGCGAGGCCGCCCTGGCCGCATGGCAGGAACGGGAGGGAACACTCGGCGATCACTTTCCGGGCGGGCACCGTCCGGGTGGACACCGTCCGGGCGGGCAATCCGCAATAAGCAAAGACATCCCGAAAAAATCCAGGAGGGGGGAGGAATGGGCGGCCCGCGGTCAGGGCGCCATGGGGGAGCAGTTGGGAGTGATCCGGGACCGCATCTTCGAGCTGGCCCGCATCAAGCGCGAACATCTGGTGCTGGATGCCAATGCGGGGAGCGGACTGCTCACCTTCGAGGCCATCCGCCGGGCCGCGGAAGGGGGGGTCTGGGCACGGGTGGACGAGGGCGGCGGCGGCCAGGCATTGCGCGAGGGCATCCTCCTCCTCCCCTCCCTTGCCGCGCCCCTGGTGGTGGAGGGCCCGCTGGAATCCCTGCCGGAACGGATCGCCCGCACCGGGGAGGAATCCGGCCGGGGAGCCGTACGCTTCGACCGCATTCTGGCCCGCAACGCACTGACCCACCACCCCCCCGCCGCAGGGCTTGCCAATGACGCCACCGGGCGCAACGCTGCTGGGTCTGATACCGCCGCCGGGAAAGCATCCGGCAAGGTGGACAAGACGGACATGCCGGACAAGATGGAGCGAATCGCGATGTTGGCCGGCCTGCTGGCGCCCGGCGGGGAAATCGTGCTGGCGGAACGCGCCCCGGGACTGGGAGAGCGCCTGCTGGCCTCCCTCGATTGGAGCGGCCTGCCCAAAGCCCTCGCCAACAAGGCCATCGAAGCGGAGGAAGCCATCTACTCCGACCCCGGCAATCCGCTGGTCAATTGGGATGGCGGCAGCCTGGAACAGCTCTGCGGCCAGGCCGGGTTGCTGCCCCTGACCACGGAAGTCCTGCGGCGGCCGGTGGATTTGACGATCAGCCCCCGGCTGCTGGCGGACTGGTTCGGGCCGGAACCCACCGGGAAACAGGGGAAACGGGGGGGAAAGGGAAATCAGGGAAAATCTGCTTCCAGCGGCGGGAAGCTCTCGGCGCTTCTCGGGGAGGATTCCGGGGCCGTTCGCGCCTTCCTGGAGCGCGTGCTGACCGGTGCTCCCGTCCGCCGCACCATCGCCATTGTGCTCCTGGTCGCCAGGAGACAGTGACATGGTGATGATTGCGGGAAGGCAGGAAAAAGTTGTCTCAACATTTGATATACGAATCCTGCCCGACCCTTCCCTTCGGCAAGCTCAGGACAGGCGAGACAGGCGTCTCCGACGCCTTCCTCCCTTCGACTCCGCTCAGGACAGGCAGGGAATCGGGCATCATAAGCCGCTTTGCTGAGGAGCGGGCGAAGCCCGCGTCTCGAAGTGCGCGGCTTTCATGTATTAGACCGCTTTTATACATAGCGTCATAAAAACATGCGTATCGCCCTTCGAGACGCCTTGCT
>CAZOXD010000006.1:0-28363 GCA_964583525.1 uncultured Pseudomonadota bacterium
GAAATCATTTGCCATATGCCTTTTGCAACTGAGCTAATGGAATAGGCATAAAAAAAACTGCCATTGCTGAGCGAAGCGAAGAATCCCGCCCCAATTCTGAAATCCCAAACCCGCGCCAAATAGATGTTTAGCTAGGCTCAGCATGACAAATGCTGACAAACAAATAGCACAAAGGGCGGAACATCATGGGGGAAATTCAAACTGAGACACTACCGAAATTTGGGCGTTCTGCCACAGCAAGGCCCGGAACGTCCCGGAGGAAAAACGGGGGCAACTGGGCTTTGGAGATATTTGGACGTGGACAGCGTTGTGCGCCGATACAAAATTAATGGTGTCCTGGCTTGTCGGGGCGCGTGACGCGGGGTATGCCCAAGCCTTTGTTGATGATGTTGCCGGACGTTTGGCGAACCGGATTCAGTTGACCACCGATGGCCTGAACGCTTACCTGGAAGCCGTGGACACGGCATTTGGTGGGGAGGTTGACTATTCCATGCTTGTCAAACTTTATGGACAGGCTCCGGAGGGGCAGCGACGATACAGTCCGGCGGTTTGCATAGGGACCAAGCGCCAGAAGCTTATTGGCAAACCAGACCCGGCCCATGTGAGCACGTCTTATGTGGAGCGCAGCAACTTGACCATCCGCATGATGAACCGTCGCTTCACACGGCTTACCAATGCCCATTCAAAGAAATTGGTGAACCATGAACACGCCTTTGCGCTGTTCGCAATGCAGTATAATTTTGCCCGCGTTCACAGTGCCCTGCGTGTGTCGCCCGCAATGGAGGCTGGTGTTGTCGATCACGTTTGGACGTATCATGAAATCGTGGAGATGGTTGACGATCTGAAGCCAAAGGCCGGGAAGAGAGGTCCTTACAAGAAGCGCGGCCACAACTATGGTGTGGCTCGGTTATAGGCCCGTTGGCGTCGTTTGGCCCCCGAACTGAATTTCGGTAGGCACGACGTCGCCCTTTACTTCCTCAACTATCAACTGACAGATTGCTAAACCCGGATACAAGAGAAAATTGATTGACCCCAAGTTTGCGAGTTCAAGTGTAATTGGGCCGGGGAAACCCGCGTGTATCGTGGGAGCAGTGAAATGAATTAGCACGCCACAACGGGCAATGGAGCTTCGCCCTTCCACCCTAGCCGCGTATGCGGGTTGGCCAGGAACAATAGGAAGAATGATTTTTTCAGTTGTAATCCCTAGGGCAAATTGTCCCCGTTTAAGCGTGAATGGTTGTTCGGGGGTTGCAGTAAAGGGATCGGAATTGTCAGAAAGAAATTTGGAAATCCCCGGATTCCTTAGATCAAAAGCGGCTGGCGCACTTTTTAGCACACTGATTTGTCCACTTAAATGCAGATCAATGGAGGTTGTATTAAAGGGCTGTTGCCCTGGGTCTTCATCGCCAGTCAAATCACCGATCTTCAGCCGCCCAGCTTTGATCGCCTCAAGAATCGCTGTGTTGCTGAGAATCATGCCGAAAGTAGTTTGCTGATTGGATATCGTAAATAGCGCCGCCCTTGTTCGAGGGTTTCAGACGGCAACGCAATCAGACCCTTGGCCTCATCCCACACTGTGACGCGCAATTTTCCCCTTCCCTCCCTCTCATCTATAATTTTTAAATCGTCCCGGCTGGCGAACAGCGACAAAACCGTTCCGTTGATTTGAAGCACAACGGAAAATTCCCCTTCAAACATCCCGGAAGAGAAAGTGCAAGCAATAAATTTTTCTTCGGATTTTCCTTCCATGGCTCTCTCCTTGTTTCTTAGATCATCCGTGATCGGTTAGCCTTTCCATATCAAAGCAGCCCCATAAATGTCCATAGGCAAATTATGCAATCCTATAATTTCAGACTGACCCACTACCCGGCATCCGCCTCGCTTGACATTGCTCATTTACTTTCCCCAAGCCTTCGGATATTCTCTTCCATCCGAAAAACTCGCGGGAAGGCGCCAGCGGTGAAAATCCCGGCGCCTGGCCTGGAAATCGGTTCGTGTCCGGCTTTCCGGCCCCCCGCAATTTCCCGCGGAGGTGTCACGGGCCCGATGCATGGCGGGCCCGCCTTGGAAATTCCGGGACCTGGACTGCCTGTGGGGAATTCACTCACGGCTTCGGGCAACCATCTTTCGTTCCTCCGGGAAATCCCGGAAGGAGGTGTGCAAATGGGTGTGTATACGATTGGACTGATCGGCCATTCCGGCTCCGGGAAAACCTCGCTGGGCGAGGCGCTGCTGTACCGGGCCGGGGTCGTGCGCAAATTGGGCAAGGTGGATCAGGGCAGCACGGTCTTCGACTACGAGGTGGACGAGAAGGAACGTCAATCGAGCCTGCATTCCGCCATGGGCTATTTTTCCGTGGGGGACCACAAGGTGGATCTGATCGATACGCCCGGCTCCCTGAATTTCGTGGGACCCACCACCGGGGCTGTTCGCGTGGCGGACGGGGTGGTGATGATGACCAGCGCCGAGCCTGGCATTCAGGGAGAAACCGGATTTCTCTGGAATTCCCTCGAGCAGCGCACCCTGCCGCGCCTGATGGTCATCTCCATGGTGGACCGGGAGCAGTCGGATTTTGACGCCCGCCTGAATGGAATGAATGAGGCATTCGAAAACCGGCTGGTGGCCGTGACCATCCCCCTGGGCGAAGCGGATGGATTGAAAGGGGTGGTGGACCTCATGGAAATGAAGGCCTACGATTATTCCAATCCCGACAAACCCGCGGAGGTGGAAATCCCCGATTCCATGGGAGAGCGGGTGGAGGAACTGCACACCAAGCTGGTGGAAGCCGCGGCGGAAGCCGACGACGACCTGCTGGAAAAATACCTGGAATCCGAATCCCTCGAACCCGAAGAGGTACGCGCCGGATTGCGCGCCGGCACCTGCTCCGGCCGGATGGTTCCGGTACTCGCCGTATCCGGCACCCGGAACATCGGCACGGACCGCCTTCTGCAGGCGATGGTGGACCTGCTCCCCGATGCCCAATCCCGGGCCGGGCAGTTGCGGGAAATCGAGGAAGACGGGGAGGGTTATCTGGCCGATTCCTCGGAAAATCAGAACTTCGCGGCCCTGGTATTTTCCACGAAAGTGGATCAGTACGCCGGGAAGTTGAGCATCGTAAAGGTGATTTCGGGAGAATTGTCCCCCGGACAGGAGATCCATAATTCCTCCACCGGAAGTTCCGAACGGCCCGGACACCTGTTCAAGCTGCAGGGCAAGGACCAGGTCGAGGTCAAGAAGCTGGTGGCAGGAGAAATCGGCGCCCTCCCCAAGCTCAACAACACCCACACCGGGAATACCCTCTGCGCCCCCAATCACAAAGTGGAATTCCGCCCCATCGCCTTTCCGGAGCCCGTTCTCACCTATGCCCTCACCTTGGGCGGCAAGGGGGAGGAGGAAAAGCTGTCCACCGCCTTGCACCGGATGATGGAGGAGGACCTCACAATCAAATTCACGCACAATGTGGATACTGGGGACTTCCTGGTGGGGGGAATGGGCGCGATTCACCTGGATATGGCTTCGGTGCGGCTGAAGCGGGAGTTCGGGCTGGAAATCCACTTCGATCAGCCTCACGTGCCCTACCGCGAATCCATCCGGATCACTTCCAAAGCCCAGGGGAAATACAAAAAACAAACGGGTGGACGGGGACAGTACGGGGATTGCTGGCTGGAAATCAAGCCCAATGGCCAGGAGGAAAAAATGGCCTTCGAAAGCGGCATCGTGGGCGGCGCCATCCCCAGGGGGTATATTCCCGCAGTGGAAAAGGGGGTCTCCGAAACCTTGCGCAAGGGAATCGTGGCCGGGTATCCGGTCATCGGTGTGGCGGTCAAAGTCTATGACGGGAGCTACCACGACGTGGATTCATCGGAAATGGCCTTCAAGATCGCCGGCTCCATAGCCTTCAAAAAAGCCATGGAACAAGCCAAGCCCGTGCTGCTGGAACCCATCATGGAACTGGAGATCGTCGTGCCCACGGACTACATGGGCGACGTGATGGGAGACATCAACTCCCGCCGGGGCAGGGTGCTGGGCATGGACAACCGGGGCCGCAACCAAGTGGTCAAGGCGGAAGTGCCGATGAGCGAGGTGCTCAGCTACGCCATCGATCTGCGCTCCATGACCTCGGGGCAGGGGTACTTTACGCAGAAGTTCTCCCGCTACGAGGAAACGCCGGCCCAGATTTCCGACAAGGTCATCAAGATGCGCCAGCAGGAACAGGAAGCCGCCGGATGAGGGGAATCCCTCCCCACTACCCTGGTTTGCTGTGGTTTGCGGTGCGCTGGAGGACGGTTCGCACCCTCGGCTATCGGCGCCCACCTCCGTGAGGTTCAGGCGAGCAGGACGGCCTTGGCCTGTTGGCGTTCCTTTTCCTTACGTTCGATATTCGCCTGTTTTTCGCTGACGTCGGAGATTTCGCGTGTGACCCACTCCAGTTTGGAACGCCGTTTGAGATGAACGGCGGCCGAGGTGTACTCCTTGAGGTATTCCGATTTATCCTGCAGCGAAGCGGCTGATTCGGGGATTCCCCGCCACAATTCGTACCCGTCCTCCAGTTCCTTGAGGGCCCTGGCGTGGTCGCCCAGGGTGATCAGGCTGCTCCCGGCCTGGAGCGCGCTATTGAGCCGTACTCTCAGCTCGAGGGTGGGGGTGGCCGCGGCCCGGAGTTGCCAATTCACGCCTTCCCGGAGCAGGGCGGTGCGGACGCGCCGCACCTGGGCCGACGTGGCCGAATTGAAGGGAGGAATCTGCCGTCCCCGGTCGGCGAAGTCAAGGTTGAACCGGTCCACGAAATTCTTCAGCTTCCTGCCATCCCCCAGATGCCTCAGGGTCACCTTGGATAGATCCTGGAACAGATCTCCGATCCTGCTGAGCACGTAGCCCCGGGAGCGGCTGCTCTGTTCCCCCCTGCGCACCAGAATCCGCAGCAGCATGTGGTACTGCGCCAGGGCATCGATATAGCTGGTTTGCTCCGCCAACTGCTCGCCCAGTTTGAGCCGGATCTGAACATCGTGAGGCACCACCGCCAGACGGCGCATGGTTTGGAAAACGGATTCCTCGCTGCGCATATACTCGGAAAATCGGTCCGGATATTCGCTCCCCAGAGCGATGAAGATATTGAACACCAACGCCTCCGCGTCCGCGTTGACGGACAGGGGGGAATGCTGGACGATCATCCGCGCCAAGTCCACCGCCTTGAACAACAAGAACTGCTGAAGCGAAGGGTCGGCCTCCTTGCGCGTCTGTTGCATCAGGTAGACCGTGAAAAATTTGAGCACCTGGAGCAACTCCGCCGGATCGGATTTGCCGAGATAATATCCCAGATGGGTCTGGAGCTTTCCTTCCTCCGCGAAGCCCAGGTGCAAATCCTTTTCGGTCCCCACCAGCCGGTCCAGGGTCACCCTGGGGCCGGTGTCCAGCTTCATGATATTCCAGAGAAAATTGCTGTACCTGTCCCGCTCCTGCCGGTTCAGATTCCGGGTTTCGTGGCGGTACTGGACTTCCACGCGGGTGGATTTGAGATGACGGGCCACACCCGAAACCGGCCGGGCTTCCGGGGAGGAACCGTCGGTGATATCTTCCTGGGAGTCTTGTTCGGCCATTTTTTGCCGGAGAATTGCTGGAGAGTTGTAGAAGAGTTGCTGGAAAGTTGCCGGAGTGTTGCAAGGTTAAATGGTGCAGGATTTGCTTTTAATCCACCAGATGCCTCATTTTATTTTCAAATTGCTTGGAATGATTCCGGAAGCTACTTATTTTCAACCCCAACCCCCGAATTGTGCGCCATGAATCATGGATCCCAATCCACGGGTTTCGTACAAGCTCCGAAAGAAGATTTTCGGTAGCAATTGTAATTGAAGTGGTTTATTTTAACAATCCACATTTATGGGCCCCTTCCGGGGGGCGGGATTCCCTTTTTTAGCATTGGAATCGTATTGCATTTATGAGATCCACCAACCGGAAAAACGAAGTGGCGTTCGACCGCAATCCCGCCATTCTATCCATGCGCACCAAGCGGGAATTGGTGAAATTCGTGACGCTGCTGTTCGAGCAGGAGGGTTCCGCGGCAGCCCTTGGGGTGGACCGCACCAAGCTCAACAAATTCATTACCGTCGTCAGCCGGCATTACAAGGAAAATCCGTACCATAACTTTCACCATGCCGTAGATACGGTCAATACGGTGGGGTGGTTCATTACCCGCCCGATATTGGCGGAAAAATTGCCGGTGGAAACGCGGTTCCTGCTGCTTCTCACGGCCCTCATTCACGATGTGGAGCACCCGGGACACAACAACCAGTTCGAGATACGGATCGAATCGAGTCTGGCCCGGAAATACCACAATGATGCCGTCCTGGAAAACCACTCCCTGGATGTGATGTTGAACCTGATGAAGGATCCGGCCCATGATATTTTCAGTTCCTTCGGCAAGGGGAAGGTCAAGGCCTTCAACGCGGCGATCGAGGAGATGGTGCTGGCCACGGACTTCGCCGTACACCGGAAATTCCTGGACGAATTCAAAGTATACATGGACACCCACACCATCGATTTTTCCGATCAGGAATTTCTGATGTGGCTGTCCAAGGCCCTGATGAAAGCGGCGGACATTGCCAATACTTCCAAACCATTCCCGGAAGCGAAGGTGTGGGGAAAGCGGGTGATGATGGAATTCTGGGCGCAGGGAATGATGGAAAAGGAGAAAAACCTCCCCATCGGGCCCTTGAACGATTCCGAGACGGTCAAACTCAATTCCGCCCAGGCGGGTTTCATCAAGTTCGCGGCCTTGGAGTTATTCGTACTCCTCAACCGGGTCGACCCCGCCATTGGGGAAATGGTGGCCAACCTGGAGGACAACCTCCAGACCTACGAGGAATTGGCCGAACGGGGGGAGGGGTTGTTCGAATAACGCTCCTTGAATTATTCGCGCGAATTATTCGAACAGCGTCATCTGCTCCGAGGCGATTTCCTTGGGCTCGGCCAGACGCCAGCTCAAATTCACGGTCTTGATTCCCGACCGGCTATCATAGAGCAGCTTACCGTTTTCCAGCGCATACTCGTAGAGGCGCCGGGTCACGTCCACGTCCTGCTTGCAGTACTCGATGATCAGGCCGATCCTTCCCTCCTTGTACCATTGCAGGGATTGCAGTCCGTCGGCGGATTTTCCCACGCCCAGGGTAGGGCGGGCGATGGAATCCAGCCTCAATCGGTGCCCGAGCACCTTCTTCAATTCAGTGAGAATGTCGAAGTGCCGCAGCTCCCGCAGTTCCATGTAGAGTTGATGGCGTAGCTCTGTGGTGGGCTGGTGCCCCGCCAGCACACGCAGGTCGAACTCCACATGGTTGAACCCCACTGTGAGGTCGGCCTGGCGCAAGTGCGAGATAAGCGCGGGCACCTGATGGTCCTGGTAGACATGGAAGTCACCGTCCGCAGTGTCATAGAGCACCCCGATGGCCATCCCCATGTCCATGATGTTGTTCCAGCCGCCCACGTCCTCGGCCGAATATTTGGTTTCCAGATCGAAATAGAGAATTCGTGACATCCCTGTTCACTCCCCTGGCTGGCGGAACGGCATGCACCGGCGGTGTTTCCTTGCCCGTGTTTCGCTGGCGGTGTATCGCGACCGGTGTTTCACTGACGGTGCGCCTCGGCAGGCGCAAATGATCGCAAGTGTTCGCCAATATTTCTGTGCAACCGTCCCAATGCCTATGGTGTAATAGGCGGATGGTGGGGGTCATGCCGGAATCCATCCCGGCCTTGAAGTTTCCGCGTCCCTGGCAGCCGCATGGAAAAGTCCGAATCGCGGGAACGGTCTGTTGCATACTGCTGTTGAATACTAGCTGTAGAATACTGCTGTAGAATCCTTGCCGCTTCACACCCTGCTGCCCGCGAAATCCCGCCGGCAACCGGGCCATTGAGGTCATCGTACTGAACATGAGCGATTATTACAACCTGCTGGAAATTGCCCCTGGAGCCTCCACGAAGGAAATTCGGCGGGCATTTCGCGCCCGCGCCAAACAGGCCCATCCCGATGCCCACCCTCATCTGAAAGGGATGGAAAAGGAGGCCATGCGGCGCCGGTTCATTCAATTGGCCCAGGCCTACGAGACGCTCAGCGATCCGGGACGGCGCAAGGCCTATGACCGCCAATGGCGGGTGCGCCATGGACGCGGGGAGGCCGGACGCCCCCAAGCCCATGCGCGGCGCCGGGAACGATCACGCCCGGCCTGGCCCGGAGAAGATACCGGGACGGGCAAGCCTGCCCGGCCCGCTGATGATACCGGGACGGCCAAACCTGGACGGCCTGCCGAACCCACCGCGGAGGAGCATCTGGAAGACCTGTTGGGGGATGTGGAAGACCTGCTGGCGGGCTTCGGGCTCAACCTGCGCCAACCCTTCGAGGAACTGCTCGACGCCCTCCTGGAATGGGCGATGGATGTGTTCCGGCTGGTAGGGACGGGCAAGCCTGCACGGCCCGCAGAAGATAGCGCGACGGGCAAGCCTGCACGGCCCGCAGAAGATAGCGCGACGGGCAAGCCTGCACGGCCCGGGGAAAACACAACGGAAGCCTGGCTGGAGAAAGAAAGGAGCGCGGAACCGGCCGGGGCGAATTCCGAACACGCCGGCGCCGGGAAGACCCAACGCTCCCGAGCCAAGGAGGCTCGGGAAGGAGCGCAACCCGCACCCGGGGCGCCAGGGAACGAAAAAGCAGGAGACGGCGTTCAGGCCGAGTTGGAAGCGCTCAAGGCGCGGGTGCGCTCCGGGAAGACGGCGGCTCCCAATACCGCCACCCTGGAGGACGAACTGCGCCGCATCAAGCGCAAGCTGGGGAAGGAGGGATAGAGGGGAGCAATCACTTTCCACCATTTCCCCGCCATCCCGATCCATGCTACGGTTTCCCCTGCAAATGGGAGGAGGTGCAAAGGGAGTCCCGATCCACACTTTGCATCCCACGATAAGGTAAAGATGACCCATCCATTGGAAACCGCGCATCCACCTGAAACCAAATCCGAAACATTGCGGGAATTTCTGGATTCCTTTGCCTATGGCAGCCGCAACGATTTGCTGTTCAAGTGGCTCAAACGGCTGCCGGAAGAGGAAGCCGGGGAGTTTCTGCGGGGATTGCTGGAAAAAATCGGCGAGAGCAGCGACGATGGCGATCTGGAGCGCATCCTGGAGCACGTCCATCGCTGGAACGTGCGGGGATATGCCGGCCAGCCGGAAAGCGTGGAGGACTATAGCTACGACGACGCGCCCTTTACACCGTTGCCGGGGCCGCTCTCGCAATTAAAACTGGGGCTGCTCACCGCCAGCGGGTCCTTCGTGGAGGGAGACGACCCCGAACCCTTCGGGGAAAAGAATCTCACCCAGGCCGATGTGATTCCCCGCATCATGGAATTCGTGAAGAATCCGCCCCGGTTGTCCACGATCCCACTGGATACCCCTTATGACCGGCTGCGGGTGCGGCATCCCGGGTACGACATCCGCGCCGTGGCCGAGGACCCCAACGTGGGGCTGCCCCTCCAGCATCTGAAAGCGCTGGAACGCGAGGGCGTCATCGGCTCCCTGGCCGGCAACGCATTTTCCTTCGTGGGCGCAGCCGCGCAGCGGCCCCTGTTGAAGACCCACGCCCCCCAATGGGTGGAGCATATGAAGGAGCAGGGAGTGCAGGCGGCGCTGCTGGTGCCTGCATGACCGATCTGCCACGTGTCCGTGGGGCATGTTGCAAGGGAGTTTGAGCAGGCCGGGCTGCCCACCGTGACCGTGATGGTGCGAGTGTTCCGGCCCCGCGCGGAAGCGATGCGGCTGCCGAGAACCCTCGTCACGCGCCACATCATGGGCCGTCCCCTGGGCGCTCCCCACGACACCGAACGGCAGATGGCAGTGCTCCGGGCGGCCCTGAACCTGCTGGAAAGCGCCACCACCGGAGGCGTAATCGAAGAACTACCCGAGCCCTACCGCACCGCACCGAAGAAACCGTAGAAACCTTGTGATTTTGTGCCTCCGGCGGCCAAAGGGGTGCTACCCCTTTGCGAGAATATGCCTCCGGCGGGTCAAGGGCGCTGCCCTTGACAATCCCGGCAGGGAGCACGGCTCCCTGCACCCCGGATGGGAAAAGCGGAGGGGCTTGCTGGCAAGCGTGGGCCCTTTTTTTGTGGGGGGAGAGAGTGGGGGATGCCAGGAGCCTGACGGCCCCCAAAAGCTGAAACGGTAAAAAAGCAAAAACCTACCTGCTCCTCAGGAGGCGGAAACCCACGGTGCTGTCCCTGCGGGACGGGTAGCCGCCGCCGCGACGTGAACACCGCAAGCCACGCGGCCTGTCGCCCCGATCCCTCCCTCCCCATGCCGTGGCCGCAATAAGAATATTACTGTTCTTAATACATGGCGGGGCGAATGGGCTAGCGGGATATTGCATTCACCCAGCTCCCCTGCCTGCAATTTTCCCTGGACAAAGGCGATTTAATATGCCATAATATACTGATATTATAGATGTTTATGAATCGATAAAAATATTTCGAAAGGAACCCAAAGTCCCTGGGTAGGCGCGATTTGCGAAAGGAACCCAATTCCAAATGAATGGGCCCGCGATAGCCGTTGCAGTTTCTCCGGGATTGCGAAAGGAACCCAATCAAGCCGGGGCTACCCCACCCTCCCGCACCTGACGACGCTCCTTCCCTCCCCGCTGAGCAGGGAGGGAAACTGCATGGGGCTACCATTGGGGTATCGGTCCAACCGCGGGGTGCGGAGGGTTGGGATGGGGTAGGCAGTTGCGGTTTGTAGTTCCCCTCCACATGGCTGTTAATATTACCGCGGGGAGGGGATGGCCGCAGGCCAGGGGAGGGGTGAGGCCGCCCCGATTACGAAAGAAACCCAATCCCACCAGCGTCCGTTTGTTGTTGCAGTTCGACGTTTCCCTCTCCACGTTTGCGGAGAGGGAGGGAGCGGCGCCAGCCGCGGAAGGGTGAGGCCGCAGTTTCCTTCCCTGCCGCATCCTGATTGAAAGAGGGAGATTGAATGACGCTCCATCGCGGCAATCCCGGCGCCCGGGGCCTGGCGGCAAGGAGATGGCTGGCGCTGTTCGCGCTGCTGGCCCTCTGCGCTCTGTTGGCCACTGCGGCGTGGGTGGCATGGCTCTTCGTTTTTCCGGATTCGCCGGGCCGGGCAGGCTTGCCCGTCCCATTATCAAAGCCGCCGGGGGTGTCCGTACCTCCCGTGGATTTCGGGCCGGTTCCATCCGGGTATCGGGCGTTGATATTGCCCGCTCCTCCCACCCACGTGATGGACGGAGATACCTTCGAGGCGGACCTGAACGGCGATGGAGAGCTTTCCCTGCCCGGGGAGCGGGTGCGCCTGTTGTTCGTGGATACCCCTGAACTGGAGAAGTCCTGGAAGGGAAAGGACAGCGCCCATGGCCTGCCCGCCAAGGAATACCTGAAGGCCGCGCTGGACCAGGGGCCCCTGCGCCTGCTGATTCCCATTGATCGCCCCACCGGGAAATACGGACGCACGCTAGCGGTGATCCAGCCGGTGATCCGGACCGGTAATGGGAATAGCGGGAAGCGCGCCCATTCCGTGAATCTATCCCTGATCCGGGCCGGTCACGGGTATTTCGATACCCGCTTCGGTTTTCCGCCCGGGTATGACGACTACCGGCTGGCCGAGGGGGAGGCCTTCGATTCCCGCGCGGGCATTTGGAACGATGAAACTTCCCGGGCCAAATACCTGAAACGCTCGCGCCGCGAGGGAAGGACGCCCGCCGCCCGTTCCAATCCGGACTATGTGGACGAGATCATGGTGGCTGTCTCCTTCCGCCCCGAAAGCCTGATGGGCAAATACATCCGGCTGAGGGGAACCCTGGTACGCCTCAAAAAGCTCCGCAGGGGCGTGCGCCTGCTGCACCTTGAGCGGGGCAGGGGGCGCAAGCCGTTTCCCGCCGTGGCCTTCCGGAACGCCGCCAAAAACCTGGGACTGGAGAAGTGGTCCCGCAAAAGCAGGATCTACCTGGAGGGCTTCATCCAGGCCTACAAGGGAAAACCCCAACTGGTGGTTCATTTCGGACGGGTGCTGATGTGAGGGATCGGGCGCTCCCGGCTGCCAGTCTCCGCTGCCAGGCCCCCGTAGCGCACCCCTATCCTCCCTGACCGTCCAGGTGCTGCCCGTCCCTGGCCAGCAGGAGGAAGGTCATCAGGAAGGCCATCTCGGGCCAGACCTTCTCCGGACGCCTGGCCAGGAAATCCCGGGTGGCCGTGCGGAACCAGTCCCGGTACTCCTCCCCGCGCCGTTCCAGGGTGGCTTCGAGCAGGGAGCGGCGGGGCTCCCCCGACCGGAGAGCGGGAATCAGTCCATCGCCGTCCAACGCCCCCATCCGCTCGCGCCATTCCTGGAACAGTTGCGCCGATTCGCGGTGGAGCATCCCCAGGTCCCGGTAGAAATCGTTGTAGAGCCCCAGCAGCCGCGCCACGGAAAGGGAAAGCTCGTCCTTGGCCTGGGGCGGGATGTCCAGGTGGTACTTATGGAGCAGCAGGGCGTAGTGGCTGGAGTCACCCCAGATGGACAGTGCGCGGCCTCCCTCGATCAGCAGGTAGGGATTGTCCGAAAGCGCGAAGGCGGCTTCCACGTAGGGCAGGGATTCCCTGTCGTCCAGTTCCACCAGGGAATGCAAAGCCGAACCGGCCAGCCGGAAATCTTCGCTGCTCATCGCGTCCCGCAGGGCCGGGATGGCGGCCTCCACCCTCCAATGCCCCAGCCAATAGGCGGATTGGTGCGCCGTGGTGAAGGGATTGCGCTGGAGGTCTTCCCGCAGAATCCCGATCAGGGAGGGCGTGGGCTTGGCCAGGAACAGGCTGTCCAGGGCCCGGCGCCGTACGAACAGGCTGGGAGATTGCAGGTAGCGCTCCAGATCTTCCTGGTAGATGCCGGTGCTGGAACGCGTCAGGGCGGCCAGAGCGCGTTCCTCCTCGGCCTCGCTGCTGGAACTGATGGCCCGCTTCACCGCATGAATGGCCCGCCAGTCCCAGGGAGAAAACAGGGCGTTAAGGGAATCCCGGATGCCCTGGGAGCGCAGGGAGGGTATACGGAAAAAGATCACGGTGCGTAGCGCCAGCAGCGCCAACAGTCCCCCGAAAAACCAGCGGAAGTGCAGCAGGGCGTCGCTTCCTTCGGCGGCCAGGGGTTTCAACTCGGCCAAGACCAGCCCCCCGGCAAACAGGGTCACACCTCCCACCAGCCCCCCCGCGCCCTGGGTGAGAATTCCCTGGGGAAGCTGGTGCTCGTAGTCCGTGATGCTGATGAAATAATGCTGGGTGGCCGCCTGCAAAGCCGTGTGGCCATACCCGTTGAGAAAGAAGATCGCCACCGCCAGGGGCCAGGAAAACGTGGCGGGAAGAAACACCACCAGCCCCACCGCCAGCATATCCAGAAATCCGGTGATGAAAAGCAGAGGCCGCGAACCCAGTTGATCCATGAACATGCCGTAGGAATACGAGGCCAGCACGCCACCCACCATCCCCGCCAACACCAGCAGTACCGCCGACTGGTCACTCAGCCCATAACCCTGCTTGAAAGCCACCAAAAGGAAGGCGCGGAAGAGACCCTGGGTGACGGGGACGGCCAGCATCATGGCGAAAAACCAGCGCCGCCCCCCGGAAGCGAGAATCCACCTTAATTCCTTGCGCGGGGAAAAGGGCGGCGTTGCGCGGAACAGCCCGGCTTCGGGTATCCGCCACAAGGCCCAGGAGGCCATCAAACCGCAGGCCAAGCCGGCGCAGAAGAAGAGCTGGTAGTGGAACAAAGGGGCGTCTTCTCCGAGGAACAGCGCCACCATCACGGTGGCCAGGATCGCCCCGGATTGGAAGATGCGGAAATTGGCAGAAATCAACTCTCCCCGATCGCGGCGCGTAGTCAGCTCGGTGATGATTCCGGTGAAGGAGGTCAGTCCGCCGGCCCGGCCCAGAGTAAAGCCCAGGGTACCGGCGAACATGAACCATAGCCCGGCCGTGCCTCCCAGGCGCGCAGCGGCCAGGGGCGCCAGGATCATCGGCAGGGCGGAGCAGGAGCGGAGCACCCAGAACAGGGCCGCGGTGCCGGTGACTCCCAGGCGAGGAATCAGCTTGTAACCCACCAGCATGAAGGGCAGCATCACGTACAACATCGCCGAGACCGCGCCCACCCAGCTTTCATCGCCCCCCAGCCGCAGGATCATCAGGATCACCAGGCTTTCGGCGAGCACCGCGAAGGAGATGGAGTTGAAGGCGGAGAACAGGTAATAGCGCTTTTTTCCGATTGCCCTTTGCTGAAGGGATAGGGGAGGAATCTCGCTGCCGGGGGTGTGCCGTGGTTGGTTCAAGCCGGACTCTTCCAGGAGAATTTAGGGGTGGGCATCCGTCCCCGGCCCGCACCCTTGTGGGAGGGTGCGGAAACGCCC
The DNA here is from genome assembly GCA_964583525.1 of uncultured Pseudomonadota bacterium. Classification (GTDB taxonomy): domain Bacteria; phylum SAR324; class SAR324; order SAR324; family JACQKK01; genus CAZOXD01. The sequence goes on from CAZOXD010000006.1 coordinate 14,411, forward strand.
GGATTTGGACACGTTGCCTGAAATACTAGGTCTATTGCGGGGATTTGCAAACCTCGGGGTTCCATCCCCCCGGGGGTAAACGTATCCTCAATATTTTTCATGGTTTCATCAGACCTGGGAAAAATTTGGGACGTGAGCGTCCTTGACCGCTGGAGAGCCCGCGCGATTTTCCAATGTGGCCCGCCCCACTCCAAAATAGCTTCCTGATAAGGTTATTGACCGGGAACATTTCTGAGAATGCGGATACCCTGGTTCCATTCCCCTTCGGTGTGGGTTGCATTCGTGTTCGTCTTTCGGCTACCTTTCCCGTCTGAACACAAACCGAACCCCGTGCCGCCGGTTGGGGCCGGGTTCTTACACCGGCCAAACGCACCCTATTCGTCCAACTCGTCCCTGCATGGAATCATGAGCATCCACGCCCGAATCACAATTGGCTCCATCCGCAAGGCTGGGTCCGCCTTTGGAAGGCTCTATTCCGCCACCCGCAGCGTCCTTATCTTCCACGCAGGGCTGCTGATCCTGGTGACCGGATTGGGATGGGGGTGGGCCGGCGCCGCCGAGCAGTTCCCCTCCAGCCCCAACCACCGCGGAATCGTCGCCTTCGATCCGTACATCGTGTTTCCCGAAAGCCGCACGGGCAACGGAGTGTACCTGGAGGAACGGCTGATTTTCTCCGCGCCCGGCACGGCCATCCTGGATGTGCTTCCCCTGCCGGTGGATGGACGGTTCGCCTACTACGCGCAGGATTCCGAAGGGACGGAATCCCTGGGGGCCTTCATTTCCGGCGGCGACACCAAACCCAGGGTGCGGAAGATCACCCGGGGCGTGTTCCATCTGTCTGTATCGCTGCAAGGGGTGCTGTACAAGAAGCTCTACCGGGTGGTGGAGGGAAAGCTGCTCGATCTGCTGCCCAACTCCAAGACGGCGGATGGCGCCGTGGCCGGGGAGACTGGCGTGTTGTTTTATCATGTGGCTTCCACCATCCTGGAGGATGAGGAGGGCAAGCCGAAGAGCGCCTTCGGGCTGCGTCTGCATCTGTCCCTGTTCGAGGAAGAGCGGACCCGGCACCTGGGCTATCTGCTGGTCAACGGGCTCCCTTCCCTGAAGATGAGTTGGCTGGACGAATCCAAGATCGAAATCGCCTTGGCGGACGGAAGGACGCAGATCCTCAGTATATCCCAGTTTCAATAGCCCCGGCACCCGGCTCCCGCGGAGGGTTCCGAAGCAGCCCGCCCGGGAAACCCCCTTCTCTTGCCGCGGAACTCCTCCTCCAACCGATCCTGAACGCATGTCCCGCGAGAGTCAGCCCTTCAAATATCAGGCGCCGGATGGGTTGACCCTGGAAGGCGTCCGCCTGGGAGGAGCCCCAGGGGGCGAAGGGGCAGCGGCACCCCCCTTGGTTTTCACACCCGGCAACGGATTTCCCGTTCAGATATACCAGGAGGTTCTCCAGCCCCTTCCGGGCACGGTGTGGGCCTTCAATCCCCCGGGCATGGGGGGCAGCCAAGCCCCCTCCTCCTTTGCGGGATGGAATGCCATGGGGGAGGAGTTGCGGGCCTTCGTGGAGGAGCGGCTGGAGCCGCCGGTATTGGTGGGAGGGCATTCCATGGGGGCGAAGCTTTCCCTGTGGCTGGCGGCGCAAGCGCCGCACCTGGTGGCGGGGCTGCTGATGCTGGATCCCATTGTGCTTACCCAACCCGGCCGGCCTCCCATGGTCCCACCCCAAATCGACGGGCGCACCATCATCGATGTCACCCGCACCCGCAGAGAGCAATGGCCTTCCCGGGACGAGGCCATGAAGACCCTGCGCGCCAGCCGGGGCTACCGGAATTGGTCCCCCGGCGCCTTCGCGGCCTTCGGCGAGCATGGGCTCCTGGAAGATGGGCGGGGAGGCGTCCGCCTGGCCTGCCCGGCCTGGCTGGAGGCCACCATCTACGAAACGGTGCCCAGGGAAGAATTATACGAATGGGCGGGACAGGTGCGGTGTCCGGCGGTGGTGCTGCGGGGGGCGACCTCCCAGGAATCCGTTCGTGAATTCGTGGAGGAACTGGCGGGGACGATGCCCATCAGCACCGTGATGGCCGTCAAGGGCTCCCACGCGTTTCCCATGGAATTCCCCCGGGAAACCGGCAAGGCCCTGGCGGCCGCCCTGCGCATTTTGCGCGGCGAAACCCGGGCCAATTAGAATTCCAGGGTGGGTTTACAGCCAGGCAATCAGCAGAATGACCGCGGCGATGTCTCCCAATAGCATGATCCAGTTGGTGGTGCGTTTGGCGCTGTCCTGAAAGGCATCGAAATTCCGTTTCGCAAGCACCTGGAGCAGAAATCGGGACTGGGGTTCCATGAATTTCAAATCCATAACGATTTGCCTTAAGAAGAAGGTTCCAATTGGGGGAAGCGTTCCGGGCGGACGCCTTCCCGGTGCGGTCGGGGTGGCGTTCCTCACCGCTTCCTTCCCGGCATCCTACTGCAATTCCCGCAACGCCGACAGGAGCTTTTTCACGCAGGCGGCCGGGGTGGGTTTGGAAGTATCCACGATAATCCGCGCCTGCTCGTAATAGGGGGTGCGCGCCGTCAGCAGGGCCTGCAATTCTGCCTGGGCGTCGGGGCGGTTGGTCATGGGCCTGCGATCACCCTGGGAGAGCACCCGCGACATGTGCAGCCCGGGTTGGGTCTTCAACCATATCAGGAGGGTGCGTTCCCGGAGCAGCCGGAACAATTCGGGGTCCGTGACCGAACCGCCCGAAACGGCGACAACGGTCCCTACTCCGCTGGAGATCAATCCCTGCAGGGCGTTTCTCTCCGCGAGGCGGTAATAATGCTCGCCATGCAACTCGAATATCTCCGAAAGCGCCAAGCCCGTGCGCTCCTGAATGAGGTCGTCCAGTTCCACGAAGGATTGGTTCAACGAGCCGGCCAGGAGCGGTCCCAGGGTGGACTTGCCCGACCCCCGCAAGCCTACCAGGGCAGTGATTGCGGGCCAGGGCGGACGTTGCGCCGGCCGCACCCGGCGCACCCGCTCCAGCAGGTTCTGTAAATCCGCTACCGGCAATACGCCGAGGTGAAGAAGGATTTCGCGCCGCAGGGATGCGGCTTCACCACCGCCCTGCGCCGCGGGAGAAGAATCCGGGCTTCCCAGCAATTGCGCCAGCCGAACACCGAGCACCCCGGCCACATCGTCCAGCCGGCCCACGGAGATGTTTCCCGATCCCGCTTCGAGCTGGGCCACATAACGCTGGGAGAGACCGGCCGACCGGGCCAGGGCCTGTTGGCTCATCCCCCGGTCCTTGCGGAGGTTGCGCACGTTCGATCCGAGGGAAGAGAGCAGATCCTCCCGGCGGAGGGACTTGATTTCCGGAGCCGCACCATTGGGGTCCTCCACTCGGTTCCCATCTCTGCCCCCATCGGGATTACCTTGCATTTTTTCCTTTGGCTTTACAGACATGATGTCCCGTCCGATTTCTTGTAAGTAAGAAGTGAGGTTGACTCACCATATAGCATTATATTTCATAGATCAACTCGATTAGCAATATAGTTCTTGACTTCGGTTGAATTCGGAGTAGGTTCAACGGAATTTTCCTCGGAAAATTCTGATAAATCCGCTGGAAGACCGTTCATTTCCGGAAGGGATGGAGCGGCAACCTAATCACGATTTCAATCTCCAACAGCCAACCCATGACCGCAGCCGCCACGAAAAAGGAGCAAACTGAATTGACCGCCCGGGAACAACGGGTGGAAACCCAGATCCATCCCGGGCAATACCGCCATTGGGAACTGAAGGTGGAGGGAAGCGTGGGCACCCTTCTGCTGGATGTGCGGGAGGATGGCGGGCTCAGGCCGGGGTACGAGCTGAAGCTGAACAGCTATGACCTGGGGGTGGATATCGAACTGGCCGATGCCGTAAACCGGATGCGCTTCGAACATCCCCAGGTGAGCGTGGTGATCGTCACCAGCGCCCGGGAAAGGGTGTTCTGCGCCGGGGCGAACATCTTCATGCTGCGCGGTTCCTCCCATCCCTTCAAGGTGAATTTCTGCAAGTATACCAACGAGACCCGCTTGGCCATGGAGGAAGCCAGCGACGAAAGCGGGCAGGTTTATCTGGCGGCCCTCAACGGCGCCACTTCGGGCGGGGGGTACGAGTTGGCCCTGGCCTGCCGGGAAATTCACCTCATCGACGACCGCTCCTCCGCCGTCAGCCTGCCGGAAGTACCCTTTCTGGGTGTCCTGCCCGGAACGGGCGGACTGACCAGGCTGGTGGACAAGCGGATGGTGCGCCGCGATCTCGCCGATATATTCTCTACCCTCGCCGAGGGCGTGAAGGGCAAGCGCGCCGTGCAATGGAAGCTGGTGGATGCCGTCCACGCACCCTCCCAATGGGAGGAAGCCATCGCCAAGCGGGCTGCCGAGTTGGTTGCGGAAACCGCAGCCGGCCGGGAGAGCCGTCAGGGAGTGGAACTGAAGCCCCTCGATAAAACCCGCCGGGAAGACGGCATCTCCTACGGCTATGTGGACCTGACGGTGAACGCCAACGCCCGCACCGCCACCCTGACCCTGCGCGCGCCGGAATCCTTGCCCGAATTGCCCGAGGATCCCTCCCGACTGGGCTGCGAATGGGCGCCGCTGGCGATGTTCCGGGAACTGGACGACGCCCTGGTGGAATTGCGCTTCAACTTTGAGGAGATCGGGTTGCTCCTGCTCCGTAGCGAGGGCAGCCTGGACACCGTGCTGGCCATGGACCGCCAGATCGAGCAGGCCCGCGGGCACTGGTTCGGCCGGGAGGTGGGATTGATGATCAAGCGCACCCTGAAGCGGCTCGACCTCACCGCCCGCACGACTTTCGCCATGATCGAGCCCGGATCGTGCTTTGGGGGCACCCTGCTGGAATTCGCCCTGGCCGCCGACCGCATCTACATGCTGGACGATCCGGATACCCCGGTGAACATCGCCCTGACCCGGCTCAATGGGGGCGCTTACCCCATGGGCAATGGCCTGAGCCGCCTGGAGCAGCGCTTCCTGGGCGATGCCGGGCAGACCAAGGCCCTGCTGGCCAAAACCGAAGACGCCCCGGCCAAGTTCACGGCCGCCGAAGCCTTCGAAGAAGGCCTGATCACCGCTGCCCCGGACGACCTGGACTGGGAGGATGAGGTTCGCCTGGCGGTCGAGGAGCGGGTCAGTCTTTCCCCCGACGCCCTCACGGCCATGGAGGCCAATCTGCGCTTCGCCGGGCCGGAAACCCTGGAGACGAAGATCTTCGGCAGGCTTTCGGCCTGGCAGAACTGGATTTTCCAGCGCCCCAACGCCACCGGGGAAACCGGCGCCCTGACCCTATATGGGGAGCCGGCCAGCCCGGAATTCGACCATCGCCGCACTTGAACCCGGTCCGGAAACCTGAACCTTCAATCGCAACCGCCGGAGACCTGCCATGCTGGATACCATCCCCAACAACGTCGACCTGGAAAACAACCCCAAATTGCAGCGGGCGCTGTTGCGCTGGCAGCCCGATTTTCTCGACTGGTGGCGGGAGATGGGGCCGGAAGGATATCAGCAGGACCAGATCTATCTACGCACTGCCGTGGGGGTGGGTTCGGGAGATTGGGCCCAATACGAATATGTGAAAATGCCCGATTACCGCTGGGGAATCTTCCTTTCCAATCCCCGCAAGCAGAACGCCATCTACTTCGGCGACCGCATTGGCGACAAGCTGTGGGATCAGGTGCCCGGGGAACACCGCAAGGAACTGCGCCGCCTGATCGTCACCCAGGGGGATACGGAGCCCGCCTCCGTGGAGCAACAACGGCTGCTGGGGCGGATTGCTCCCTCCCTGTTGGATCTGCGCAATCTCTTTCAGGTCAACGTGGAGGAAGCCCGCCATCTGTGGGCCATGGTGTACCTGTTGCACAGCCACTTCGGGGCCGACGGGCGGGACGAGGCGGAGGAAATGCTGGCCCGCCGCTCCGGGCATGCGGATCACCCGCGCATTCTCCAGGCCTTCAACAAGCCCATCCGCGACTGGCTGGCTCTGTATTGCTTCACCATGTTCACCGACCGCGACGGAAAATTTCAACTGGCCTCCCTGGCCGAAAGTTCCTTCGACCCCCTGGCCCGCACCACACAGTTTATGCTGATGGAGGAGGCCTTCCACCTTTCCGTGGGGGAAACAGGCATTGCGCGCGTCGTGCGGCGCACCGCGGAATTGATGAAGGAGGGCACCGATCCCGTCTCCGTGGGAGCGATTCCCCTGGAGATCGTCCAGAAATACTTCAACGAATGGTGCTCGGCCTGTTACGACCTCTTCGGTGGCGAGGATTCCTCCAATGCCGCCACCTACTTCGCCACGGGATTGAAGGGGCGCTTCCAGGAGAGCGACGATAAGAAGTACCCGGATCACCTGGCGCTGGCCGATGCCTATCGGGCCGAAGTGTACGAGGACGGGCGAATGACCACCCGTGAAATACCCCTGCGCCGCGCCATGAATGCCTGCCTGCTGGACGACTATGCGGCGGACTGCCACAGGGCGCTCAAACGCTGGAACGGAATTCTGGAAGAGCATGGCCTGAGTGAGCGCCTGACGCTGCCCAGCACCCGATTCAACCGGGAAGTGGGCCTATATGGGGATCATGATTTCGACCCGGAGGGGAATCCCGTGGATGCCGCCGCGTTCGAAGCAGGTTGCCGCACCTGGCTCCCCAGCCAGGACGATTACAACTATGTGGAGAATTCCATGGTGCCCGTGACCGAGCCGGGCAAGGTCGCCGGCTGGATTGCGCCTCCCACCCGCGGTTTCGGCGGAAAATCCCTGGACTACGAGTACGTCCTCTTCCATTGATCCCCGCAACGCTGCTCCCTCCCGCGCAACGCGCGGTTCGGGGGGAGGGTCCTTCCTTTCCCGATACTTCCATTCCAAAGGGGGAAGAGACGCGCAGGGGTGTTCCCTGGCGATGCCGGATGGAGTCAGATTCCCAGGATGACACCGGGGGAGGCGGTGCGGATTGTGCGGGCGATGCCCATCTCCACGTTCTGCAGCAGTTCGGCCAGTTCCTCCCGCTCCACGAGGATGTTGTTCCGGTCAGGCATGACGGCGAACACGTACTTGATGAATTCGGGCAAAATCGTAATGAAAGAAAGATTTTGGGGTTCCCGCACCTGATGATTGAGGAAAAGTTCCAATTGGTCCCGGGACATCTTGCGCAGGGTGGGTGTGAAGGCGCCCACCACGATTTCCAGTTCCTTGCTCACGTCTTCGGGGAAAAATCGCTGGAAGTACTGGCGGGATGCGAAAAAACGCGCGAACAGATACATCACCACGGTGATGACCAACCCCTCCCACCAATGCATGCCGAACAGCCCCATGTATCCAATCAGAAAATGGAAGATCCCCACGATGATGGCCAGCACCTGGATGGTAACCCGCACCTTTTCCACAGCCATATATTTGAAGTTATACTGCTTTTCCAACCAGTAGAGGTTGACTCCCTTGAGGAAGTTTCCACGGGCGATAACGATGTCCTCCGCGCCGGCCAGCTTTTCACCGAGTTCCTTTTCCGCTTCCTTGCGGCGCTCCAGGGCCTGGGAATTGAGGATATCCTGGATCACATACCGGCGGGTGCTGCGCATGCGATCCGCCAGCACCGAAATGTATTCGTTGGGATTTTGTTGCTGCAGGGTGCCGCTGCGCTGTTCGCCCCGTGAGTGAATGAAATCCACCGTATCGTCGAACAGCTTTTTCCCGATTTTTCCCGATTCCTTATCATCCTTACTGAGGCTGATGCGCCGTGTCTGTCCTTCGGTATTTTCCTTGAGCGCCTTCTCCCTATCCATTTCCTTGCGGATCAGTTCGGAAAAGACATGGCCGATCACATCATACAACTCGCTGTTGATGTCCATCATGGCGATGAACGATTCTCCCAGGATGCGGGCGTAGGCGGAAAAATGCTTGCGGCGGTATTCCAACTCGTGGGGGGGTTTGGCCTCACTCACATGATCTTCGATCATCGAATCGAGAATATCGTGAAGGAATTTATCAAACCGGGGATCTTCCTGCCGGTCCAACACGATCGATACAATGCATAACCCCGCATTTCGGGTGGTTTCCGGATCGTTCTCCAGAATTTCCAGGGCGTCGGCGAAATAATGCACCCTGTTCTTGCGGCCCAGGTTCCGCAGCAGCATTTCGGCGATTTTTTCCAGCGCCGCCTCGGGGTCGCGCTCCCGCTCGGTAGAGAAGATGATTCTCGTGGCGATCCGGTTTGCAAAATCAGCGGGCAGATCCTGGGTTTCGACGGAAGGATTTGCGCCGCTTTTCGAAGGCTGGGTTTCCATGTGGCATCCTGAAATGGAATGCGAGGGTATATTTTCCCGGGAAGGTGACCCTACCATGCCGCCAACCCCGGCAAACTCTATTTTTCCAATCTATGAACTGAAATGCAATCCTCATGCGCCATTGGATCGATCGCGGCAGATTTTTATCCAATCGTTCAACGCAAAGAGAGAATTTGGCCGTCGGCATGAATGGCCGTTCAACCCTTTGGTGCAAGAATACGAATCAGCAGCGCCGCTCCGAACAACAAAGCCATGGAGAGGCCCAGGGGAAGATATCCCCATCGCACCCAGGGGGTGTACCCGGTACGGATTTTCGCGTGAACCAGGAGAGGGGGGGAATCCGCATCGGCAGCCGCGAGTACCCGGCCGCCCCGCAGGTGCGCGGCGGCTCCGCCATTGGAAACGAAGAGCACATCGCGGCCGGTTTCCAGTCCCCGCAATGCCGTCAATTGCAAATGCTGCCGCGCCGCCGCGTCCGTGATCCAGGCGTCGTTCGCCACCACCACCAGCACCCCCGCTCCCTCCACGACCGCCCCGCGAAAATGGGCAGGGAGAATGCTCTCGAAGCAAATGGCCAGGCCGAGCTGAACGCCCCTCCAATCAAGCACGGGCGGCGCGGTTCCGGGAACATAATCCGAGGACCCGGCGGTGATTTTCCTGGGAAACAGCCAGCGGAAACCGGATGGCACGTATTCCCCGAAGGGCACCAGCATCCTTTTGTCGTACCGCGGGAAACCGGAGCCCTCCCCTGATGCTCCCAAGGCAAGATAGAGGGAATTGCGGTCCCGCCCCTGCTCCACCCTGTTGGAACCGAGCAGGATATCCATGTGGAGCATCTCCGCGACACCGGCAAGCTCCGCCAGGGCGCCCCCCCGTTCCAAGGGGCTTCCCGAGGCGCTTTCCGGCCAAATGACCAATCCGGGCCGCTGCGAGCGGGGCTCTTCCCCGGCTCCGGATAGGGTGCGGCCCAGGTAATACCGCAATGTAGCCGGCGTGCCTCTCTGGGAATCGAGTTGGGGAATGGAAAGCCCACCGGGAACCAGCAGGGCGGGAAACGACGGGAGGTTCTCCCCCAATTCCCGTTTTCCGGCAGGCCAGGCAAAATATATGGTGACCAAGGCCAGGAGGACAACTGCAATCGGAAATGCCGGGAAGGGCAGGGAAGGCAAGGCCAATTTTCCACGGGAGGGTCTTTCCGCCCGGGAGCGATTCACGATCCATTGGCGGGTCATCCAGGCCCAAGCCGCGTTGACCAGGGCCAGCAGCAGCACCACGCCCGGCCCGCCCATTCGCGGGACCAGCATTCCGGCGGCAGTCGTTGCGGGCTGCGTGGCTGCCAGGGACCCCCACCCCAACCCGCTGAATGGAAATACGCCCAGCAAGGCATCCTGCCCCGCCAGCATCGCAGGCAGGGTCAGCAACGGAGAAAGCCCGGCTTGCCTCCAGCCCCACCGGGCCGCAGCGAAGGAAATTCCCGGCAGGAGGGAAAGAAATCCGATGAGCAGAAGGTAGGTCATTGCAAACCGCAGGGGAGCCATTCCGCCCAGTTGCGCCAGGGTGCGGTGCAGCCAGGCGAACTGCATCCCGAAAAATATCAGGCCGAAGATCCAACCGCCCAGAAACCATTCCCTGATTCCTCCCCCGCCCCAGGTGATTCCGAGGAATACCGGGAGCAGACCCACCCATGCCAGGCCGGTCCAGTCCAAAGGCGGGAAAGCCACCTGTACGGCCAGGGCTGCCGCCGAGGCCCATGCGGTGGGAATGATCTTCCCTATAAAGCCGGAAGGATGAAAATTTTCCGGTTTCCGGGGCACTTGGTTCTCCGTTCTCCAATTACCGGCGGCACAAGCAATTGCATTAACGTGCATTGGCGTGCCTTGGCGCCGGTTGTCTTTCCTGGGGGAAATGTTCCATCATCCCGCTATAACTGACGGAATCTCCGGGCGGAGTCCAGACCCGGGAGCGCACCCTGGAGGATTTTCCCGCCGGCAAGGATCGTTCAGGTCATCCCTTCCCAGAGCCGCATGGATATGGAAACCCCCGCAATCATGTCCCCCTCGCCTGACGATGATGCGCAATGCGATTTCTACAAATATCACGGGTTGGGAAACGATTACCTGGTGATGGAGCCAGGACAGTTCAAGGAAACGATTACACCGGCGATGGTGGAGGCCATCTGCGACCGGAACCTCGGCGTGGGAGGGGATGGGGTGTTGTGGGGTCCTTTGGAAATGGGTGGCAAGCCCGGGGAGTCTGCGGGGTCTTCGGAGTCTGCGGGAATTTCTCCCGCATTCGGAGTGCGCATCTTCAATCCGGACGGCAGTGAAGCCGAAAAAAGTGGAAACGGGTTGCGTATCTTTGCCCGGCACCTGCTGGAGCGCGGATTCGTGACCCCACCCCAATTTTCCATTGCGGCCAAGGGGGGCGTGGTGGTCGCCCGGACCCTCACCCCGGATGGACGGAGAATCTCCATGAACATGGGCCGGGTGCGCTTCGACAGCGAAGTCATCCCCATGACCGGCCCCCCGCGGGAGGTTTTGCGGGAAACCCTGCGCGTTCTCGATTCCGGTGATGGCGCCGAAAAATTTCCCATGGAATTCACCATCAACGGCGCGAATGTGGGCAACCCGCATTGCGTTGTGCTGGTGGAGGAACCCACACCCGCACTCGCCCGCAGGGTGGGCCCATTGATTGAGCGGCACCCTTCCTTCCCCAATCGCACCAACGTGCAATTCATGTCGGCCGTGGACCCCCACGCCATCCGCATCGAGATTTGGGAGCGGGGCGCAGGGTATACCCGCGCCTCGGGCACAAGCAGTTGCGCCGCCGCCGCCGTGGCCTGCCGTTTGGGAACCTGCGAAAGCCCGGTCACGGTTCATATGCCGGGGGGAAGCCTCGAAATCAGGATCGATTCCGGCTTCAACGTGGAGATGGAGGGGGACGTGGAAGCCGTTGCCCGCGGAACATTCTCGGACGAGTTCATGACCCGAGTAGGACTGACCAGGGCCTGACCGGGACACTCCCAGGCCTCGTGATCCACCCCCCCGATGTTTCCCGAACCTTTTATACCTCCCGGACGTTTCAATACCCATGTCAGCGGAATCCTCCTGCCTTGATGAGGGCTTCCAATTCCCGCCGCCCCCGATTATGGAACTTTCCGGCCGGAATGGAACGAAAATCGGGAGGAACGCCGGAACTGTGAATGGCATTACAGATCGCAGGAAGGATTGGCCCGATAGTGGGCACGATTGTTGAGATTCGAAAAAATTGACCATGATCAAAGGCACCGGGAGAGGGCGAAGAAGAAAAGACGGAGCGGGCGGCAACAGGTTTCCCTGGGGAATCGCCATCACGGTAGCCGCCACCGTTTCCGCCACCATCGCAATCCTCCTTTTTCTTGCTATTTCCTCCGATGCCAGGAGGGACAGAATCGACCAAGCCGCGGAAAAATTCCAGACACGCTATTGGGAAACCCCGATCCCCGCGCAGGGCCTCGCGCCTGATGGATACGCGGAGCCGGCCAAGGGGCTTTCCCCGGAAAACTGCGCGCTCTGCCATTACCGCCAGTATCAGGACTGGAAGGAATCCTTCCACGCCAAGGCGATGGGCCCTGGCGTGGTGGGACAATTTCCGGCCATGGAATTTTCAGGCGGTGACTTTTCAAGCCAAGCCAGTTGCCTGGAATGCCATGCGCCGATGACGGAACAGTGGGCGAAAATCCGCACCTCCTCCGGGAAGTGGAAAGGAAATGCCGCGTTCCAGGGAACCCTCCGGGAAAAAGGCCTGACATGCAGCGCCTGCCATCTGCGGAGTCACACACGGTTCGCTCCGGAACCGACCGCGGAAGAAGCCGCCGCCAAGGAAGCCGCCGGGATGACCAACGCCTCCGCGTCGATTCATGGAGAAACCACCCGCACCCCGCATTTCCGGGCTTCCGAGTTTTGCAAGGGCTGCCACCAGCATACGCCAGCTACGATAATGCCAGGGGGGAAAACCATCGAGAACACTTACAACGAATGGCTGGATAGCGAATATGCGGAGAAAGGCGTGGCCTGCCAGCAATGCCACATGCCGGACGGGCGGCACCTATGGCGCGGAATTCACAATCCGGAAATGACGCGTTCCGGCGTTACAATTATCGCCGATGCCCAACCCGATCCACCGGTGGAAGGCGAGGAATTCATAGCGCGTCTCTCCCTGCGCAATACCGGAACAGGACATTCCTTCCCCACCTACACCACCCCGGCGGTTTTCCTGCGGGCGGCTTTTTTGGATGATGAAGGAAAGGTGCTCCAGGGACAATATTACGAGGAAAAACTTCTCCAGCGCCGTCTCGACATGAGCAGCAACCCCTGGGGCGAGAAATTCGACACGCGTCTCGCTCCGGGCGAGCAGGCGGAGCTTGAGTTCAAACGCACCGTCCCCCAGGGCGCGGCTTCGGTCTACCTGTGGGTGTGGGTGGAACCAGATCATTTCTATACCGGTTTTTACCGCAGTTATTTGAAGAATGGAGACCAATTCCCCGGGGGAAAGCAACTCCGGACAGCCCTGAAAAATTCCCTGGACAGCCGATACCTCCTTTTCTCCAGGAAAATTCCGGTGAAAAGGAAAAGTTAGGCCAAAATGTTCCCGAGGCGGCACTCTGCGCCATGGGAAAACGAAAAAGGGTGAAGCCGGGAATACCCTGTAACTTTTGCGCGGAATGGCGGACTAGTTCCACTAAGACAATAAGATCGGAAATGAGCATCCATTTCCGCGCTGTTTCCACCCATCACGGGTGGTTTTTCCGGCCGGATTTCCGGCCACCACCATGAGGAGAACGAAATGAAACGATTCATCGAGCGTTCGGCTCACATCATGGCTGCTTGCGCCTTCGTCTGGGCAATCGGCACGGCAGTATTGCTGGCGGTTCCTGGTCAACAGGGCACGGTCGCATATGCTGCCAAAAATCCCTGCAACCCTTGCAATCCCTGCGGAGCCAAGGCCAGCAACCCCTGCAATCCCTGCAATCCTTGCGCGGCCAAAGCCAAAAACCCCTGCAACCCTTGCAATCCTTGCGCGGCCAAGGCCAGCAATCCCTGCAACCCCTGCAATCCCTGTGGGGTCCAGGCCAAGAATCCCTGCAACCCGTGCAATCCCTGTGGGGTCCAGGCCAAGAATCCCTGCAATCCGTGCAATCCCTGTGGGGTCCAGGCCAAGAATCCTTGCAACCCCTGCAATCCTTGCGGGAAGAAGGGATCATAGGGTTTGCGGTGGTGGATTGTCCGTGGAAATCGGGCCGATGCGGTTTTAGTTTTCGCCGAATCAGCCGATGAGCCGAAGTATAGGGTAAAGACGCCGTAACCTTGAAATCGATAGGCAAGGCCGGCGTCTTATCCTTTACTTGGGGTGGCCAAAAGCCCACCCTTGCAGTACTTGTAATATAATACGGGCCATCCTGATTTTCCGGAGTATCCGATGAAGAAACACACCCTCCCGAAGCCAGCCGGTGTGATGATCGGCGCAGCATTGATTTGGTCCTTGGGCGGAACGATTGGTCTTGCCCTCAATCCCTTCGGTTCCATTTCCGGCTTATTGGGAAGCCAGGCCCAGGGGGCATCCCACGAGGATTCCTCCAAGGAAGATAACCCCTGT
>CAZOXD010000006.1:28463-37846 GCA_964583525.1 uncultured Pseudomonadota bacterium
GGGGAAAATCCCTGCAACCCGGACAACGCGGCCTCCAATGAAAACGGGGAATCGGTGCTGGTGAAGGAATCCAATCCCTGCAATCCCTGCTCGGCCGGCGGAAAACCAGTGGGATTCGGAAGAAGCGGAGGCACCATGAATTGGGCGAAGGATTACCGCTCTTGGCCGGTGGTTTCCGGCTACGTGAAAAGCGCCTCCCATGGAAACCGGCTCGTCCAGACCTTCATCACCCCCGCAGAATCGGCCAGTATCTTCAAGAACAACAGCCGGCTGGTATTGGAGCGGCGCAACCGGGGATTTCAGCCGTATCCCCAGGGGACACGGATCGTCCAGGAATCGTGGATCCGCAACGATACCGGCGCTCCCGGCGCTCCGGGACCCATATTTTTCATGCGCAAGGAAACCCCCGGGTATGACGATGAGGGTGGAGATTGGCATTACGGAATGGCCCGCAAGGACATGACCGTGATCGGCGAAGGAAAAACTTCGGGGATGAGCGTTTGCAAGGAATGTCATACAAAGGCCCGCTCCCGTGATTATGTCTTCTCCGCCGACCGCTGAGACCATCCCAGACAAGCATCACCTACGTAAAATGGCTGGGGGCTTCTCCCGCGGAACTCGCACAATCACGATCCGGCGCAATCCCAAAAATGTACCCCGGGTTCAGCCCAAAATCCCGGAACCGTTGAAATGGAGTGAAAATCAGGAAAGGTTCTGCTCTTTTACGTCCTCCCTGCCCCATTATTCTCTCCCCAAAAAACAGAAAAACGATCTTTGCCGAATATTTTCGATAAAAATCAGGGAGTTGGAAAAATATTTGACTTTTAGCACTCGTATATATAGAGTGCTAATTATTAGCCGAGACGCGCTGGATGATCCTGGCGGAAGGCAGCCGGAGGTCTTGAAGAAATTTGTCCTGCCGGAATATTTCCCGGGAAAATTCAATTCTAGCGTCTTTTAATCCATTCAATTTGGGTAAACATCGGATATTCGGCGGGGAATGGACCATTTGGCCGGAAAAAGCCATGTGATGATCGTGTTTTTATCGTGTTTCGATGAAGCACAGGCAATTCCTCTTTCCGTGCAGTTGTTTGCCTAACCATAGAGGGAGGTAATAGAAGGATCCATGAAAATCAAGCCCCTTCAAGACCGCGTGATTGTCGAGCGCGTCGATGCACAAGAGAAGTCCGCTGGTGGACTGTACATTCCCGATACCGCGAAGGAAAAACCCCAGGAAGGCAGAGTTGTGGCGGCAGGCAGCGGAAAGCGCCGGGAGGACGGCACCATCAACCCCCTCGATGTAAAAAAGGGGGACCGGATCCTCTTCTCCAAGTATGCCGGCAGCGATGTCACCATCGACGGCAACGAATACATCATCATGCGGGAAGACGACATTCTTGGGGTGTTGAATTAACCCCCCGTCCCAATTGATCCATTTCAAACCCAACCTTTCAGGTGAAAAGGAAACCAACCAATGGCAGCGAAAGAAATAATTTTCGGAATCGATAACCGTGTGCGCCTGCTGTCTGGGATCACGAAATTGAACAATGCCGTGAAAGTGACCCTAGGCCCCAAGGGCCGCAACGTGGTGCTCGAAAAATCCTTCGGAGCTCCCCTGGTGACGAAGGACGGAGTAACGGTGGCCAAGGAGATCGAACTGGAGGACAAGGTGGAGAACATGGGCGCCCAGATGGTGCGCGAAGTTGCCACCAAGACCTCCGATGTGGCGGGAGACGGCACCACCACGGCGACCGTGCTGGCCCATTCCATCGTGTTGGAGGGCCACAAGAACATCGCCGCCGGCGCGAACCCGATGGAGTTGAAGCGCGGGATCGAATTTGGCGTCTCGTTGGCCGTCAAACACATCAAGAAAATCTCCCAGGCCGTCAAGGACTCCAAGGAAGTGGCCCAGGTGGGAACCATTTCCGCCAATAGCGACGAGACCATCGGGAAAATCATCGCCGACGCGATGGAAAAAGTGGGCAAGGACGGGGTGATTTCCGTCGAGGAAGCCAAGAGCGCCGAAACCACCATGGAAGTGGTGGAAGGCATGCAGTTCGACCGCGGCTACCTCTCCCCCTATTTCATCACCGATGCCGACCGCATGGAAACAGTGCTGGAAGATGCGCTGATTATCGTCACCGAGAAGAAGGTCAGCAACATGCGCGACATCCTGCCCGTGCTGGAGCAGATCGCCAAGGCTGGAAAGCCCTTCCTGCTGATCGCGGAAGACGTGGACGGAGAGGCATTGGCCACGCTGGTGGTGAACAAGATCCGCGGCACCCTGAAAGGCGCCGCCGTCAAGGCCCCGGGCTTCGGTGACCGCCGCAAGGCCATGCTCCAGGATATCGCCATTCTCACCAAGAGCGTGGTGGTCTCCGAGGAAATGGGCATGAAGCTGGAAGACCTGCAGATGGATCAACTGGGCAGAGCCAAGCGGGTGGTGATCGACAAGGACAACACCACCATCATCGACGGCGCCGGTAAGGCCGAAGACATCAAGGGCCGCATCGGGCAGATCCGCCAGCAGATCGATGACACCTCCTCCGATTACGACCGCGAGAAGCTCCAGGAGCGGCTCGCCAAGCTGGCCGGCGGAGTGGCCGTGATCAACGTGGGCGCCTCCACCGAGGTGGAAATGAAGGAGAAGAAAGCCCGCGTGGAAGACGCGCTCAACGCCACCCGCGCCGCCATCGAGGAAGGCATCGTTCCCGGCGGTGGCGTGGCCCTGCTGCGGGCCGTGGAGCCGATGTTAAAAGGCATCAAGGCCAACGGAATCAGCGGCGACCGTGAAGTGGGCGCCCGAATCGTGCTCAAGGCCATGGAAGCTCCCATCCGCAGCATCGTGGAGAACGCCGGGCTGGAAGCCGCCCTGATCGTGGACAAGGTGCGTTCCAACAAGTCCCCTTCGGAAGGCTTCGATGTGGCCGAGGAGAAATATTGCGATTTAGTCAAGGCCGGCATCATCGATCCGGCCAAGGTGACCCGGGTGGCCCTGGAAAATGCCGCCTCCATCGCCGGCCTCGTGCTGACCGCCGAAGCGTCCGTGAGCGAGAAGCCCGAGGAGAAGAAGGACATGCCTCCGATGCCTCCGGGCGGCGGAATGGGCGGAATGGATATGATGTAGTCCAGTACCGCCACCGGGAAATCCGGGAAATCAACGGCCGCGAGAACGCCGCGGTACGGAATTTCCCGGGCAAAATCGATACGGGCGGGGTTGCCGAAAATACAGCGGCCCCGCCCGTTTTTTTATTTTGTAGGGAAAAAAGAGAGTGGGCGATTCGAAATCCGGTCCCGATGACCAAGGGGATGTACTGGACAGCTTGGTTATTATATCGCATCCTTCGTAGGATTTAATTTCTGGGGCAGAAAAATGACTGGGAATAGAAGATTGCACCATAAAAAAACTAGAAATTATCAACCGGCTCGCATTGAATATCTACGCGTTGAAAATTACCGAGCTCTTAAATCTATAGAGTTGAAAAACATTACACCCTTTACTGTTCTGCTCGGACCAAACGGCAGTGGTAAATCGACTCTTTTCGATGTTTTCAATTTTTTATCCGAATGCTTCCAGTTTGGACTCCGCCACGCCTGGGACCGTAGAGGAAGGGCAAAGGAACTAAGGACTAGAGGTCAAAATGGGCCAGTTGTAATTGAGCTTAAATATAGAGAACGACCTGGCGATCCCATAATCACGTATCATTTAGCGATTGACGAGGAGAAGGGGAAAGCAGTTGTAGCCGAAGAATGGCTTTCATGGCGACGAGGAAGACAATATGGACGCCCGTTTAAATTTTTAGACTATAAGAATGGGCAAGGATCCGCAATTAGTGGTGAAAAACCGGATGAAAACGAAAAACGCGACGATAATCCTCTTCGTTCCGCAGATTTAATAGCGGTCAGTACACTTGGGCAATTGGCTGAACATCCTCGCGTGGCCGCCCTTAGAGAATTCATAACTGATTGGTATGTTTCTTATTTATCAATTGATGATACTCGAGCCCAGCCTGAGGCTGGACCGCAAGAGCGCCTAAGCAAAACAGGCGATAATCTCGCTAACGTAATCCAATATTTAAAAGAACAGCATCCCACACGACTTGATTATATATTTGAATCGTTAAGGAGACGCGTTCCACGCTTGGAAGATGTTAAGGCAGAACCAATGCCAGATGGCAGGTTATTGTTGCAGATAAAAGATGCACCATTTAGCCAACCCATACTTTCCAGGTTTGCATCTGATGGAACACTCAAGATGTTAGCTTATATGACAGTTCTCCACGATCCGGAACCTGCAAAATTTATTGGAATTGAGGAGCCTGAAAATTACCTTCACCCACGCTTACTCCCAGAGCTTGCGGAAGAGTGCAGAACTGCCTCTGAACGGTCACAATTATTGGTTACGACACATTCGCCTTTTTATTTGGATGGGGTTAGGGCAAATGAGGTTTGGGTCTTATATAGGGATGAAAAAGGTTATACACAGGCAATTCGTGCTTCCGAAATCCCTGGGATACAAGAATTTATCGCGGCCGGAGGTACAATGGGACACTTATGGTTAGAGGGTCGGTTCGGAGTAGGAGATCCCTTGGTAAACTCAGGTGCTCCTCAAATAAAAAAGGTGGATTAATGTGTGTCAAACACCTTCATGTCCTTGTGGAAGAACCATCAATGGAGGCTGCATTACGAATATTATTAGGAAAAATTCTAACGAAAATTTCCTATGAGATATTTCCATACCAAGGAAAATCAGATTTAATGAAACAACTACCTCGTCGTTTAAAAGCCTATAAAAAGTGGTTCCCAGAAAATTGGGCTATTCTAGTTTTGGTGGACCGAGATCAGGACAATTGCATTGATTTGAAAAACAAACTTGAACGTTTTGCTGCGGAAGCTGAATTTGTTACAAAAAGTAATTCCGGTGGTCAGCCCTATACAATTATCAATCGAATAGCGATTGAAGAATTGGAAGCGTGGTACTTCGGTGACTGGGATGCGGTAAAAACTGCATATCCACGGGTTCCGGTAACAATTCCTCAAAAAAGTGGGTACCGCTATCCGGATGATGTCTCTGGTGGAACCTGGGAAATTTTCGAGCGTGTACTTCAGAGGGCGGGTTATTTTTCAGGTGGGCTACGTAAAATAGAGGCAGCGCGAACAATTGCAGAGCATATGAACCCTGGCCGAAACAATTCTCGAAGTTTTCAAGTGTTGCATGAGGCTCTGTTCGAAATGAACTGCCAAAATTCTTCCGGATCTTAGATTGGACATTTAGTTTTCCTTAAATGATTTTAATCAGCAAAACTAAATCCACTTCAATTCAACTTCCCTACATTCCATCCCCCGCGAAGGCCTTCCACACTTCCCGCATCACGGCCATGCGGGTATGGCGGCGCTGGTTGAGCATGACGACGAATGGACGGCGGGTGCCGGGAGGGGCGGGCAGATACCCGGCCAGGGTGTAGACTTCCCGCAGGGAGCCGGTCTTGGCGGGAAGGCGGTATGGCTCCCTCCCGTGTGGGGTCAGCAGATGCCTCCAGGGATAAAAGGCGTCGGTCAGGGTGAGCATGGCCTCCAGAGTGATCCGGTTGCGGCGGGAAAGCCCGGAGCCCTCCTCCAGGTGAAACTGCTCCGGCCGCAGTCCCTGTTCCTCCTGCAGGTACCGGCGCAGCATTTCAACACCATCGGCGAATTTCACCGGCTCACCTTTGCGCTTCATGGCCTTCTCCAGCGCCAGGATCAGCACCAACTGGTTGGCGATGTAATTGTTGGAAAATTCCATCAGGTCGGCCACGACCTTGCGGAGATCGTGGGAGGAGCGATGCACTAAAACGGGGGCCAGCCCGGCAGGCGCCTTTCCTGGCCGAGGCCGGGCGGTGAACCGCGCGCCCTCCTCCTCGAAAATGGCCTGGGCCAGTTCGCCGGTAAGGGCCAGCCCGGAAATGCCACGGGCCGAAAGATTAAAGCGGTGCTTGCCGGGAGAAAGGCCGCGTCCCAGGCGGCGGCCGATTCCCGTCAGAGGCGTTTGCGGCTCCGCGGAGGTAACCGTCCCGTTGCGGGACACGGTCAGGAAGATCGTATTGAAATTGGAGATCAGGGCCCCCAGCGGCGCGTCATAGGGATTGAGGGAATTGACCGCGCCGTCCACGTTGAGTGTACCGGCGAACGCCGTATCGTCCAGCACCAGGGATCCCAGTGGACCGGAGAACTGGCCCAATTCCCGGAGTTCTCCGGCTATCAGCCGCCATTCTTCCGACACCAGGAGAGGGTCCCCGTATCCTTTCAGATAGAGCCGGTTCCCCTGGCGGTACACCTCGGTGCGAAACCGGTAGTCCGGGTCCAGGTAGTGCAGGGCCGCCAGGGCCGTGGCGATTTTCAGGATGGAAGCCGGAACGTAGCTCGCTGAGTGGGGTTTGAAATCCGTGCGGTAGGTGAACACCGTGCGTCCATTCTCCCCCACGATGACCCCTCCCCGCTGGAGGAGTTTGTCCAATCGCTTTCGCAGGGCCGGGTATTCCCCGGGTTCCGTCCGGACGCCCGGCCCCGGCGGCGCGGGGGAAGATTGCGCCAGCGCCGCCGGTGGCAGCGGAACAGCCACAGAAACCATCACCGAAACCATCACGGCAACCGTCAGGGGAACGATGAGCGAGCGCAGAGCCGGGATTCCGGAGCGGATCCTTCGCTCCATGAGGGGTCCCTGGGCCATCATGTCTGGCAGGAGGGGCAATAGAATGTACTCCGCTGCTGCTGGCGAATGCGCAGGATGGGTTCGCGGCAGGAAGGGCACGGTTCTCCCTCCTTGCCATAGATCCGCAGGAAGTTCTGGAACTCGCCTGATTTCTCGTCCACGCGCTGAAAATCGGAGATGGTAGTGCCGTTCTTGCGCACGGCCGCCTGCAACACCTTGCGCACCTCCCTATGCAGGCGCCGCGGCTCTTCCCCCGTCAAGGCGTTTGCCGGCCGCAGGGGAGAAAGCTTCGCGCGGTAGAGGATTTCCGCCGCGTAGATATTGCCCAGCCCGGCGATGTTGGATTGATCTATCAGCCAGTGCTTGAGGGGGGAGCGGCTTGCCGTCAGCGCTTCTCCCAGCCAATCCGCCGTGAACTCCCGCGCAAGGGGATCCACACCCAGAGCCAAAAGGGAGGGATGATCCTCAAGCCGCTCCACCACCGAGAGGGTGCCGAAGCAGCGCATGTCCTGGAACACCAGCAGGCTTCCATCATCCAGGGAAAACCACACACGGTGGTGTGAGCCGGGTTCCGCAAGCGGCCCGGAGAGGATGAACTTCCCCGTCATACGCAGGTGAGCCACCAGATAGGCCGCGGGGTGCAGGGCGAATCGCAGAAATTTTCCCTGCCGGGTAACTTCCGTAATCCGGCGTTCCAGCAAATTCCTGCGGAAATCGGCGGCCGGTGTGCCGCCCAGGGCGTTGTCCCGGAAAACCCGGACGTCCCGGATGGTTTTCCCGGGCAGAACCGAGTTCAACTCCCGCACGATTGTTTCCACCTCTGGTAATTCAGGCATGGATTGGTCTGGAAGATACTATTTGCGGTCCCTGAGCCAGCGCTGCACCATCAGCGCCGTATCCTGGGGATTGTCCCGGGCGGATTGAATCATTTCGGAGCGGTCCACCGATCGCCCCTCCGGGTCCAGTGGAATTTCCAACTCATCCGCGTCCTCGCCCAGTTGATTGAAATCGGGCATCAGCAGATCGATATCCGGTTTTTCCCTCAACATCCGCACTACGGGACGCACGACGAAGATCGCCACGATGGCAAGGCTCGCCCCGGCGAACAGCAATTTGATCGTGAGCAGTACGGCTTCCTGAGACATCCGGTTCCTGATCGGTTGACGGGTACGCTCGGGCGATGCGCCATGGGTCCCGGGTTCCCCCATTTATTGTGGCCATTCATTAAGGATCGTCAGGCCCTGATTGTAATCCATGGAGACGTGGAAGTTAAGAGGGCCGTGTGGTTCGAACGGAAAGCCCCCACCCTCCGCTTATTGGAATTTGCTGCTCAGGTAATCCGTTCCACGGTCAGGTATTCCGCCAGTCCCATGAGCAGGGCCTTCTGGGGAGACTCCGGCAAGGGTTCCAGGCAGGCTTTTGCCTGGTTCCCCATCCCGGCGCAGTGGCTGCGCACGGCATCCAACGCTCCGGATCGTTCTGCCTGGTCGATGGCCCAGCGCACATCCCCGGGTGCGGTTTTTTCCGGCGGCCGGGTGAGGATCGCCCGCAGCCGTTCCCGTTCCCCGGAAGGAAGCCTCTCCATCATCTCGATGACGATCAAGGTTCGTTTGCCTTCGGCAATATCGCCCCCGTGCTCCTTGCCATACCCACCCCCTACCGCCCGCGGGGCGTTCTGCTCCGAGTCCGCCGTGAGGTTGAGAAGGTCGTCACGCATCTGGAAACCGATCCCCAACCGCTCCCCGAAATCACCCAAGGCCTGGATCACCGGATCGTCCGCGCCACCGATCATCGCTCCCAATTGGCAGGGACCCCGGCCGGAATACCACCCGGTTTTCAGGCGGATCATTTCCTCGAATTCCTTGCGGGTGGGAAGGTGGTTATCCCGAATCCAGCCGATATCCAGCGCCTGCCCCTCGAAAGTGCGGCGGAATACATGATGACAAAGGCGGCTGACTTCCAGGGCGGGGCCGCTTCCGAGATGGCCGTGATTGTCCAGCAGGATTTCGTGGACCAGAGAAAACATCAGGTCGCCGGCATTGAGCGCGAGGGGAATTCCATGCAGGCGGTGCAGGGCGGGCTTGCCGCGCCGGGTCCAGGAGCCATCCTCGATGTCGTCATGCACCAGGGCGAAATTCTGGAAAAGCTCCAGCGCCACCGCGGTGGGAAGCGCCTTGCGGGGATCGGCGCCGGTCAAAACCGTGCACAGCAAGAGCAATGCGGGGCGGAAGCGCTTGCCCCCCCGGGCCGGGTAATCACGCGCCAGATCGTACAGGTAGGCCCCCGGTTCCTCCTCCGGGATGTACCGGGGCAGCACCAGATCGATCCACCGGGCGGCGCCCTGGAGAAACGCCGTCAGGTTCCCGTATTCCAGATCGGGCAATTCCGGGATGGACTGTTGGGACATGGCGGAACGGAAAAGGGCGGATCGGAAAGAACCCGTTGGAGGCGGAAAGATTCGGAATCGTTTGACGGTATCGGCTTTTGCCCCAACCGGCAAATGGGCTGGTGCTTGATGGCTGAACTTCGCGGGCAGGGAATTCCCAGGCCCCTCCCTGTATCTCCCGCCAGCGCGACCGCCAGCGTCTTGCAATTGCTCCGCCGCACGGGAACACTTGGATCGGCGGTCATGGCATCCCCTCAAGGGATGCCCAATGAGCATGGCATCCCCTCAAGGGATGCCCAATGAGCATGG
>CAZOXD010000006.1:37946-40026 GCA_964583525.1 uncultured Pseudomonadota bacterium
TCAAGGGATGCCCAATGAGCATGGCATCCCCTCAAGGGATGCCCAATGAGCATGGCATCCCCTCAAGGGATGCCCAATGAGCATGGGATCCCATACGATCACCTTGACCTCGCCGCCACTCAACCGCCCTCCTACTGCTTACTGGCAGAACTTCGCATTAGAAATTATCGAGCTAACTTCTTGTTATTTAACATAAAAATTATCGGCTTTAATTTCACCAACTTCTGACGCAAAGTACTGGGGGGGGAATTCAATGGAAAGGAAAGTGAATGGATTGCATCTTCTGTAAAATAATCGCTGGTGATATACCCTCCTTCAAGGTCTATGAGGACATGGCCACCATGGCCTTCATGGACATCAACCCCCTCAGCGAAGGCCATGCACTGGTGATTCCGAAACGGCACTGCGCGGGACTCTTCGACGCGGACGACCTGACGCTGGCCGCGACCATGGCGGCAGCCCGCAAGGTGGCTCTGGCAATGCGCGACACCCTGGGGCTGGATTCCCTGAACATGGTGCAGGCCAACGGCCCCTGGGCCAAGCAAAGCGTGCCCCATCTGCATATTCACCTGGTGCCCCGCCGCCAGGGAGACGGCGTTCCCCTGGATTGGGACATGACGCCGGGGGATATGGACGCCATCAAAAAGCTGGGCGCCGCCATCGCGGAAAAGGTGCGGTAAGGGTAGGTGATAAGGTGTAGGTGGCCCTTCCCGGGTCTTCATCCTACCGCGATCCAATCCGGGTCGATTCCTGCCCAGTCGTTCTCCCGGCAATATTCAACGAGGGATTCCACCAGCAACCTGACCCGGGGAAGCAGATTCTTCCCCTCCGGAAACATGGCATGGATGGCAGTGCGCCGCACCTCGTATGCGGTGAGCACTGCTTTCAACCGCCCCGCAACCAAATCGTCCTTGACAATCCACAAGGGGGCCAGGGTCAGGCCGCGCCCTTCCCGGAGCAGTGCAATGACGGCGTTGCCGCTATTGGTGCTCAGGTTCGTTTTCACGGTGATGGAAAACTGCCGTTCTCCCTGGCGGAAGGTGAGCTGCCTGGACAGCGGCGTGTAGTAAACCCAATCATGCCGGGCCAAATCCGCCGGAGTTTTCGGAAGGCCAGCGCGTTTCAGGTATTCCGGCGATCCGCAGACAACCGACGTGACCGGCGCCAGCCTGCGCACGACCAGGGAGGAATCTTTCAGCACGCCCGCCCGCACGGCGAGGTCCATTCCTTCTTCGATCAGGTTTACATACCGGTCTTCCAGATTGACTTCCACCCGCAGCCGGGGGTGCGTTTCCATAAATTTGGCGACGAGGGGCACCACATGATCCGCCCCGAACACGACGGGAGCAGTCAGGCGCAACAGGCCGGATGGTTCCGCGCGAAAGTCCCGTACTTCACTTTCGGCAGCTTCGGCCACGCCGATCATGCGGGCGCATCCTTCATAATACCGGCTGCCGGCCTCCGTGAGCATCAGCCTCCGAGTGGTGCGGTGCAACAGGAGCACTCCCAGTTCCTCCTCCAGGTCGGAGATGGATTTGCTGACGGCCGATTTGGCCACCCCCAGCCGGGCTGCCGCGGCGGTAAAGGTGCCCGCTTCGACCACCGTTGCAAAGGTCGCCATTTTTCGGAAATGGAGCATAATTGTTCTGATTTAATTAACAGTAAATCAACATATAGCACTATTGATATTTATCTATCAACCTATCAGGATGATCGCCTGCAGCCCGGAATGGATGTGGGAGGCGATAATCATGTATTGCGCGAATCCCGATATTGATATCGGTTGCAATTCCCCTTGAATCCATTATAGGGAGAAGCGGATGGATTCAATCCATTCCGCATGCGTTTTCAATATTCTGACAATCCGTCAGACTAATCGAGGAGGGAACACCATGGCCGATACGAGTTGGAAGGTGGAAGGGGAATACTTCGAGACCTGCAATTGTGATTATGTTTGTCCATGTATACCAGGGAATTTAGCGGTGAAACCAACCCATGGAAACTGCTTGGTTCCCTTTGCCTTTAATATCACCAAGGGCAACTACGGAAATGTCCAGTTGGATGGCCTCTCCTTCGTGGT
>CAZOXD010000006.1:40126-51332 GCA_964583525.1 uncultured Pseudomonadota bacterium
GGCCTGAGGGCCCCGGATTTTCCTCCATCGCCCGTTGGGGGGAGGACTCTTCCTGCCCGGATCATGGAAAGCGTGGGCCGGGCGGGACCTCCCGCTACTCCTCATGGAGGAGCGGGGGAAGCAGCCATTCCAACCTTCCGGACTCCATGACAACCTCCTCCCAGCGGGGCACCTCCTCGAAAAGCACTCCCGCCAGCGTACCGGGTTGGTAGGCCAGGGTGGATTCCGAGAATTCCGAAGTGAGCATGAGAAGCAGTTCCGCCACGCCCGGCATGTGCGCCACCAGAAGCACCGTATAGGCATCGTCCGGAAGACCCTGGATGTAAGATAGCAACACCTCGCCCTCCGCATTGTACAGGGCGGGGTTCTCGAGAATCTGTCCCAGGTTGGCCCCTTCCTGGCTCCCGATCGCGTCCCGGAGAATTTCAGCGGTGGAGAGAGCCCGCACGGCGGTGGATGTGACGATCAGGTCCGGGATTATCAGGGCCTCGGCAAGGAATCTCCCTTGAATCGTGGCTTCCCGCTCCCCCTGCCCAATCAACCTGCGGGAGAAGTCGGTCCCGTCCGGGCCTTCGGATTCGGGAGTCGCGTGCCGGAGAATCAACAGTCGCTTCATAAGCCGGGAGGTGAGCGGGTATGGATCGGAAAATGGATGGGGAGCATCGGCTCATCGGTTTCTATATTGCGGCAGGACGAGCACTGTCAATATCGGGGGATGGAATTTTCAGTGGGAGGCCTGTTCATTATTGGAAGACAAGGACGTCAGGGCATCCCGGATTTCCTGCTGAATCCTCCGCGCCGCTTGCAGAGGGCCTCCCTGGTTTTCGGCATGGTCGCGGATGGGGCGGCCCACCACGATATGATCCGCGCCGGTAAGGATGGCATCGCGGGGTGTGGCCACCCGTTTTTGATCGTCCCCCTTGACATCGGCCCACTCCGGCCGGATGCCGGGTGTGACGATGAGGGGCTTTCCGCCAAACCGTTTGCGCAGCACGTGTACTTCCTGCCCCGATGCGATCACGCCGTCGAACCCATGAAAAAGCGCCCGTTCGGTATGCACCAGCATGCTTTCGGCCACGGTCAGACTCGATCCGGTATCGGCGAGGTCTTCGTCGCTCACGCTGGTCAGGACGGGCACCACCAGCAGCTTGATTCCGGAAAAACTCTCCGAACTCCGATCCCGGCCGAATGGCAGGTGTTGGGGGTGGAGGGTGGTCATGGAGATTCCCGGGCCATGATCCCCGATGATCCGAAGCACTCTGAGGACGGTCGCGGGAATATCCAGCAGTTTCAGGTCGAGGAAAATCTTCGCCCCGGTTTCGCCGATGATGTCGATGATTTCGAACCCGGAAGTGAAAAACAACTCCAGCCCCACCTTGAAAAAATGAACCTCGGGGCGGAGCAGGTGAACCAAGCGCCGGGCCTCTGCAATACGGGGAACATCCAGGGCAAAGATCAGCCTTTCTTCGGTTGGGATGTCATGCGGGGATTCCAATTTCATGCCCGGAATTCTGCTCCTTTCCCGGATGATGTTGACGGGTGGACCCAGGATCGAGACTTTCCCGCCCTTTGTAACGTGGGACGGAGGGTTTGACAAATATCCCGGCGATCCGTCCCCCCCAGTGGGTGAAGGATACTATGAGAACGCATGGCGATTTCCCCCCACCCTCATTCGAAGCAGATCATTAAAAATTGGCAGGGGGCTTGACCGGGACGCCCCACTCGGGAAGGGGAAGGTGGCCGCTGGTCTCGGCGGTCAGCACGGTCACGCCCTCCTGGTTGGTGAGGGTTCCTTCGAACGTGGCGATTTTCCGCTCCGGATCCAAAAGGGTGATCGTGATCTCGGCTTCCAGTGTGTCTCCTACATAGACCGGCTTGAGGAAGGTGAAGCGCATTTCCCGGGCCAGGAAATTCATGTCCCCGCCGATCTTGGTGAACATGCTGGCCGGGAGCAAGCCCGGAACGATCAGGCGTTGGAATCCGGCCGCTACCGCGAACGCCTCGTCCACATGATACCCCCCCTGGTCGCCGGTGAGGGCCATGGTGGCCTCCATGTCCTCGCCGGTGAGGGTGCGCCGGAAGCTCCAGCGCATCCCGATTTTCAGATCTTCGAAAATTAGATATTCGGGTGCCATGCGATTCCATGGGCGCGGTTGATACTGGAAAACGCCTCCCCCCTCCGCCCTGCGAAGGGTGTTGGAGGGGAGCAGGGAGGGTTCCATGGGGACCCGTCCCGAAGGGCCGGGCGCCCTTCCCGCCACCCATATTTGGATATGTTCTAAAACAATCCCACTACCTGGCCGTTTTGATCGATGTCGATCTTTTCGGCCGCGGGCACCTTGGGCAACCCCGGCATGGTCATGATGTCGCCGGCGAGCACAACGCAAAAACCCGCCCCCGCGGAAAGCCGGATATCCCGGACGGGGATATTGAAGCCCGACGGTGTGCCCAGCAGCCCGGGATCGGCGCTGAACGAATACTGGGTTTTGGCCACGCAGACGGGGAGATTTCCGTACCCCTTGTCCTGGAGCGTATCGAAGCGTTTTCTCACCGCCACCGTGGACTCGATGTCGTCGGCCCGGTAGATCTCCCGGGCGATGGTGCGCACCTTCTCCCACAACGGCATATCATCCGGGTAGAGCGGCTTGAATGTGGATGAATTGCCGTCGATGGAATTCACCACCGCTTCCGCCAGGGCCCTGGTGCCCTCCCCGCCTTCCGCCCAGCCCCTGCTGACCACCATCGGCACTTCCCACTTGGCGCATTTCCGTTCGATCACCGCCACTTCGGCCTCGGTATCCGCAGTGAAGTGGTTCAAAGCCACCACGACCGGAACGCCGAATTTGCGCAGGTTTTCGATATGCTGGCGCAGGTTGTTGGTGCCGCCGTCCAGGGCTTCCACGTTCTCCTTTGCAAGGTCGGATTTGGGCACTCCGCCGTGCATTTTCAGTGCGCGGACGGTGGCCACGATTACCACTGCGGAGGGGTTCAGGCCCGCCTTGCGGCACTTGATATCGAGGAATTTCTCCGCCCCCAGGTCGGCGCCGAAGCCCGCTTCGGTCACGGTGTATTCGCTCAAGGCCATGGCCAGCTTGGTGGCCACCACCGAGTTGCATCCGTGGGCGATGTTGGCGAAAGGTCCGCCATGGACGAAGGCGGGTGTGCCCTCCAGCGTTTGCACCAGATTGGGCGCCAGGGCGTCCTTGAGCAGCACCGTCATGGCGCCGTGGGCTCCCATGTCCCTGGCCCGCACCATGTCGCCACCCTTGTATTGGGCGATCACCATGTTGCCCATCCGCTCCTTGAGATCCCCCAGGTCTTCCGCCAGGCAAAGCACGGCCATCACCTCCGAGGCCACGGTGATATCGAACCCGGATTCGCGTGGAATGCCCTGCCCCAACCCTCCCAGGCCCAGGGAGATATTGCGCAGGGAGCGGTCGTTCATGTCCATCACCCGCCGCCACAGGATGCGCCGTACATCCAGCCCCAACTCGTTGCCCTGCTGGAGGTGGTTGTCGATCATGGCCGAGAGCAGGTTGTGGGCCGTGGTAATGGCGTGGATGTCGCCCGTGAAATGGAGGTTGATATCCTCCATGGGAATGACCTGGGAATACCCCCCGCCCGCCGCGCCGCCCTTGATCCCGAAGCATGGACCCAGGGAAGGCTCCCTCAGGCAGATCGCCGAATTCTTGCCCAGCTTCCGCAGACCGTCTCCCAATCCCACCGTGACGGTGGATTTCCCTTCCCCCGCGGGCGTGGGAGTGATTCCTGTGACCAGAATCAGCTTGGCGGTGGGATGGTCCTTGACCTGATTGTAAAAACCCAGGGCCACCTTCGCTTTGGTGGCGCCATACGCGTGAAGGTGCTCCTGCGGAATGTGCAATTTTTCCGCGATGGCAGTGATTGGTTCCGGATTCGCCTTTTGGGCGATTTCAATATCGCTCAGCAATGCCTGTCTCCCATTGGGGGTGATGAGTGACGATTCGTTGAATTTCCCCGATGATTTTCAGTTCCGGCCGGCTAACGATGGACGGATGGGACTCAGCCTCCCAGTTTTGTTCCGGGCTTCAATCCGCTTTCCGCCGCGAATTCACCCGCGGAGACCTTGCCTCCGCCTTCCGGGCGCACCCGTTCCACCTCGATCTGCCCGCCCTGGGCGGCGATTGTGACCGTTCCGCCTGAAACGGCGGTTATTTCGCCCGGGGCACCGCCGCTAGCGCCGGTTTTCCGGCAGTCGAAGATTTGCAGGGTTTTCCCGTTGAGGATGCTCCACGCGCCGGGCTGGGGGTTGGAACCCCGGATCAGGTTGTACACTTCCTCCACCGGCTTGCTCCAGTCGATCTCCACGTTCTCCGCCTTACACCATCCCTCATAGGTGGCCTTGGATTCGTCCTGGACGATTCTGGGCGCATTGCCGGCCTTGACCAGGTCCACCCCTTCCAGCATGGCTTCCACGCCCATGGAGAATAAGTGGTCGAAGTAGAGGCTGCCCAGGGTCGCGTCCCCTGTGATTTCCACTTCCTTCTGGAGCAGTACCGGGCCGGTATCCAATCCGTTGTCGGGCCAGAAAATGGTCAGGCCGGTTTTCTTCTCTCCCGAGATAATGGGCCAGTTGATGGAACTGGGTCCCCGGTGCAGTGGCAGCAGCGATGGGTGGTACTGGATCGTCCCGTAGGTGGGTGTGTTGAGCACCTCCTCGGGAATAAACAGGGTCACGAAAGCCATCACGCACAAATCCGGCTTGAGGGCGGCGAACTCCTCCCACACCTCCGGCTTGCGGAATGATTTGGGCTGATAAACCGGGAGCCCCCGCGATTCCGCGAATTCCTTGAGGGGGTCGGTGCGCTGGCCTTCCTTCTCAGGGGCGCAGTAAACGGCGAATACGTCGTCGCCCCGATCCAGCAGGGCTTCGCAAACGCTTTTTCCAAATGCCTGTTGTCCGTGAACGATGATACGCATGGTGTCTCCTGGTGGTGGCCTTTTGCTATCGGCATTTTGCTGCCGGTATTTTGTTACCGGCCTTTTACAACTGGCCCTTTTGGTTTTGGCCGAATGGTCCGCGGGAGCGGGCAGGAATAGTCCCGGCCACTTGAGTGATAGGGTGATGGGTTAGATCACCCCTTCCTCCCGCAGTTGCTCGATCTGGTTCTCATCGTACCCCATCACTTCCGAGAGGATTTCCGCGGTGTGTTCCCCGAGCAGCGGAGAAGCCGTCACTTCCACCGGGGAGTCCGAAAGCACCAAGGGCGAACCGATGGTCTTGAAGCTGCCCCGGTTTGGGTGCGGCACATCCACCACGATCCCTCGTTTTATAAGGGAGTCGTCCTCGATCAATTCCTTGGTGCTCATGATGGGCCCGCAGGGGACATTCACATCGGTGAGACGTTTCATCACCTCCCACTTGGACAGGGTTTGCGTCCAGCCCTCGATGATGCCGAAGCACTCGTCCAATTTGTTCAATCTGACTTCCGGGGTGGCGTACTCCGGATCCTCGATCAGTTCCTCCCGGCCCACCAGCTTCATCAGGGGCGCCCAGCCGGGGGGTTGGATGATCACGTAAATATAGTCGTTTTGCCCGCCGGGGGCGGTGCGCAAGGCGGCGCCGGGCTGCCCTCCGCCGGAGGCGTTGCCTGATCGGGGTACGAAGTCCCCGAAGGAGTCGTTGGGGAATTCGTTCAATGGCCCGTGAGCGAGCCGCTGCTGGTCCCGCAGCTTGACCCGGCACAGGTTGAGCACCGAATCCTGCATGGCTACTTCCACGCGCTGGCCCTTGCCCGAGATCGTGCGGTGCAACAGCGCGGCCAGGATGCCCGCCACGCAATGGATGCCCGTGCCGGAATCTCCGATCTGGGACCCCGTGGCCAGCGGAGGGCCGTCCTCGAAGCCGGTGGTGGACATGGAGCCGCCCATGGCCTGGGCAATGGTCTCGTAGACCTTTAAATTCACGTAGGGTCCGTCCCCGAACCCCTTGATGGAAGCATAGATGAGCCGGGGGTTGATCTCCTGGATGCGCTCCCAGGTGAATCCCTGCCGGTCCAGCACGCCTGGGGCGAAGTTTTCCACCATCACGTCACAGGCCTTGAGCAGCCCGGTGAAAATCTCCTTGCCCTTGTCGGATTTCAGATTCAGGGTCACGCTACGCTTGTTACAGTTTAGCATTGTGAAATAGAGGCTATCCACCTCCGGCAGGTCGCGGAGTTGAGCCCGGGTGATGTCCCCCCGCCCGGGCATTTCCACCTTGATGACATCCGCTCCAAGGTAACCCAACAGCTGCGTCGCCGAAGGGCCGGACTGGACGTGGGTCATGTCCAGAATCCGGATCCCTTCCAAAGCCTTGCTCATGATTCGTTGTCCTTGTCGATTGAGTGAATGCGGTTCCGGGGCCTTCTTGCCTTGGGCCTTGCGCCTGGGAACCGTTCTTTGCGTTCGGGCGCCGAATTCCCGCTATTCAGTTGCAAATTTCGCCTTGCATCCTTGCACAGGCCCCCTGACGCCACATCGATTCCAACAGCGTTCCCGCTCGCATGCCTCCCTGCATGCTCCCGCATGATCCAGTTCCGGCGATCCAGTCCTGCCGGTTCCTGTCTTTACTATTTGTACATGGTCTGGTTTTGGGTTCCGGGACTGTACGCCTCCGGATCGATCCAGACGTTGACCAGGGAGGGCAGCCCCGATTCCCGCGCCCGTTCCAGGGCGGGCTGGATATCCTTGGGGTCCCGCACCTCCTCGCCATGGCCGCCCATCATTTTGGCGAACTGATCGAAGTGCACATCCCCCATCAGGTTGCCGATGTCACCGCGCTCCTTGCCATACCTGGCGATTTGGCCGAAGCGGATCTGGTTCCAGGCCGAGTTGTTGCCCACCACGCCCACGAAGGGGAGTTTGTTGCGCACCAGGGTTTCGAAATCGAACCCGGTCAAGCCGAATGCACCGTCCCCGAACAGGGCGACCACCTCGCGCTCCGGCTTTGCCAGCTTTGAGGCCAGCACGAAGGGAACCCCTACCCCCAGGGTGCCCAAGGGGCCGGGGTCCATCCAAAGGCCCGGGCCGCGGGGCTGCACCACCTGACCGGAGAAGGTGACGATATCCCCGCCATCGCCGATGTACTGGGTGTTTTCGTCCAGGAACCGGTTGATCTCGTAGACCAGGCGGTACGGGTGGATGGGGCTGGCGTCCGATTTGATCTTGGGTAGCCGTTCTTCTTCCAGCCGGCCTTCCTCCGCCCGCAATTCCGCCAGCCATTCCTTGCGCTTGGCCGCGCCGTTGCTTCCGGTGGCGTCCGCCACGGCGCCCAGGATCACCCCCACGTCCCCCACCAGCCCCAGGTCGATATCCCGGTTTTTGCCAACGGTGCGGTAGTCCAGGTCGATCTGCACCACGGTGGCTTCCGAACGGAGCCGCTTGCCGTATCCCATCCGGAAATCGAAGGGAGTGCCCACGATCACGATCACGTCGGCCTTGCCGAAGGCGTAGCGCCGGGTGAGCTGGAAGCCGTGGGAATCGCCGGGAGGCAAGGTGCCCCGCCCCGCCCCATTCATGAACACGGGCACGTTGAGCGTCTTGGCGAAGCGCTTGGCCTCCTCCGATGCGCGGCAGGTCCAGACCTGGGTGCCCAGCAGGACGGCAGGGCGCTCGGCCTTGCCCAGGATTTCCGCCAGTTTTTCGATTCCCTTGGGATCGCCCATGCTTTTGGTGGACCAGCGGTAGCGTCCCTTTTCGGGAATCCGCGCCGTTTCCACATCCACCTTGGCGTCCAGGATGTCCCGGGGAATTTCCAGGAAGGAGGGCCCCGGCGCTCCGTTGTGGCATTCCCTGAAGGCCATGGTGACCATGTCCGCCACCCGTTCCGTGCCCGGCACGGTGGAGGCGAACTTGGTGATCGGCTTCATGATATCCACGTGGGGCAGATCCTGCAGGGAACCCATCTGGTGCTGGCTGAGGGCGCCCTGACCGCCGATGAGCAGCATCGGGCTTTCCGCGCGGTAGGCGTTGGCGACGCCCGTGACGGCGTCGGTGGTGCCGGGTCCGGCGGTCACTACGGCCACGCCGGTCTTCCCGGTAACCCGGGAGTATCCATCCGCGGCATGGGCGGCCACCTGCTCGTGACGGACGTCCACGATCTTGATCCCTTCATCGATACAGCCATCGTAGATATCGATGATATGCCCCCCGGAAAGCGTGAAGATGATATCCACCCCTTCGTTTTTCAGGGCCTTGGCGACCAGGTGCCCGCCGGAAATGGTTGTCATGGGTATTCTCCGTACCGCTGCGGTTGGTGGAAATTCGATGCGATACACGCGGAGCGAATCCGCATCGAATTCTCAAGCCCGGTTGCCGGGTGAGGTTTCCTCAATCCAGGTATTGAACGTTCTTTTCCACATGGGTGGCCAGATCCAGGGTGTGCTGGCGGGCCAGATGCTCCGCCTTTTCCGTGTCCCGGTTTTCCAGCGCCTTGATAATATGCTTGTGGTCGATGATGGAGCGCTCCACCCGGTCGTCTTCTCCAATGGTGGTCAAGCGGATCGAGCGGATATGGGCGAAGAGATTCTCCGCGATTTGTTGGATCAATCCGTTATCGCTCAATTGCAGGATCCGCTGGTGAAAGCGGATGTTGGTTTCCGAATATTCGTCGATCTTGGCCCGTAAGCGGTTGTTTTCGAAGGTGGCGAACATGTCGCGCAGGGACGATAGCTCCTCGTTGCTGGCATGAAGCGTGGCCAGGCGGGCCGCCATTCCCTCCAACGCCGCCCACACCGTGATCAACTCCAGGATTTCGCGCTTGGTCTTGCGCACCACGAACACGCCCCGGCGTTGCACCACCCGCACGAATCCCTCCTGCTCCAGGCGTGAGATCGCTTCACGAATCGGTGTGCGGCTCACCCCTAAATCGATCGACAATTGCCGTTCGTCCAGCCGCAACTCTTCCCGGCTGGCGTACAAGTTCATGGACATGATGGCCTGTTTGAGCGCCTGATAGGCTTTCTCCCTGAGACTGAAACTCACATCCAGGGGTTGTACCTCGAGCCTCGCGGTTCCTTCCGAAAGAATCACCATGATTTCCAGCACCTCTTGATCGCGTTTCCCCTACCCCCTCCATTCCCGGGTCTGGTTTGGTCTGTTTTCACGCAAGCCGCAAACTCCCGGGACGGCAATGCCGCCACACAAAAAGATGGCCCAAAGGGCATGCCCTAACCCAAAAAGATGGCAAGAAGGGATGGAACGGGCGACCTTACCGAATGATGGGTTCCAATCTCCAGTATTGGGCCCGGATTACAACGCAAGGGTCAGCGCAACAAATTCCATCGTGTACCCACTGCAGCGGGTGTTTTCATGGTGGGTTATAACACCTTCTGTCTTTTGTATATAGTATACCAGATACCATATGACAATGATATTCGTTTCCAGATTTTCGTTTTCCGGCGTACGGTAACCCTGTGGACTCAGTTCTGCCTGCGGCGCATGGCGTTGATGCGCATCTTGACCAGAGGATAAAGAAACAACAGGCAGGCCAGCACGATGAAGGTCAGGGAAAAGGGCCGTTCGAAGAATATCATGGGCGATCCCTGAGCCATGATCAGGCTCTGGCGCATGGATTTTTCGGCCAATGGCCCCAGCACGATAGCGAGCACGATGGGAGCCATCGGGTAGTCGAGCTTGCGGAGGATATAACCGCCCAGGCCGAAGATCAGCATCAGCCATACATCGTGCATGTTGGTATTGGGGGCATACCCGCCGATGACGCAGAGAACGAAGATGATCGGCGCCAGGATGGTGAAGGGGAGCCGCAGCACCTGGATGAAGATGGGAATGAAGGCCAGATTGAGCACCAGGGCCACTGCGTTGGCGACATACAGGCTGGAGATCAAGCCCCACACGAACTTTTGCTCCTCCAGGAACAACATCGGCCCCGGCGTGAGCCCCCAGATGATCATCCCCCCCAGCAGGATAGCCGTGGTGGGAGAACCGGGGATGCCCAGGGTCAGCATGGGCAGCATGGAACCCGTACTGGCGGCATTGTTGGCCGCTTCCGGGGCCACCACGCCA
Source organism: uncultured Pseudomonadota bacterium (assembly GCA_964583525.1). GTDB lineage: Bacteria > SAR324 > SAR324 > SAR324 > JACQKK01 > CAZOXD01. The sequence continues at coordinate 50,171 of CAZOXD010000006.1, forward strand.
TCGATGATGCCCGTGCCGAAGTCCTGCGGGCGTTTGGAGAACCCCTTGGCCATGCCATAGGCCATCAGGGAGCCCGGGGTGGCCCCGGCGGCCGGGAGCACGCCCACGAAGAACCCGAGAAAGGAACCGAAGATCATCATCGGCCAGGATTTGGTGAGTGCTTTCAATGTGTCGATGACCCTGCGTAACCGGAACCGGGCCCGGGAGAGGGACACACCGCCCTTGGTGGTTTCGATGGTCCACAGCATTTCCCCAATGCCATAGATGCCGATGGCCAGCACCAGGAAGTTGATGCCGTGCATGAACCCGGTGATTTCCCCGAAGATGAGCCGCGGCCTCCCGGAAATGATGTCCAGGCCCACCGAACTGAGCAACAGCCCGAAGCAGATGGAAAAAAGGGTCTTCAGGATCGATTCCCCGCCCAGCCCGATGAAGGTGGCGAAAGCCATCACCATCAGGGCGAATTCCTCCGGCGGCCCGAAGGCCAGGGCCAAATCTGCCAGCGGAGGAGCGAAGAGGGAGAACAGGATCACCGAGATGGTGCCGCCGACGAAGGATGCGGTGGCCGCCGCGATCAGCGCCTTGTCGGCCTCCCCCTTGAGCGCCATGGGCCGGCCGTCGAAGGTGGTCGCCACGGCGGTGGAGGCGCCGGGAATCCCCAGCATGATGGAACTGATTCCTCCGCCGTACATGGCCCCATAGTAGAGCGCCCCCAAAAAGATGATGGCGGACGTGGGAGGAACGATGAAGGTGATGGGCAGCAGGATCGCCACACCATTCACCGAGCCCAAACCCGGCATGGCGCCCACGAACAACCCCGCCGCCACGCCCAGCAAAATCATGGCCAGGTTGAGCGGTTCCAGGCTGATCAAAAATCCGTCCAGCAGGTGTCCGATCAGTTCCATGGGGCGTTCCTTCGCATTTCGAACGCCGCGTGGCATTTCCTCCCGCTGCCCGGGAAGAATCCCGCATCATGCAATCTGCTTCTGGAAATTTTCATTTCATATTCAATGGTAATATCCCGCGCTCATTCCTCCCCCCCTCCATCCCATGCCCCGATAACCGCAAATGGGTGGTTCTTTTGCCCGTACGGCACCGGTTATTCAATCGGAAGAAGTCAGTAGAAGATATAGAACAATGGATCGGTGATTCCTTTCGGAAG
>CAZOXD010000006.1:51432-66562 GCA_964583525.1 uncultured Pseudomonadota bacterium
ACGCTGCAGATGAGCATCCCCACGGCAAGCCAGAAGGGGAAGGCCCCGCCTCCGGGACCTTCCTCCGGAATCCAGCCAATGGGCAACTCGGCGCTTTTCACCATCAGGTAGACGGAAAAAAGCGCCATGACGCCCGAAGTGACTAAATCTGCCCGTTTCATGGGGTTCTTAGAGCTCTCCGGTTTTTTTCAGCAGTTCGCGGTGTTTGTCCCGCTCCTCGAGGAAAAAGTCCTGCAGCTTCGAGCCGGTGAGAAATTCGCGGAACAGCGCCTTCTTCTTGGTGTAGGCGATCCAATCGCTGGATCGGTGCACCTTTTCGAAGACGCCCACGTAGTACGCGACGGCATCCTTGGGCATATTGGGCGGACCGATCACGCTGCGCTGCATGAAATACTCCATTCCGCTGTGGCCCAACTCACCGAAGGTGGGGACGTCGGGGAACACTTCCAGGCGCTTGGGCGTGAAGGCGGCCAGGGGGCGCACTTTCTTGCCCTCCCACCAGCCGATGGCCTCCGACGGGTTGTTGACGGTGGAGTTGACGTGATTCCCGGCCAGGTTCTTGGCTACGGTTCCGCCACCCTTGAAGGGGGTATAGGTCATTTTGAGACCGAAGGTGGATTCCAGGATATTGGTCAACAACTGATCCTCCTGGCCCTTACCGGTGCCGCCCATGATCCAGCCTTTGCCCTTGGAACGCACCGTGCTCACCCAGTCGTTGAGACTGGTGATGTTGGAATCCACGTTCACCCAAAGCACGAAGGTGTCCATCGCCATCCGCGCCACCGGGGTGAACTTGGCGATATCGATGCCCAGTTTGGGCTGTCGCAGGGGGGTGGTGAAGTAGCTGTTCAGGGTCATCATGATGGTGTGCGGATCCCCGCTTTTGCCATTCATGTAGACCAGGGCCTCGGCCCCGGATCCGCCCGGCTTGTAATCCGGGATAAGGGGCTGGGAGGAGAATTTGTTCTTCTCGATAATGGCCTGAAACAGGCGGGAAAGCTTGCCCGCACCACCACCCTTGCCGGCCATCACGACCATCTTGACAGGCTTTCTGGGCTTCCAATCCGCGGAAGCCATTCCGGCTAGCGCAAAGGTTGCGCAGACGGTGAGCAGGGTCAGCCGAAACAACAGCTTCCCGGTATGATTTCTTAAGTTCATGTTTCCTCTCCTGATGTCTTTTGATCCCTACCGTTTGGCGCGGAATTCACGCGTCCGTATTGGGGCGTTTTCCGCAACAATTGGATGAACCTCTCCCAGGAAATCAAAATGCAGCAGGAATTTCGAAATCATTTCCACTCACGAATATTCCCGCCGCAAAGGCGATTGCAAACCCTCATCATCCCGAACGGACCATAATGCTTCGGGATGATGGCTCCACACCCCCTGGAAAACTTCACCTTCCGAGAATTCGCCGCACCTCCCCGATGCCTCTTCTCGATGCCCCTTCTAAAGGGGAATTTAAAAGATGGATGGGCGAAATTGGGTGGTATACATAATACAAGGCGAATGGAATTGTCCAGGGAAAATATTGGTGGAGAGAAACGCCCTCCTGCCCCCATGCCCCCAATAACAAGGGTTATTTCACCTGGAATGCGCCACGGATTTGGCCTCGGATCTGACCACGGGGAGCAGATCGGCGAAGACGAATCCGCTTCGTTCCACCGTAATTCCCCGCATTGTGGCCAGCGAGTACTGGAAATTCGGCCCATTGTGGACGAAGGTATGGAATTCCCCATTCTCTCCGCAGGGATCAACGCCGGTTGGCAAGTCGGCCAACAAGGCGTGATCGTAGCGGCGGCCCGCGAAATCAGCGCCAAGGGTGGCCGGATCGATGCAGACCAGGGTCGCCTGGAAGCCTTCCCCGATGACCGATTTGGCCATGTGGGCAGTGTTCTCCCCCCACACCGGGTAGAGGCCCCGCAGGCCGGAGGCAGCCAGCAATTCCTCGCGATAGGCCCGGATATCCTCCAGGAACAGATCCCCATAAGCCACGGCGGATACCCCTTGGGCCAGGAGGGGGGATAGCGCCTGGCGCATCGCCTCCTCATAAGAGGCGTTGTCCGCGTGATAGGGCACCCACACCTGGATCAACCGGATTCCCAACGCCTCTGCCTGAGCCTCCAGCAGAATCCGCCGCACTCCGTGCATCTGAACGCGGTCGTAGCGCTCTGTCAGCGTGGTCAAAAGTCCATGGATCTCGTAGATGCCCTCGCGTTGCAGGCGGTACAGGGCCATCGCGCTGTCCTTGCCGCCGCTCCAGGAGACGATCACTTTCGTCTTTGTCATGGAAATCTACCCCTTTCCCTGCCGTGGACCGCCTTGGTTCCAGCACATGGGTCTCCTCCAGTAAATGACCCTGCGGGCATTTGGCGCGGTTTCATCATACACTACAAGGGGTTTGCATCAAATGATTTGCCCCACCCCCTTCTCCGGATGCGGAAAACGCCGGGACGACAGTGAATTTGTGATGCATATTTTGTATGTGGTATACAAATCGCCCTGATCGGGGAACGGTTCTCGATTGGAGTTCCTCGGGAAAGGACGGCCCGGTGAACCGCCTGAAAATATGCTGCCCCGCAAAGCAAGGACCGGCTGATGGAACTGCTGACCCGCATGATGGAACTGCAGGAAAGCCACGGCGCCGTAACCGACGGCCACCTGCGGGAACTGTCCCGCGAGATGCGCATCCCCCTGTACCGCCTGGAAGGGTTGCGGGGATTCTATCCGGTATTCCGGAAGGAGCCCGGCGCACCCACCCGCGTTAGGGTATGCCGCGACATCGCCTGCGTCATGAAGGGCGGGGCGGGACATTGCGGCGAAGTCGCCGCCGCGCTGCGGAACGCGTCCGGCATCGAGGTGGAGGATGTATCCTGCATCGGGCGCTGCGACAGCGCGCCCGCCGCCGCGGTGAACGAGGTTCCGGTTTCCGGCGACGCGGATGCCATCGCCGCCTATGCCACTGGAGGCCAGCCCCTCCCCGCGGATGAACCGACCAACTCTCCCCGCGCCTGGCCCACCGATCCCTATTCGTCCGGTTCATCCGGGGCGGATCGCTATGGGGTACTGAAGCGCCTGTTGGCCGAACCCGATCCCGCAGCGGCGCGCCGGGAGGTCATCGCAGCCCTCAAGGGCTCCAACCTGCGGGGCATGGGAGGCGCGGGCTTTCCCACGGGCCTGAAATGGGAATTGACCGCGGCGGCCTCCGGCGGGCCGAAAACGGTGATCTGCAACGCGGACGAGAGCGAGCCGGGCACCTATAAGGACCGGGCGATCCTGGAGGAACTGCCCCATCTGGTGATCGAAGCCATGGCCATCGGCGCGTGGGCCATCGGCGCCCGGGAAGGCATCGTCTACCTTCGGCACGAATACGGCCGCGAGCGCAAGGCGCTGCAAGCCGCCCTGGAATCCGCCCGCGCCGCCGGAATCCTGGGCGGGGAGGGGTTTCCCTTCGACATCCGCATCTTCGTATCCCCCGGCGGGTACATCCTGGGCGAAGAGACGGCCCTGCTGGAAGCCCTGCAGGACAAGCGGGGCGAACCCCGCAACAAACCCCCCTATCCCGTGCAGCACGGGCTGCGCGGCAACCCGACCCTCATTAACAACGTGGAAACCTTCGCCGCCATCCCGGTCATCCTGGAGCGGGGTGCGGAATGGTGGAACAGCCAGGGCGTGAACGGATGCGCGGGGCTGAAGTTCCTCTCCGTCTCCGGAGATGTAGTCAAACCCGGCGTATACTGCATTCCCATGGGCACCCCCGTGGCGGATCTGCTGGCGCAGTGCGGGGGCGTCCCGGATGGCAAAGCGCTCCAGGCCTTCGCCCCGGGCGGGGCCAGTTCGAACTTTCTCCCCGCGGACAAGGCGGACGTGCTGCTGGACTTCAAGGCCCTGGCCGATGCCGGCAGCATGCTGGGTTCCGGCGCGGTGATCTTCGTGGCGGAAGATCGGGACCTGGTGGAACTGGCCCTCAACGAGGTGCGCTTCTTCCGCAACGAGTCCTGCGGCAAATGCGTCCCCTGCCGCCTCGGCAGCCACAAAGCGGTTCAGATGATCGAAGCGGCGCTTACCGAATCCGCAGAGGATAACGGATCAGCGGAGGACCTGCCCGCGAGGCTCCAGGAACTGGGCGCCACCCTGGCCCGCACTTCCATCTGCGGGCTGGGACAGGTGGCACTGCAACCGATCCTCAGCGTGCTGGCCAACTTTCCCCAAGCCGCGGCGCGCCTGGGTGGCAAACCACCCGCGGGAGGCCAGGAATGAGCGGCGGTGGAAACGGGGCAAAGGGGATCACACTCACCATCGACGGGCGCGCCGTGACCGTCCCGGCAGGGACCACGATCTGGGAGGCCGCCCGCGAACTGGGCATCGAAATTCCCGTGCTCTGCCATCAACCCCGCCTGGAGCCGGTGGGGGTCTGCCGGGTGTGCGTGGTGGATACCGGGGAACGGGTCTTGGCCGCCGCCTGCATGCGCCGCTGCGAGGAGGGCATGGAGGTGCGCAGCGATACCGATGAAATCCTGCGTCACCGCAAAACCCTGGCCGAACTGCTGCTCTCCGACTATCCACAGCACAGCCGCCGCGAGGCGGCGGGCGGTCACGACGGGTTGCTGGCCCTGGCGCGGGAATGGGGCGTGGGACGCATTCCCTATCCCGACGAATCAGGAATAAGCGGGAAGGGGGAGGACCTCTCCTCGCCCGTCATCGCCGTGGATCACGGGGCCTGCATCCTCTGCGACCGCTGCATCCGGGCCTGTGACGACCTCCAGCACAACGACGTGATCGGCCGCACCGGGAAGGGTTATGCCGCACGCATCGCCTTCGACCTGGACCAGCCCATGGGCCAAAGCTCCTGCGTAGCCTGCGGGGAGTGCATGGCCGCCTGCCCCACTGGCGCTCTGACGGACAAGGCCCTGGAAGGGGTGAAGGTGGAGGTGGGCATGAAGGTGAAGGGGGGCGGATAGGCGGGCGGGTTCCGAAGAACCGGGAACGCGCCCCTCCCCCTTGCCGCCCGGTCCTCCTGTGCTAGCTTTAGCGCTAGATATAGAGCACAGGGAGCAACCAACCCATGAGGAACCCATGAGAGAGCTCGCTTCCGCCGGCAACAATGGAGGCAAAGGATCCGGAACGGGCCCCGCCGGCATTCCCCGGCAATCCGTCCGGGTGAAGGAGGTGGATTCCGTCTGCCCCTACTGCGGGGTGGGGTGCGCCCTCACCTACGGGGTGGACGAGTCCGAGGACGCTAATCGCATCCTCTACGCCAGGGGACGCGAGGGCGCGGCCAATTCCGGCCGCCTGTGCGTCAAGGGGCGCTACGGCTTCGACTACGCCACCCATCCCCAGCGCCTGACCCGGCCTCTGATCCGCGTTGAAACCGCCTACCCCAAGGGCCCCCTGTCCGCGGCCGTGCGGGACTCCATCACGGAGCGCAAGCCGGGCGGACTGGTGGATTACACCGAGGTACTGCCCCACTTCCGGGAGGCTTCCTGGGACGAGGCCCTCGATCTGGCCGCCTCCCGCCTGGCGGGCATCCGCGACACCCACGGCGGCGACGCCCTGGCTGGCTTCGGCTCGGCCAAGGGCTCCAACGAGGAGGCCTACCTGTTCCAGAAGCTGGTGCGGGCCTGCTTCGGCACCAACAACGTGGACCACTGCACCCGGCTCTGCCATGCCTCCTCGGTGGCCGCCCTGCTGGAGGGTATCGGCTCGGGCGCCGTCACCAACGTCGTGCGCGACGTGGATCAGTCCGACGTGGCGCTGATCACCGGCTGCAATCCCACCTCGAACCATCCGGTGGCCGCCACCTTCCTCAAGGATGCCGCCGCGAATGGCACCCGGCTGATCGTGATCAATCCCCGCCGCCCGGACATCGCCGACCATGCCGCGCTCTACCTGCAACCGGCCAGCGGCACCGACGTGGCCCTCTACAACGCCATGATGAACGTGATCATCGCCGAGGGGCTGACGGACGAGGCGTTCATCGCCGCCCGCGTGGAAGGATTCGAGGAGGTGAAGGCCCTGGTGGCCGGGTACACACCGGAGCGGTCGGCCGCGCTCACCGGTGTGCCGGCGGATCAAATCGTGGAAGCGGCGCGCATGTTCGGTTCCGCCAAGGCGGCCCTGGTCTTCTGGGGGATGGGTATCAGTCAGCACACCAACGGCACCAACAACGTGCGCGCCCTGATCGCCATGACCCTGATCACGGGCAACGTGGGGCGGCCCGGCACCGGGCTGCATCCCCTCCGTGGGCAGAACAACGTGCAGGGCGCCTCCGACGCCGGGTTGATTCCCATGATGTATCCCGACTACCAGAGTGTGGAGAACCCGGCGGTGCAGGCCCGCTTCGAGGAATACTGGGGCGTCAAGCTCTCCCCCACCAAGGGCCTGACCGTCACCGAGATCATGCACGGCGCCCTGGAAGGAAGCATCAAGGGCATGTACATCCTGGGGGAAAACCCCTTCCTCTCCGACCCCAACACCAACAAGGTGCGCCAATCCCTGGCGGCGCTGGATTTCCTGGTGGTGCAGGACATCTTCCTCACGGAAACCGCGGAGTTCGCGGACGTGATCCTCCCGGCCGGTTCCGCCCTGGAAAAACTGGGCACCTTCACCAACACGGACCGCCGGGTGCAGATCGGGCGTCCCGCCCTGGCCCTGCCCGGAGAGGCGCGGCAGGACTGGGAGTTGATCTGTGAAATCGGTACGCGAATGGGCTACCCCATGGACTACGCCTCGCCCGCCGGGATATTCGCCGAATTCGCCGCCTGCACCAAAGCCTACCAGACGCTCGATTACGGAAACCTGGGTGACTGGGGCAAATGGTATCCCTGCCCCGATCCCGAATCCCCTGATCCTGAATCCGCCCAGGGCACCCGGATCATGTTCGGCGAGTCCTTTCCTTCCGGCAAGGCCAAGCTGGTGCCGGTGGAAGCGCTGGATCCGGACGAGATGCCTTCGGACGACTACCCCTTCCTCCTCAACACGGGCCGGCTGCTGGAGCACTGGCACACCGGCGTGATGACCCGCCGCTCCGCGGCCCTGGACGCGATCCAGCCCGAACCCTACATGGAAATCCATCCCGGCGACGCGGGCAACCTCTCCCTGGGCGAGGGAGACCGGGTGAACGTGGCCTCCCGCCGGGGCGAGATCGCCCTCAAGGTGCGCATTCGGGACAACGTGGCGCAGGGTTCGGTCTTCATTCCCATGCACTTCCGGGAGGCCGCCGCCAATGTGCTCACCAACCCGGCCATCGACCCCTGGGGGAAAATCCCAGAATTCAAGGTCTGCGCCGTGCGCATCGCCAAGGAATAACAGGGCACGGTGTGCAGTGTCCTACCTGGGGCGTGGGTGCGCGGCCAATTGGCTTCCTTTCGAAAATTGGGGAGACCTCACCCTTCCGCCCCTGACCGGGGCTCCCTCCCTCTCCACAGGGTGGAGAGGGAAAACCGCAACCGCAACGGCGACTGCCAATGCAGGTGCATTCCGGTGGAATTGGGTTCCTTTTGCAATATGAATCCGTAGGGGCACGGCATGCCGTGCCCTACTCGGGTCGGGCCAACCATTTGCCAATTGAACCCCGGGTGCAATTTGAACAGCCTATTTTGCACTGGATACATATGTATACCATATGCAAGAAAAAACACAACCAGGGAAGGAGGCGCCCCCTGGGCCACAGCGAATGATTTCCGAGGCGCCGCCTCTCCGGGGCCCCCCGCTTTTCCCTTCCAGCCCGCCATATGGTAGGAAAACGGGAGATGCGCCTGATCGAATCGGCCCGGTTTCCACCCTCGCCGATGCCGTTCAATCCCGGAGGTTTCCATGCTGATTGCCCAGATAAGCGATTCCCATTTGTGCACTCCCGGCGCTCTTTCCAACGGAGTGGTGGATACCAACACCTTCCTGCGGGATGCAGTGGAACACCTGCTCCGCCTGAGTCCTGCCCCGGATGCGGTGTTGTTCACCGGGGATCTGGTGGAATCCGGCATCCGGGAAGAGTACGCCATGTTGCGGAAGATCCTGGCTCCGCTGGAATCCCTGCCCCTGTTCGTGATTCCGGGCAATCACGACGACCGGACGTTGATGCGCGAGTATTTCTGGGGAGCAGGCAACGGGAAGTCCGGGTACCTTCCCCAGGAGGGAGAGTTTCTCCACTACACCGTGGACGGGTTTCCCCTGCGCCTGATCGGATTGGACACCCAGGTGCCGGGAGAGATCGGGGGCGCGATTTGCGGCGAACGGCTGGCATGGCTGGAGGCGCGGCTGGCCGAGGCCCCGGAAAGCCCCACCGTGGTCTTCATGCACCATCCCCCCTTCGAAACCGGGCAGCCCATGGACCTCCACATGTGCGCCAACGCAGACGCGCTGGGGGAAGTGATCGCAAGGCACCCCCGGGTGGAGCGGGTGTTGTGCGGGCACGTGCACCGGTTCATCCAGACGTCCTGGGCCGACACCCTGGCCATGACCTGCCCCGGCACCGCGCACCAGGTCACCCTCAACTTTCAAGGGGAAGACCGAGCCACCTTTTCCATGGAACCGCCGGGTTTGCTGCTCCATCACTGGCGGGGGCAGGCGGGGCTGGTGACCCACCTGGTCTCCGTGGGGGATTTTCCCGGGCCCTACCCGTTCGTCTCGGGGTCGTGAGGATCACGGCGGCAATCCCGTGGGGGCGTGGCATTTTCAAAACGCCTTCCGGGTATCACCTGCATTCGGGCACGGCCTGCCTTGGCCCTCCCGTTAATCCCCGCATGGCATCGGTTCCTCGGTTCGCGCCGTCGGCGGCTACAATATGGGACGCCTAATCGGCGTCCATGGCTTTCTGGATGCCCTCGATGGTGGACTCGTCTTCCAGGGTGGAGAGATCGCCGGTTTCCCGGCCCTCGGCCATGGCGATGATGGCGCGGCGGATCACCTTGCCCGAGCGGGTCTTGGGCAACGCCGCCACCACGTGCACCTCGCGGGGGCGGGCGATGGGCCCCACCACGTCGTCCACCTGTTTCTTCACGCCGGCGCGCACCTCCTCCTCGGAGAGTTCCACGTCGTTCTTGAGGACGACGATGGCCACCACGGCCTGTCCCTTCACCTCGTCCTTGACACCCACCGCGGCGACCTCGGCCACGGCGGGATGGCCGCTGATGGCCTCCTCGATTTCCCGGGTACCCAGGCGGTGCCCGGCCACGTTGATCACCTCGTCCGCCCGGCCCAGCACGAAGTAGTAGCCGTCCCCGTCCCGGATGGCGTAATCCCCGGTGTAGTAGAACAGTTCCGGGAAGTGACTGAAGTATGAATCGATGAAACGCTGGTCATCGCCCCATATGGTGCTCAGGGCCCCCGGAGGCAGGGGCGGGCGGGCCACCAGTACGCCCTTCCCGTCGTCGGGCATGACTTTGCCCGTGCCGTGCTCCACCACCTGCAGGTCCCATCCGTAGACGGGGAAGGTGGGGGAGCCGGGCTTGATTTCCTCCTGCTCCACCCCCAGGCAGTTGGCCAGAATCGGCCAGCCGGATTCCGTCTGCCAGTAGTGATCGATGACGGTCACCCCGGCCAGGTTGTCTTGCACCCAGTGATAGGAGGGCGCGTCCAGCGGCTCTCCGGCCAGGAAGAGGGTGCGCAGCGAACCCAGGTCGTGCTGCTGCATGTACTTGGAGTCCTGCTTGCGCAGGATGCGCACGGCCGTAGGGGCGGAGAACATCACGTTCACCTGCTGCTCCTCCACGATCTTCCACCAGATGCCCGGATCGGGATTGAGGGGGGTGCCCTCGTAGACGATGGTGGTCATCCCGTAGAGCAGGGGCGCATAGACGATGTAGGAATGCCCCACCACCCAGCCGATGTCCGAAGTGGCCCAGTAGGTTTCCCCGGGATTGCAGCCGTAGATGTATTTCATGGTGGCGTTGAGGGCCACGATGTGGCCGCCGGTGTCCCGTTGCACGCCCTTGGGTTGGCCCGTGGTGCCGGAGGTGTAGAGGATGTAGGAGGGGTCGTTGCTCTCCACCCACACCGGGTCCACCGTCACGTCTCCCTTGGCCGCCGCCAGGGCCGGCAGGTCCAGGTCCCGGCCCTCCACCAGCTTCAGTTCCGGGTCCAGCCCGCGGTTGATCAGCAGCACGTGCTCCGGAGGTGACTTGGATTGCTCGATGGCCTTGTCCACCAGAGGCTTGTAGGGCACCGCCTTGCCGCCCCGCATGCCCCCGTCCGCCGTGATCATCAACCGGGGCCGGGCGTCGTCGATGCGGGAGGCCAGGTTGTGGGGCGCGAACCCCCCGAAAACCACTGAGTGCACCGCTCCCACCCGCATGCAGGCCAGCATGACTACGATCGCCTCGGCGATCATGGGCAGATAGATGATGATCCGGTCGCCCTTCACCACGCCCAGATCCTGGAGCACGGCGGCGTAGCGGTTCACTTCGCCGTACAGTTCGCGGTAGGTGAGGGTGCGGGTCTGGTTGACCTCGGTGGAAATCCACACCAGCGCCTTCTGGTCGCCCCGGGATTCCAGATGCCGGTCCAGGCAGTTGTAGCAGGTGTTGGTTTCTCCCCCGACGAACCAGCGGGCGAAGGGCGGCTTGCTGTAATCCAGCACCTGCTCCCATTTGCGGTGCCAGTGAATGCCTTCCGCCATCTCAGCCCAGAAAGCTTCCCTGTCTTCCAGGGAACGCTTGAAAAACGATTGGTAACGCTCGGACATGTTTGCCCCTTCCTCCTCATGGATGGACCTCCCCCCGTTTCACTCCTGGGAGGACGCTGCGATTCCGCGGTGATCGGTGTACCCCGGCAGTGTACAAAATATCGCGGAATTAACAATGACGGATTGCCCCTCCTGCTGGATTGGTGGCGTGATTCGCACCCATTGATCTCCCCCCACCCCTTGGCGGAAGAACCCTCGCCGGGGTAGGGTGAATGAAAATGTCCACCATTCGGCCTACGCAACCCATTCCCGATCCACTCGATCCCATGACCTCACCCTCCCTCACCCTGGCTCCCATCCGCCGCATCGCGGGGGAAGTGACCCTGCCCGGCTCCAAGAGCCTCTCCAACCGCACCCTGCTGCTGGCGGCGCTGGCCCAGGGGTACACCCGGGTGGAGAATCTGCTGGACAGCGGCGACGTAACGGTAATGATGGACGCCCTGCGGCAACTGGGAGTGCCCGTGACCGGCAAGCCGGGGGGCGGCGCGGTGCTGGTGCAGGGATGCGGCGGGCCCCTGGGGGTTCCCGTCCAGACGGGCAAGGCGGGCGAGGATCTCGACCTCTTTCTCGGCAATGCGGGCACGGCCATGCGTCCCCTCACGGCCGTGCTCACCCTGGGCCAGGGCATCTACACCCTGCGCGGGGTGCCCCGCATGCACGAGCGGCCCATCGGCGATCTGGTGAACGCCCTGGCCGGCCTGGGTGCCGAAATCGCCTGTCTGGAAAACGAGGGCTATCCGCCCCTGCGGATCACGGCCCGGGGCCTTGCCGGCGGGGAAACGGAGGTCAGCGGGGTCACCAGCAGCCAGTTTCTCACGGCCCTGCTGCTGGCCGCTCCCTATGCCCGGGACGCGGTAACGGTCCGCATCACGGACCGCCTGGTGTCCGTGCCCTACGTGGAGATGACGATCGCCCTGATGGAGCGCTTCGGGGTGCGGGTGGAGCGCGAGGGCTGGAGCCGCTTTCACGTTCCCGCCGGGCAGCGCTACCGCTCCCCGGGCCGGGCCCTGGTGGAAGGGGATGCGTCCTCGGCTTCCTACTTCCTGGCCGGGGCGGCCGTCACGGGCGGTACGTTGCGCGTCAACGGCTGTGGCGCCGACAGCCTGCAAGGGGACGCCCGCTTCGCCCAAGTGCTGGAAGAGATGGGGGCCACGGTAAGCATGGAGCCGGCGGCGATCGTAGTGAGCGGAGGGCAGGCCCTGCAGGGTATCGACGCGGACCTGTCGGACATGCCCGATGCCGCCATGACCCTGGCCGTGACGGCGCTCTTTGCCCAGGGACCCACCACCCTGCGGGGCATCGCCAACTGGCGGGTCAAGGAAACGGACCGCATGGCGGCGGTCTCCACCGAGCTGGAAAAACTGGGCGCCCGCACCGAGGTGGGAGAGGATCATCTGGTGGTGCATCCCCCGGCGGAAATCCGGGAGGCCTCCATCGCCACCTACGACGATCACCGCATGGCGATGGCGTTTTCCCTGGCCGCCTGCGGCAAGGCGGCGGTGACCATCGAGCACCCGGAGTGCGTGGCCAAGACCTTTCCGGAATACTTCACCGTGCTGGAAGGCTTGATTGAGCGTGATGGCGTGACCGAGCTCGAAGGCGTGACCGAGCGGGAGGGCGCCCCGTGACTCACACCGGCCCCACTACCAAATCCACCGCCAAAACCGCCCAGGCTGGCCCCAAGGATCGATCCCGGCCCTCGCGCATCGGCTTCGAGGGATTGCTGGAGGTGCTGGACCGCTACCGGGCCGAGGCCCGCTGCGCCAACGAGTTGGACCGCCGCCACCTGCTGTTCAGGCTGGGCGCGGAACTGGAACTGGAGGAGAACGAGTTGCTGCGGCGGGGGTTCGACAAGGCCTACCGCCGCATCGTGGAAGGCGTATGAGTGGAGGGGATGTGAGCCCGGGAGCGCAGGGTGCAATGCACGATGGCCGTGACACCGGCCAGGCGGTGATCGTCCTTGGCGCGGGCCAGGGGAAGCGCATGGGCGGCCCCAAGCTGTTCGCCGCACACAAGGGTCTCGGGTTTCTGGAGCGCATTCTCGCCCGCTGCCGGGAGACCGGATCGCGAGTGATCCTGGTCAGCGATCCCCGCCACACCGAACGGCTGGAAACGCTGCTGGCAGGGATGCCCCCCCGGCTGCTGGCGCCCTTTCCCCGCATCGTCCACGCAGACGGTGAGGCGGACATGCTGGCCTCGGTGCGGGCCGCCCTGCGCACGGGACCCTGGGAGCCCGGTGGGTGGCTGTGGCCAGTGGACGCGCCCTTCATCTCTCCGGACGGGTGGCGGCGGGCCGTGAAAACTGTGGCGGCGGAGCCGGATTGGATCTGGAAGCTGCGCGTGCAGGGCAAAACGGGCCACCCGGTCTGGTTTCCTTCCTGGTGCGCCCCCCCTATCCTGGCCGGAAGCTGGCAGGACGGTCTGCGCGGCTATCTGACTGAAGTGGCGGCGCAGAAAATCCGCATCCTGCTCCTGGAGGAAGAATTCCTGGCGGACGTGAACACGCCGCAGGAGTTGCAGGGAGTGGAGTGAAAGGATGCACAGGATCGCGGGGGAGAAACGTGGAGGAGAAACACGGAGGAAAAACATGGAGGAGAACCGATTTTGCTATCCCTGGACGACATCCAGCGCGCCCTGGGCCGCCACCAGCCGGAAGTGGGCGGATTCCAGCCTGTGCGGAACCATGCCGCGGTGGCCTTGATCCTGGCCGGGGAGAAGGCGGATCTACGGCTGTGCTTCATCCGGCGGGCCGAGCTGGCGGGCGATCCCTGGTCCGGACACTACGCCTTTCCGGGCGGACGGGCGCACCCGGAAGACCCCACCGCCCGCGCCGTCGCCGAGCGGGAAACCCGGGAAGAAGTGGACTTGAGGTTGGAGAACGGGCATCTTGTCGCCCCGCTTTCCCGGATGCCGGTGCGGCTGGGGGGCGTGGATATCGGGATGGTGCTCTTTTCCTTCGTGTATTACGTGGGACGGGAGATCCCCGCATTAACCCCCAGCGGAGAGGTGTCCGCCGCGCACTGGGTGCCCCTCAGCCATCTCTGGGACGAGGCCAACGCCACCCACATGGAACTGGAGAATTCGCGGATGGTCTATCCCGCCATCCATTTCCTGGATTACGTGATCTGGGGCCTCACCTATCGCGTTCTGACCCTGTTCTCGGACGTATTGGACCACCCCCTGCCCCACTTCGAGGAAATCCCGGGGTTGGGGCGGTGAACCGTGCGGGCAAGATCGCCGGTGTGGGCACGGCAGGCAGGGCCACTGCGGAATGATAACCGGGGGCGGGCACGGCATGCCGTGCCCCTACGGTGATTTGGGGTTTTGGGGGTTGCCGAAAACCGAAAGGAGGCGTCAATTGATGGCTCTCAAGGTGGATATCCGTGTTCCCGTGGGATTGCCGGCGCCGGAGACCGCGGATTTCATTGCCGATTGCGAGGCTGCCGGTTTTTCGGGCGTTGGAGTTCACGACCATCAACACAGCGGCCGGGACGTGTTTCTCACGTTGGCTCTGGCTGCGGAACGCACCGCGAGCATCCGGCTGTATCCCGCCACCACCAATCCGGTGACCCGCCACCCCTCGGTGCTGGCATCCCTCGCCCACACCCTGGAAGAGATTGCTCCGGGCCGGGTTCTTTTGACCGTTGGCCCCGGCTACCTGGCCGTGGCCAACATCGGCCAACCCAAGGCCTCCCTGAACACAATGCGGGAAGCGATCCTGTCCATGCGGCGGCTTTTACGGGGAGAAACCGTAATTTTCAACAGCGCCGAGACCCGCTTGAGGAATATCAGCGCAACGCCGACACCCGTGTTCATGACCGCCGCCGGGCCACGGATGATGGAACTGGCCGGAGAGGTCGCCGACGGGGTGATGATGCTGGTGGGACTGCATCCTCAGTCCATCGCGGCGGCGCGCCGCAAGCTGGCAGCGGGCGCCCGGCGGTCGGGCCGGGACCTGAAGGATTTCCAAACGATTTTCATCACCCCCATGACCGTGGCTGCCGACGGCCGGGATGCCCGGCGCTGGCCCCAGCGGTGGTTCCGCTCCGGCCAGCCCTATCTCAAGTATCCCAGCGCGGCCAACCTCCTCTGGCTGCGGGAAGCCGGAATCGACCTTCCCGACGATGTCGTCCCGGAGCAGATCGGCGACGCTCAGGCGGAACGAATCTGCGATGCCTTCGGGCTCTTTGGCACGGCCGAGGAATGCCTGAGCCGCCTCAAAAGAGCGGTCAGCGAATCGGGTGTGGAACAGGTGTTCATCTTTCCGACGCATACCCAGGACGGCGGGTACGACATGCCCCGCCGCGAGCTGGAGGCGTTCAGGGACGTGATCTTCCCGGGGTTGCGCGGCTAGGGGCAATGCTGTTCGGTTAAGGCGGGATAATTGTGGAAAAGCAGCGTCCTTCGAGACACTCGCTTCGCTCGTTCCTCAGGAGCGCGGCTTTTTTCCGT
>CAZOXD010000007.1:0-14865 GCA_964583525.1 uncultured Pseudomonadota bacterium
CTAGTACTTCGCGTCAGAAGTTCGCGTCATCAGAGATGATAATATTTATGTTAAAAAACAAAATGATAGCCTGAAAACTTCTGACGTGAAGTTCTGCCATCAAGCACTAGTCCGGGTGGAGGTTGTGTTTGGACAGCGCCAACCTACCGGGGTGGTTTCCGGGGAGTCAAGAACCGGCTCGATCAGGGAACCGTTTCTCCCTACCCTCCCCCGTTTCGCCCACGGATTGGCCCGGCGCTCCCGCATGTCCGCCCCCAGGGCGCCCGTTACAAGGACGACATCCCGCCATCGACGATCATCAACGATCCGGTGCTAAAGGAGGACTCGTCACAGGCCAGGAATAGGAAGGCCTTGGCCAGTTCATGCGGTGTGCCCATGCGGCCCATCAACTGCCGCTGTTCGAACTCCTTGCGCAACCCGGCGGGGTCGTCACTGGCATCGAACATGGCCTTGTGATAGGCGGTCTC
Organism: uncultured Pseudomonadota bacterium; assembly: GCA_964583525.1. Lineage (GTDB taxonomy): Bacteria > SAR324 > SAR324 > SAR324 > JACQKK01 > CAZOXD01. The sequence goes on from CAZOXD010000007.1 coordinate 468, forward strand.
GATGGTGCCCGCCCCGATGGCGTTGATGCGGATGCCGTCGGGCCAATGGTCGATGGCCATGGCGCGGGTCAGTGCCGCCACGCCGCCCTTGGTGGCGCAATAGGCCGCCCGGTCCCGGATGCCCATGATGGCGGTCACGGAAGCGTTGTTTACGATCACCCCTCCGCCTCCCTTTCGCATCAAGGGAATGGCGTACTTGCACCCGAGGAAGACCCCGCCCAGGTTCACGCGGTTGATGCGCTCCCAATCCTCCTCCGAAGTCTCCTCCACCGTGGCCTTGATCCCGAAGCCGGCGTTGTTGACCAGCACGTCGATCCGCCCGTGGGCATCCATCACCGCTTTTAGCATGGCCTGCACCGATCCGCCGTCGGAGACGTCCGCGGTGACAGCCAGGGCGATGCCCCCGGCCTTTTCGATCTCCGCCGTGGTGCCCCGGGCGCTGTCCCCATCGATGTCGGCCACGCCCACCACCCCACCTTCCTCCGCGAAGAGCAGGGCAATCGCTCTTCCGATTCCCGAACCCGCGCCGGTGATCAGGCAGATTTTATCCTTGAGACGCATGTCGTTTCCTCTTTCCGTTGACGGTGTTGGCGGGGATTGTAGTTTTTTCGTTGTTTTGGCTGTTTTTGCTGTTGTTGGTGGATTGCGATCGCAGGGATGGAGTTTCCGATTTCCCTTCTCCCTGCCCCTACCACCATTGCAAGGGAAAATCACTGGGAGGTCCCCGCTGGATGACAGCGATCAGCGAAACGGCTATATTGATGCCTCCCCGGCACCCATCCCCAGAAGCGAACACCGGAGTGAGTGATGGCATCCCAATTCCGCTTTTCGGGCGCGATTCCCGCCAATCTGCTGCCCTTTCATGAAGACCTCACCATCGACGAGCCCAACTATCGCCGCCATCTTTCCTGGCTGGCGGACGTGGAGGGCGTAAGCGCCATCGTCTGCAACGGCCACGCGGCGGAGGTCTCCTCCCTGGACCGCGCGGAGCGGCGCAGGGCCCTGGAAATCGCCCTGGACGAGGTGGGAAGCCGGGTTTCCCTGATAACCGGGATCTACACCGACAATACGCTGGAAGCCGCCGAGCTGGCCCGGGAGGCCCGGGACGTGGGGGCAAACGGGCTGCTGGTGTTTCCGCCCACCCTTTTCATGTGGGGGGCGCAGTTGCGTCCGGAAATGCCGCTGACCCACTTCCGCGCCATTGCGGACGCCGTGGATTTGCCAATTGTGGTCTTCGAGTATCCTCCCGCCTCGGGCATCGGGTACAGCCCGGAAACCCTGGCCCTACTGGCGGAAATCGCAACGGTGGTGGCCGTGAAGGACTGGAGCAACGACATGGTGGCCCTGGAACGCAACCTGCGCGCCCTGCGTGGCACCGGACGTCCCGTGGCCCTGCTTTCCAGCTACACCATGTCCCTGATGGCCAGCTACCTGCTGGGGGCGGACGGCTCCATCTCCGGGATGGGCAGCGTCGCGGCCGACTTGCAGGCCGATCTCTTTGCCGCCGTGCAGCGGGGCGATCTGGCTGCCGCCCATGCCCTCAACGACCGCCTCGATCCGCTGGTGCGGGTCTTCTACGCGCCGCCCTTCGTGGATATGCACAACCGCATGAAGGAGGCCCTGGTCCTGTTGGGGCGAATCGACCGGGCCGTGGTGCGGCCGCCCCAGGTGCGGATCGGGGACGAGGAACGCGAGCGCATCCGCCAGGCCCTCACCGCCTCCGGGTTGCTCGGGGAGGAATCCGCCCGCAAGGTTTCGTGAATACAGGCTTTTTTCCGAATACAGATCAGGGATAACCCGGCCCATGGAAAGCGCTCCATTCAGCCGCCCAGCATCCGCCGCAACCATCCCTGCCTTGGGGAAGCCAGGGCGGCTGGAATATCGACGGGAGGAAGCAGGGACAGCGTCCAAGCCGGGAGGGAGGCCCACTTTCCGGTGCCGCAGCCGCCTACTCTGTGGGGATGGAATACCTGGATGAAGGCGGGGTGCTCCCGGTCGTCCGCGTACACCAGCCCGCAATGATCGCGGGCCTGAGCGCGGCGCAGTTCGAGGTCCACCTCCGCAATGAAATCCCGCACCTGGTCCGCGGCCGCAGGAGTTGCAGGGGGCGCATCGTCCAGGGTGTAGAGATACCACCCTCCTTCCGCCTTTGCGCGCACGGCATCCCACAGCGCGTCCAGTTGCTCCCAGCGCAGAATGCCCCAGAAGGTGCCCGTGCGGAAATGCTCCAGATATTCGCTCATGGTGAATTCTCAATTGTCAGTACATTCTTGATTTTGTTCGTCTTTTATTGATTTTCAAATAAACCATTGACTTGACAAGCATAATTCAGAGAAAATCATTGGAGCCCTGCTTTAACCGAAGTCCTTGGTGCCACCAAGGATATATATTCGAACATAGGTGAAGTGGGGCTCTTTCAATTCTTCTCACGCTCCCCTATCGCACAAATTCTCGTGGAACAAATAGCCAATGCCTGTATGGGTGTTTCCATCGGTTTGCCAAATCGCCGTGGATCCCAGTTGAAATTCCAATATTGAAGTTCGGGTAAATTTCTCTGATTTTATTGTTGATCTCCTTGTATACTTTTTCTTTTGCGATGGTTCGTTTGCTCCGTTGTTTTGAATCAATCGGTTTGGCAAGGTGATTCCCATTTAAGCGAAACTGAATACTACCAAGAATAATATCCAAGCATTGCAAGATAGAATGTTTTTTTGAATCAATTTCTGTAATATTTTCCTTTTTTATTGAAATATTAGCATTTTTAAATCTCGGGTCATTGGATAAAGAAGCTAAATAAAATTTAATAATATTAATCTTTTCTTTACGATCCGGCAGTCTATCGGCATAAATTCGAACGTTTGTTTCAATATTATCGGGGTTGGAATAGGTCAGCCCGAATGAATGTTTAACAAATTGATAATATAAGAGAAAATAAGAATTTTCTTTCTGAGTCTTGGTTAAAAATGCGGGCACATTCCGATTTTGTGTAAACATAATTCGAATTTTAATTTTTCCTGCAGAAATTAGCTCAAATACCGTTCCGATAAGATCAATATATTTTTGGGAGTAATTGCTTGTAATTTTTCCCCATTTCACCTCTCTATTCAAATTCAATTCTTTTTTCTTCCCATCGATTATTTTATTGATTTCTGTAACATCTTTTTCATCTACTAAAGCACCCCCGTAGAAGTTAGAAAAACTTTTTCCTTTCGCGATGGATTCATCGCAAAATATTATTAAATTTCTTGTAGTCATGGAAAATTCATGCGTTGATAAAAAATATAATTACAATTAAATCAATAACCTATAATAATAAAAACGTCTACTTACTACTTGTCGTTCTTTCTTCCCTGCGATACAACCCCGGAAACTCCTTCTCCCCTTTTCCAATCACCAACCAAATCGCGTCCTCTTGCACCCAGATCAAGCCTCCACACCCGCCCCTGCCCACAGAGGGTTCGACCTGAGTGACCGCTGGCTGGTCTCCCTGCTGCTGGCCGCCATCGCGCTGCTGATCGCGTTTTTTTCGGTGCAATCGTATCTTCCCGCACCCTGGCGGACGCCGGGCAGCCTGCCCCTCTACGTTTTGGGGTGGGTGGGCGGAGGACTGTTGTTGGTTTCCATGGCGTTCGTGACGGTCAAGCGCACGGGCCGGGGGCGCGCGGCTTCGGCTCCCCGGGCCTGGTTCATCGCTCATGTGGTGTCGGCGGTGCCGGGAATGGCGCTGGGGGCCGTTCACTCCGCCGGTTTCCTCAGCAATCCTCCAGCGTTGTTGTTCCTGGCCCTGATCGCGCTGACGGCGCTGGGGGTGTGGGCCCGGCTGCGGGGTGCGGGAGACCTGTCCGCGATCTTCGCCACCCGTCATGCCAACTTTCGCCCGGCCGACCCTTCCATCCGCACCCGCCTGGAAGAGCTGATCGCCCGCAAGAGCGCCCTGCTGCAACAAATTGCGCCGGGAGAAGAGGAGGCGGCCTTCTCCCCCACCCTGGCGCACTGGGCGCGCCATCCCTGGCGCTCCCTGACCTACGCGCGGCTGACGCGCCAGGAAGCCGGGCTGATCGGGCTCCGGCGCGCCATGAATCCCGCCCAGGCTCATTGGCGGCGCCTGCACATCGCATTGGGAGCGTTGTTCGTGGCGGGACTGGCCGCCCACGTCTTCACCGTGACCTTCATGGCGGAATACGCCGCCCAGGGACGGGAGATTACCTGGCCCCATGTCAACCTGTGGTGAGGGAGGGTGGCGCCTGCCAGCGAAAGTAGTGCCTGCCAGCGGAAGTGGCGCCGGCCGGCGGAATTTGACAGGATATGAATAACATTGGGGCATGAATGAACCCGCAAGAACTTGAAAACGGAGCGTCGCCATGAGGGCTCCAGAAGACTTCGCCGGGATGGAACGGCTGGCCTTGAGCGTCGACCTGGAGCGGTGCATCGGCTGCAAAAGCTGCGAGGCCGCCTGCAAGCAGGAGCACGGGCTGGGCCCGGGGGAATTCCGCACCCGTGTGGCGTGGCTGGGGGATCCGGGGCGCACCGCGGTCAACTTCCTGCCGATGATGTGCCAGCAGTGCCAGCGCCCGGCCTGCCTGCGGGCCTGCGGGGTGCATCCCAAGGCCCTTTCCAAGGACGAACGCACCGGGGTGGTGCGCATCGACGAGGTCCGTTGCACAGGGTGCGGGGAATGCGTGGCCGCCTGCCCCTACGGCGCCATGGGATACGACGCCGAGGGCCATCACGCCGTCAAATGCGACCTGTGCTCCGAACGCCGTGCGGATGGCCGCCAGCCCGCCTGCGTGGAAGCGTGCCCCGGGTATGCCCTGGACTTCGCGCCCCGCGGAACCCTCCTCCACCGGGCGGAAGAAGAGCGGCGTCCCGTGCGGGACCATGACGCTTTTCTGCTGGGCCCAGGAACGGTCTACCTGGACGCGCTGCCCCGGGAGGAAAGCAACGGGGCCGGCGGGGAGAGTGGAGGCGGCAGCAGTTCCGGCAGCGCAGCAGCCCCGGGCCAGCTTGCCGAGTCCGGCTCCCTCGGTACGCCCACCGCGGTGCTGGGGGGGTTCAATCTGGGCGGCGGTAACGGCAGGGGCGGCCGCCGTGAATCCCCCCTGCGGGCGGAATTCCCTTACCGCGTTCCCCGGGAGGAGCGGCGGGCCGACCGCACGATCCCCGGGGGCTGCAATATCTGCTTCAACTGCTGTCCGGTGCACTTTCATTTCAAGGGAGACCGGCTGGTGAACATCACCGGCAACACGGACGATCCTCTCTTCAAGGGGAAGGTCTGCCCCAAGTCCCAGATGACCTTGCAGATGTACAACAACCCGCGGCGGCTGACCACGCCCCTCAAGCGTACGGGCGCGCGGGGGGAGGGAAAATTCGCCCCCATTTCCTGGGAACGGGCATTGGACGAGATCGCCGCCCGGCTGGTGACCGTGAAGGACGCCTGGGGCCCCGAAGCGCTGGCGTTGTTCGTGGGCACCCGCACCGGGCTGCTGACCTGGCTGGGCTACGCCAAGCTGTTCGCCGACTTGTGGGGCACCCCCAACCTGGCGGGCACGGAACCCTTCTGCGCATCCGGAAAGAGCATCGCCTACAAGCTCACACAGGGTGCTTTGGGCAGCGGGAACAGCTACACCCGGGGCGATTTGGGGAGCGCGGAATTGTACGTCTACATTGGCGACAACCAGGCCGAAACCCGTCCGGTCTACTTCGGGATGATCAACGACTGGCGCCTGCGCAACGGCGCCCGGATGGTGGTTGTGGACCCCCGTAGCACCGTGACGGCAGGCAAGGCGGACCGCTGGCTGCCCATCCGCTCCGGGACGGACATGGCCCTGGCCCTGGCCATGAGCCACCACATTCTTTCCAACGATCTGCACGACCAAGCCTTCTGCGAATCCACCCTGATGGGCTGGGAACGCTGGCGGGACTTCATCTTCGAACGCGGCTACACCCCGGAATGGGCGGCGCCCGTCACCGATCTTCCCGCGGAGGAGATCCGCGCGCTGGCGGAGGAAATCGCCCGGGCCGAGGGGTGCGTGATCTTCGCCAGCCGGGGCGTCAACCAGCACTCCAACTCCGTGCAGGTCAACCGATCGCTGATGTTTCTGGCCGCCATCACCGGCAACTGGGGGCGTCCCGGGGGGGCCTACTTCAACATGACCTCGGGTTTCCCGCCGGGAATCGGCGCTCCCCCCGAACGGCGCCGCGTCCCGGCCATGCCGAAGCTCCGCCACAGCCCCTCCGGGTGGACCGAAGCCATGACCACGGGAAAGCCCTACCCCCTCAAGGCCATGATCGCCTGCAACAACCCCATGTCCAACTGGCCGGGACAGCAGACGGCCCGGGAGGCTTTTTCCGCATTGGAGCTGCTGGTACACATCGACCTGTTTCCCAATGAAACCTCGGCCTTCGCCGATTACGTGCTCCCCGCCGCAACCGGCATCGAGCAGGGGGATGTGGGGAGGGCCGCCGACGACCGGCGGGTGGTCTGGATCGACAAGATGATCGATCCTCCCGGCCAAGCCAGGGCCGACGGCTGGATCTGGGTCGAGTTGGGCCGGCGGCTCGGCTTCGAGGACGTGCTGAAGCCCGCCCATGCGGATCACGCGGTGTTCTGGGATGAAGTATTTATCAAGGGCGGCCCCCTGCGCGGAGCCACCCAGAAGCGGCTTCATGCCGCCCCCAACCGCTGGGTGCGGGCCCCCCTGGCGGACGAGGACGCCCCGGAGCAGGAGACGCTCTACCTGGAGGGCAGCACCGCCTTCGACGCTCCCGCGGGCCACCGCTTCCCGACCCCCAGCGGCAAGCTGGAATTCTGGAACGAGGAGATGGAACGGCGCTTCGCGGCCCTCGGCCTTTCCGCGCTGCCGGAATTCTATAGCGAGCGCGAGCAGTTGGCTGACCTGCCCTACCTGGAGCTTGCATTGGAGGACAGCGAGGAAGGCGTGCCCTCCCCCTTTCACAACGAGGTCACCTGGACCTCTCCGGCGCGGATCGTTTCCGGCGGCGCGGATTCCCCGGGAGCGAAACTGCGTGCGCGGGGCTTCGATTGCGAACTGATCACCGGCCGCCCCCCGGCGCCCCACTTTCACAGCTGGACCCACTATTTCTGGCAGGCCCAGGAAATGTGGCCGGATTTGTACGTGCAGATTCATCCCGGCCGGGCGGAGCGGCAGGGCATCGGGGATGGAGACCGGGTACGGGTGGAAACCGCCCACGGCGCCATCGAAGCGGTGGCCTGGGTCAACGCGGGCATCCGCCGCGACGCGGTGTTCGTCCCCCTCGGATGGGGGGAGCGCCAGCCCTACCATCCCTGGAACTCGGTCAATTTTCTCACGGACAAAACCCAGCGCGACCCGGTCTCCGACCAGACCAACCTGAAAACCCTGCTCTGCCGGGTCGTCAAGGTGTAGGAGTAAGGGTGAAAGTGGTGGAACCCGTTGGCAAAGCAGAGGTCATTGCCAAGGCAGCGGAGAATCCTGATTCCCACACACCGGCCCGGCGGAGGAATCCTGCCGCCCGGCTTTTGCAAATTTGCTGAGGAGAGACGCACATGGGCCCCATGTTTTACGAGGATTACGAAGTGGGCGCGGAGTTCCAGACCACCGCCCGCACCATCAGCGAGGCGGATATTCTCCAGTTCGCCGCCCTCACCGGGGACTGGAACCGCGTGCATACGGACGCGGAATTCTGCAAGCAGACCGAATACGGGCAGCGCATCGCCCACGGGCTGTTCGGGCTCTCCCTGATGGAAGGGTTGAAGTACCGGATGGGTCACTTCGACGGGTCGGCCATCGCCTCGCTCGGTTGGAACGTAAAGTTTTCCAAGGCCATCTTCATCGGGGACACCCTCCATGTGAAGGTGCGCATCGCCTCCAAGCGCGAAACCAAAAAGCCCGGGCGCGGCATTCTTTCCGAAGACGTGGAGTTGATCAATCAAAAGGGGGAGGTGGTCACCGCAGCCGAGCACGTGGTGATGCTCCGCTTCCGGGAAGGGTAGGGGGGGGGATGGAAGAAAGGCGGAAGCAGAGTGCACCCGCCCCGGAATCATTTCGGCTTACTTGCCGTCCTTTACGGGCACGGCCAGGCGCTTGGTCAACTTCATGCGGGTGCCGAACTTTTTCTGGAATTCCTTGGTGGCCCGTTTGTGGTCGTCGACGATCATGGATTTTTCGATATCGAAGAACTCGTTGCGTTTGTAGCGCAGGGTGCCCATGTAGACCGCCTTGTCCCCGGGTTTGATGTCGATCTTTACACCCGCGGGAAGGTAGGCGATATCAGCCCCGCCACTGCCTATAGCCAAGTAAAACTGGATCAGGTTGATGTATTGGATTTTGTTTGGAATCCGGACGTAGAAGGTTTTTCCAAAATCTTCTTCAATATAGGTTTTGATGTCGCCTGCCTCGGCCGCCTTTTTGAATACTCTGTACTCGGGATCGACCAGGAGGAATACCCGGTTTTTCATTTTCCCAACGGTGATTCCATCGATGCTCTGCTCTCCCTCGGCCAAGGGAGGGTCCAGTTCGACCCGTCCCACCAAAACCGTCTCGGATTTCTTGACCTTGGAAAGATCCATGACCGGTTTGAGGGGCGTTCCGCATCCGGCAACCAACAGGGTCATCGCCAGGAACCCTGCCGTGCGAACCTTGAATAATGACGCCAGCATCGCTCTCATTTCAATCCCTCCAGATGTTTCTTCAACCGGGGTTCGACCGCTGTCCCTTTAACCAGTTTGAGCAGCTTTTCCACCACCTCCTTTTCGGTAGGCTTGTCGGCCTTTTCCAGGTCGTACTTGCCCTGCTCGAAAAAGCCGGTTTTGATGTCCTTGTATTTGAAGGAGCCGAGAAAGTAGATGCCGGGCTTGTCGAATTTCACCCGCATTTCCGTCAATTGGCGGGGTATTCCGAAGGTATAATTGGTTCTGCCAGCCGAGCCGCCGAATTTCGTCACCGCATAGGAGCCGGGGCCGAAATACCAATTGTAAAATACGCCCTGGTAGGCTCCCGCCGAGAAGTATGGCTTTTTGGTGGGGGGCTTGAACTGGCGGATGGTCGCCCAATGCAACCAGGTGGGCGCGTCCTCCATATCGATATATCCGAAGATGAAGGATTCGTCCGGCTTGGGCGGTTTCGGTACAGGGTTGGCGGAACACGAAGCGAGTACAACCGCCAAGGCCAACAGCAGTCCCAAGTGGAAGGTACGTAATTTTTCCATGAATGACTCCTCTCAAACCGCTCCCTCGCGCCGTTTAATAACAGCGATGGAAGCCAGCCGCCAGGTGGATGGATGAAATAATCCGAAAATTCGGATTGATATCTTCCCCCTGATACGCGCATAGGGAAGGAAAGGTTCCCCGAAAAGGCATTGATATTAATGTGGAATAGGGTATTTTGCGACATTTGACCGGAGCCTGGCGAGGCATTGGCAGCCGGTCAAAACAATACGTCTACGGGAAATCGTATGGTAGCGGGGAGTGGCGGAGGTACATTACGAGTGCCCCTAACTGCTCTCGATGTGCCCGCGCTCGATCACGTAGAGTTGGTCCAGCAGGCCGGTCACGTGCTTCTCGTTGGATTCCGCCAGCAGCACGGACAGCCCTTCACCCTTCAGCTTGGCCAGCACCTCGCCCAGGCGCTTTGAGAGAGCGGGGGCCACGCCTTCGAAGGGTTCGTCCAGCAACAGCAGTTTGCTTCCGCTCATCAGGGAGCGCGCCAGGGCGGTCAGTTTCTGCTGCCCGCCGCTGAGCTGGTTGGCCTTGCGCTGGGCGAATTCCTTCACTTCGGGCATCAGCCCGTAGATCCACTCCAGGCGGGTTTGCGAATCCTCCATGCCGGTGGCCCAGGCGGGCATGAGGATATTCTCCTCGGTGGTGAATTCCGGCACCAGGCGCCGGTCCTCGGGCATGTAGCCGATGCCCAGGTGAGCCCTGCGGTGGGAGTGAACCTTGAGCAGGTCGATGTGGTCGAAGCCGATTTTCCCCGCCCGGGCCTTGGCAAGCCCCATCACGGTGCGCATGAAGGTGGTCTTGCCGGCCCCGTTGCGGCCGATCAGCCCGCACATGGTGCCTTCCTTCACCTCCAGGTTCACCTCGCGGAGGATATTGGTCGTGCCGATGTTGACTTCCAGATCTTCCACGTTAAGCATGGCCGTCTCTCTTGCCTCCCTTGTCTTTCTTGTTCTCGCGCTGGGGTTCATCCCTGGTTCCCCCCTGAATCATTCTCCGATCACCAGCCGCCGCACCTGCTCGTCTTTGAGGACGTGGTCGACGCCGCCATCGGAAATGATGGCGCCGTCCGCGAAGGCGAGCACCCTTTCGCCGTAGCGCTCGATGATTTCCATGTCGTGCTCGATGAAGAGCACGGTCACCCCGGTGTCCTTCAGGGCCTCCATCACCACGTCCATGATGCCGAACTTCTCGCTGATGCTCACGCCGCTGGTGGGCTCGTCCAGCAGCACGATGCGCGGGTTGTGGGCCATGGCCATGGCGATATCCAACAGCTTGCGCACACCCTGGGGCAGCATCCCGGCCTCGGTGTCGCGGTATTCCACCATGCCGTAGCGGGTGACGATTTCCTCCACGGCCGCCATCAACTCCCCGCGCCGCAACGGCCGCCAGAACATCAGGCCCGTCTTTTCCGCCACGCCCAGGGCGATCAAAAGGTTGTCGAACAGGGACACCGACACGAATACCTGGGGCACCTGGAAGGAGCGGCAAATGCCCATCCTGGTGATTTCCCGGGGGGAGTTCTGGGTGATGTCGTTCCCCAGGTAGAGGATCCGCCCTTCGCTGGGCTTCATGTAGCCGGTGACCATGTTGACGAAAGTGGTCTTTCCGGCGCCGTTGGCCCCGATGACCCCAATTACTTCCTTCTCGTCGATGGATACGGTGATGTTGTTCGCCGCCACCACCGACCCGAAAGACTTCGACAGTCCCTTCGCTTCCAGTAGCGCCATCTTATCCCCTCTTGCGAATGCGGTTGAGCAAGGACCAGATGCCGCCGGGAAGAAACAAGATGGTCAGCAACAATACGATGCCCATCGCCATCTGCCAGTAATGCGGGACGTACACGAATGCATAGGTTCGCAGCACTTCGAAGATGATGGAGCCCAGGAAGGGCGCCGCCACGTTGCCCGTGCCGCTGAGAATGGTCACGAACACGAACTCGCCGGAGACGGGCCAGTAGGTCATGGCCTCCGGGTCGATATGCCCGATGGTGAAGGCCGTGATAGCGCCCCCGGCGCCGGCCAGGGCTCCCGCGATGACGAACTTGAAGTGGATGGTGCGATTCACGGAAATGCCCAGGTATTCCACCCGGATCTCGTTGTCCCGGATGGCCGAGGTCAACTGGCCCATGGTCGAGGAAAGATAGCGGTTGACCAGCAGGGCCATCGCGCAGGCCAGCAGGACCACCAAGAAATACACCACAGTTTGCAGACCCGCGCCTTTCAGTGGCATCCCAAACAGGGTCAGCCCGATCACGTTGAACCCGTCCGTGCTGCCCAGCACCTCGGATTTCACCAGCACCCCATAGAAGATCATGGAAAAGGCCAGGCAGAGCATGGCGAAGAAGATTTCCCTGTAGCGGCAGATCAGCAGGCCCAGCAATAAGGCCAAGCCACCGGAGAAGAGAATCGCCAGCACCGTCAGCAGAAAAATGTCGGTCACGCCGGCATAGACCCGCAACAGACCCACCGTATAGGCCCCAGTGCCGAAAAACAGGGCCTGCCCGAAGGAAACCAACCCGGTGCGCCAGAGGATCAAACACCCCAGCACCACCAGTCCCCGGGCCAGGGAAGGGGTGGCGACGTTGATCATCCAATCCGGCAATACAAACTTGAGGAGCAAAAATACAATCGCGGCGGCGACCAGCCCGATTTCGGTACGGTTGAATTTTCCCGTCATATCTTCCTCGCTTCGGCCCTGCCGAACAGGCCTTGCGGACGGAAAGCCAGCACCAGCGCCATCACGGCGTAAATAATGAACAGTTCCAGTTCCGGCATCAGATGCACCGCGGTGGCCCGCACGATTCCCACGCCCAGGGAGCCGACTACGGCGCCGGGAATGCTGCCCATGCCGCCGATGGCCACGATGGCGAAGGCCAGCACGATCACCTCCACGCCCATCCCCGGAGTGACGGAGATCATCGGTGCGGTGAAAGCGCCGCCCAAAGCGCCCAATATAGCGCCCAGGATGAAGGTGACGGTAAAGACCCGGGTCACGTTGATCCCAAAGGCTTCCGCCATTTCCCGGTCATGGATCACCGCCAGCATCAGTTTCCCCCACTTGGTGCCATTGATGCCCCACCAGAGCAGGCCGCCCACAACCATCGCCACCCCGATCAGCGACAATTCGTAGTTGGGATAGTTGATATCCATCACGTCCAGGTTGCCCGGCAGGCTGTAGAGTTCAAAGGCGAAATAGGCATCCGTGCCCCAGATCACCATGATCAGATCTTCCAGGATCAGGAATGTGGCGAAGGTCACCAGCACCATCAGCACCTCGTCCATGCCGTACATGAAACGCAGCAACCCGCGTTCCATTACCAGCCCGAGGACAATTCCCACCAGCACGGCGGACGCCAGCAGCACCCCCAGTGCGCTCAAAAGAGCCCAGAACACCTGGGGCTCCTCGCCCAAACCGGCGAATAGCCAACCGAGTGTGGTGGCGGCGGCATAGGCGCCGAAGGCGTACATGCTGCCGTGGGCAATGTTGAGGATTTTCATCACGCCGAAAATCATGGTCAACCCCACGGCGACCAGGAAAATCCAGGAGGCGTAGATCATCCCGTCAATCAGGATGGTGATGATTGCCTGCATACCTGTACCTGTTCCGGAAAATATCCGGGTAAAAGGCAGGAACGGCCACTGGTGCCTGATGGCGGAACTTCAGGGCCGTCCCCTGCCTCAGTTGGATTGGTGTTTGGCGATCAATCGCTCTAATCGCACTTGGCGCCCTTCATGCCACCCTTGATCCACTCCGCGCCCTTGACTCCCACGGGAGCGTTGACGCATGCGGCCTTGAACCACTTCACGTCCGTGAAGGTGGGCGTGCCCGTGGACTTGTCGAACTTGGAAATGCCATAGGCCGATTCCGTGGCCGCCTGGTGGCCGTTGCCATGGGACAGGTTGATGGTGGTGCCGAAGGCCTCGAACTTCAGGTACTCCATGGCCGCGATCACGTCCTCCGTATTGGGGAAGCCGCCTTTTTTCTTGGCCGCCTTGTCGTAGGCGATCTTCAGGGCCAGCATGGACTGGGCGGTCATGTAGGAAGGATAAACCGGGTGGCTGCTGAACTTGGCGAAGTAGGCCTTGCGGAACCAGCGGTTCAGTGCGGTATCATGGGCGTTGACTCCATAAGGCCCCCGTGCGCCGACGATCAGGCCGTCCGGCACTTTCGATCCCAGACGGTACATGACGGTTTCGCCGGTGGTGAGGACGATCTTGGTCTTCTTTTGCAGGCCCCGCACGCCCAATTGGTTGACGAAGCTTTCAATGTCACCGCCCCACAAGGAGGTATGGGTCACGCCGGGCTTCTTGCGCAGCAGCACGGTGATTTCCGAACTGAACTGGCCGGCGTACAGTTTGGGCCACTGCTCGGTGACGATCTTGATGCCAGGCTTGATCGCGCTCATGGCCAAATGGAAATCCCGCCAGGAATCCTGGCCCCAGGCGTAGTTGGGGTTGATGGCTCCCATGGTTTTAATCCCGGGAAAGCGGGCATTGATGTAATGGGCCGCCGCCACGCTGTCGGTGATGGAGGAGGAGATGGTGCGGAACACGTATTTGTACTTGGCGTCCTCGAAGAGGCGCGGGGTGCCGCAGATGGGAATCATGGTCAACAGCTTCAACTCGTCGGCCACCGGTGCGATGGCGAGGCAGTTTCCGCTGGAGATGTAGCCGATCACCACGTCCATCTTGTCCCGCAGCGCGAAGTTGCGGAATTCGATGACCTGCTTGGTGGCCCCGCCGCCTTCGTCGATGTACTTGGGGGCAATCATGGCGCCCGCCAGGCCTTTGCCCGTGTTGTAGGGCACGGGGAGGGTGCCTTTGTTGATGGCTTCCACCAGCAAATCCATCCCGTTGCGGGCCGGGATGCCGAAGGGCCCGGCCGACCCGCCCGAAAGGAAGAACGACGCGCCGATCTTGACCGTCTTTTGCGCCTGGGCGGAGCCGGGAGCAACCATGGCGAACACCACCAGCGCGGTTACCAGCAAGGCCAGAGCCGCTCCGGAGCGCAGGGCGGGCCTGATTGCTTGATTCCAATGGTAGGTATGGTTCATCTCACACTCCCTATATTGGACTGTTGATCAGGAACGATAAGTTCGTTGCAACGGAGTACCGGTTCCCCATGGGGAACCCGATTTCCCTGGGCACTTACCTATCCCAATTTGTGGGGAGACTCAAG
>CAZOXD010000007.1:14965-20891 GCA_964583525.1 uncultured Pseudomonadota bacterium
TCCACGCGGTATTCCTTGATATAGCCGTACCCGCCGTGCAGCTGCACGGCGTCGGTGGTGATGCGCATGGCCAGGTCCGTGGCGCGCATCTTGAGCATGGAGGACTCGATGCCGATGTCGCTTTCCCCCGAGTCCACCAGCGCGGCCACGTACCAGAGCCAGGCCTCGCACTGGGCCAACTCGGCGGCCAGGTCGGCCAGCATGAACTGGATGCCCTGGAACTCCACGATGCGCCGCCCGGACTGCTTGCGCTCGTTGATGTAATCCACCGCATCCTCGAAGGCCGCCCGGGCGATTCCCAGGGCGTGGGCGGCAATGGACGGCCGCGACTTGTTCAGCGAGGCCAGCAGCAGCTTCAGCCCCTCGCCCGGGCCACCCAGCAGGTTGTCCCGGGGCACGCGGCAGCCAGCGAAGTGGACGGGAGTGGTGGTGGAGGCGCGCATGCCCATCTTGTCCTCCTTGCGCCCGAAGGAAAGCCCCGGGGTGTCCTTGGGCACGTACAGCGCCGAGATGGCCTCCTTGGCGTTTGCCGTGCCGTCCATCTTCCCGAAGACCAGGTACAGGTCGGCCACGTCCCCGTTGGTGATGAAGATCTTGTTTCCCTCCACCACAATCTCATCGCCGTCCGGGATGAAGCGGGTGGTCATGCCCGTGGCGTCCGACCCGGCGCTGGGCTCGGTAATCACCAGAGCCGCCAGCCCGCCCCCCGCCATCACGGGCAGAAGGCGCCGCTTCATTTCTTCCGGGCCGAAGTCGATGAGGGGCTTGATGGCGTGAAAATTGGTGGCCCAGATCACACCGGTGGAGGCGCAGGCCCTACTGATCTCCCGCACGCAGGCCAGATAGGCGGCGTAGGACATCCCGGCTCCTCCATAAGCCTCGGGAATAAAGATCGCGTTGGCCTCCAGGGCGTTGAGTGCTTCCACGTTCTCCCAGGGAAATTCGCCGGAGGAATCGTACGCCGCTGCGCGGGAGGCGATGACGCCGCGGGACAGGGCCGTCACGCTCTCCAGCACCAGCCGCTCCTCTTCGGAGAGGGAAGGCACCCGGTCGATGCGCTCGAAGATCTTCATGGTGTGCCTGTTCCTCCCATTCCCGGCGCTCCGTTCGATGCCTCAATGGGCTATATCCTGCGCCTCAATGGGCGATTCCGTGCCCGCCGTCCAGGTAGAGGGTTTCCCCGGTAAGGTAGGGGATATCCTCGCTGAAGAGGAAGGCTACCAGCCGGGCCACTTCGGCCGTGGTGCCGGCCCGGCCCAGGGGAATCCGGGGCAGCAGCTTTTCCCGCACCGCCGGCTTTGTCAGGAAATCCCGGTTGAGATCGGTTTCGATATACCCCGGGGCCACGTTGAGCACCCGGATGCCGTGCCCGGCCCATTCCACTGCCAGGCAGCGCGTGATCGCCCCCACGGCGGCCTTGGAGGCGGTGTAGGCCGTGTTGCGGGGCACACCCATCCGCTCGAAATACGAACCAAGGTTGACGATGGTGCCGCCCCCGCCCGCTTTCAGGAAGGGGAAGGCCTCCCGGCTGACGATGAAGAGCCCGGTGACGTTGGTGGCCAGCACCGCCTCCAGATCGGAGGTGAGCAGATGTTCGCTGGCACCGACGATATGGACTCCGGCGTTGTTGACCACACCCCGCAAGCCACCGCCCCACTCGGCTACGGCCTTCAACGCCCGGGCCACGCCGGCCTCGTCGTTGACGTCGCAGGTTTCGTGGCGCATGCGGGGCGCCAGTTCCTTGGGCACGTCAAATTCCTCGATGCCCTTCCCGGCGCGGGTCAGGCAGGCCACCCGGAAACCCCTGTTTGCCAGTTCCAGCGCGATGGCGGCCCCGATCCCCTTGGAAGCGCCCGTCACTGCGATGGCGCCCTGTTGCGATTCTTCGGTCATGGCTCCCGAGGATTGTTGGGCCGGTTAGGGCGTAGCGCCCCGGTAGTTGCCATGGGCAAAAGCCGCCGCCGGAATTCGGAAGGCTTCCTTCCCGTTTCCTGCTTGAATACCCGGCTGAAATGGGCGGTATCGGAAAACCCAAGGGAAAATCCGATTTCGGTGATCGAGTAGTCCGTTTCCGCCAGCATGTGCTTGGCCTGGGTCAATCGCAGGCTGGAGAGAATCCTGGAGAAACTGCTGTTTTCCTCCCGCAGCTTCCGCTGCAGGGAGCGTGGGGAGAGAAACAGCCGTTCGGCCGCCTCCACGATGGGCCATTTCCGATCGAGATTTCCCGCCACCAGCGCCCGCAACCGGGACGACAGATCCTCCCCTTCCGGGAGGGGTGGGAGGCCCTGCATGAGCACATCGTCCAGGCCTTCCACGTACGTGCGGTTGGGGCGAAAGGATTCCCACTGAAATTCCCAGACAGTTTCCGTGGAAAATTTTGGGTCATGCGCCGCCACCTCGTCATAACGCAGCAGGTCCCGGTGGGATACCGCCACCCAGCGGGATTGTAGCGCCAGGCAGCCGGCTCCGATCAACAACAACTGGACGGCCCCGAAGGTATAGAGGTCCTCCCCGGGTTGCGGAGAACCCTCCCGGAAATAATGGTTTACCGTGATGGAGTTCGACGATTCGCGGAGCACATCCATCTTGGCGAAGGAGTGGAGAAACTGCTTGAGGCGGATCAGCTTTTCGATGCACTGCCGTGGCGTGTCCACGTTGAGAAGGATATACTGAATGGGGCTCTGGCGTTCCGAAGCCAGCGCCCCGGCCGCGGAGAGCAGGGCCCGGGCCCCGAATTCCCGCAGGGTTTTATCGAACAGTTCGTTCTGCACGCTTCTCCGGATATGAATCCGCTCCTCCTTCATGGCCCGGCGCACGGATTCCGGCAGCCATTCATCGGTAACCCCGTAATGGATGCGCAGGTTTTCCACCACGGATTGGCTCATCATTCGATTTACGTACCCAGACATGCTCACCTTGGCGCGATTGTGCAAAAATTTCGGCGCGGCTCTTCAGGCGCAATGGTTTCTTTTAATCCAATATGACCCTGTAGTCGATAGCCGCCCCTGCCACGAAGTACCAGGGAAACCAGGCAGGCAGGTTTCGCGGCCCTGAACACCCGCATTAATTTCAGCGAGGAGCGAAAGCGCCATGAGCTTGCATACCCTGAACCTGAGAATCAACGGAAAGCGGCACTCCCTGCGGGGGATACCGGCGGGCATGACCTTATTGGTTCTGCTCCGGGAGAGGATGGGATTGACGGGCACCCATTATGGATGCGGGATGGGATTGTGCGGCGCCTGCACAGTGCATCTGAACGGGACCGCCGTCCGCTCCTGCCAGACCCCCGCGGGTTCATTGGAGGGAAAGGCGGTCACCACCATCGAGGGATTGCCGGGGACCGCGCGGGAGGCGGCACCAGGAAGTGGGCCCGAAAGTAAGCCCGATATTGGGGCGGAGGAAACGCTGCATCCGGTGCAGCGGGCCTTCATCGAGCACCAGGCGCCGCAATGCGGGTTCTGCATGTCCGGCCAGATCATGACGGCGGCGGCCCTGCTGCAAAGCACCCCCCATCCCGGGCGGGAGGACGTGGAGCGGGCCATGGCCGGAAATCTCTGCAGGTGCGGCGCCTATCATCGCATCCGCAAAGCGGTGCTGACGGCGGCTGCAAAATCGGTGGCTGCCCAATCGTCGGGAATCGGGAGGCGGCCATGAGAAACCCGAACGAATCAGCCAATTCCACCCCCGCGGATCGGGGAATTCGTTTGGAAACGGGCAACCCGCCCGGCTACAGCCGGCGGCGGTTCCTGGTGTCTTCCGGGTGGCTGGCCGCCGGGGCAACGGTGGTGTTTTCCACAGGTTGCTCGCTGCCGGTGTTGCCCACCACCAGCGGGAATCCGGAAGAGAATGCGGCCGCCTGGGTGCAGGTACTGCCGGACAGCCGCATCCGCTTCTTCATGGGCAAGGCGGAGATGGGCCAGGGCGTGATGACCGGGCTGACCCAGATCGTCGCGGAGGACCTGAACGTCCCCCTGGGGTCCATCGAAGTGGTGCTGCCCAGCACGGCCCAGATTCCGCCCATCAAGATGACCGTGGGCAGCGAGACCATCCAGGAGTTGTATCTCCCCTTGCGCCAAGCCTGTACCCGGCTTCGTGCCGCGTTGAAGAAACGGGCCGCATCCAGGAGTGGTGTCTCCGTGGACGGCTTGGCCCAGGTCGAGGGCGGATTCCGGGAAAAAGAATCGGGCCGGGAGTGGCCCTATGCCGAGATCGTGAAAGGCGGTGCGGTGATCGAGGCTTCTGAGGACTGGGCGCCCCTCAAACCATCCGGATCGTTCCGCCAGATCGGGCGCTCCCTACCCCGGGTGGATATTCCCGCCAAGGTCACCGGCGCGGCCCGATACAGCTCCGATGTCCAACTGCCCGGCATGCTCCATGGCGTGGTGGCACGGCCCCCGGCCTTCGGGGCCTATATGGAATCGGTGGATAATGCCTCCCTGGCCAAGGCGCGCCGGGTGCCGGGTGTGGTGGAAGTCGTGGAAGATATTTCGGAAAACTTCCTGGGCGTCGTCGCCGACAGCGAGGAAAATGCCCGCAAGGCCCTGGCGAAAATCCAACCACGCTGGGAGATCCCCAAATTGTGGCAGCAGGAGGAGATCGAAGCCCTGCTCGATATTGCACAGTTGAAATCCTCCGGTGAAAGCTCCCACTCCCTCGTCTCAACCGGGGATGCCGTCAAGGCCGCCGGGAAGGCCCACGCTTCGTTGGAGCGCTCCTTCACCACGCCCCTGGGGGCGCACGCGCAGATGGAGCCCTTCGCCGCCGTGGCCCACCACAAGGGGGATTCCATGGATCTGTACGTTTCCAGCCAGGACACCTTCTTCAACGGCGCCCGGGCGGCGCAAATCGCCGGGTTGTCCAAGGACCGGGTGACCGTGCATCCAGCCTTTCTGGGGGGCGGATTCGGCGGGAAGGTGGGGGTGGAAGCGGCTTTCGAGGCGGCGCGGCTTTCCACGGCGGTGCGCAAGCCCGTGCGAGTCGCCTGGAGCCGCGAGGAGCAGTTTGGCCACGCCTATTTCCGGCCTCCCACGGCCCACCGCATCCGGGCCGGTGTCGGCCCATCCGGAAAAATCAGCCACTGGAATCACGAATTCGCCAGCGGCCCGGTGATCTTCGGGCCGCTCTCCGCCTCCCCGCTGCTGAAATGGGTGACCTCGTTCATCCAGGATTTCGGGGGCTCCCGGGGCGCGGTACACAGCTACGATATTCCGCATCAGGAAATACGGTACTGGGATCAACCCATGCCTGTGCCCACCGGGCCCTGGCGGGGGCTGGGCGCCTCCGTCAACGCCTTCGCCATCGAATCGATGATGGACGATCTGGCCGCCCTGGCGGGGACGGACCCCCTCGAGTTCCGGCTACGGCATCTCAATCCCGGGGGCGCGGACGGTGGCACGGACACCGGCATTGGGAATCGGCGCAGGCGGCTGGCCCGCGTGCTGAAAGCGGTGGCGGACAAGGCGGACTGGAGCCGTCCCCTGCCCAAGGGGTCCCCCGGCCTGCTCAGAGGCCGTGGACTGGCCTGTGGAATCTACAAGGACCAGACCCATGTGGCCGTGGTGGCCGAGGTGGCCCTGGACGAGCAGGAGAAAACCATCCGGGTCGAGCGGATGGTGTGCGCCCAGGATTGCGGGTTGATCGTCAATCCCGGGGCCGTGGAAGCGCAGGTGGAAGGCAACCTGGTGTGGGGGCTGGGAATGGCTCTCAAGGAGAAGGCCGAGGTGCGGGACGGCCGGGTCAGCGTCTCGAATTTTCACCAGTACTTTCCGCCGCGAATGGACGAGGTGCCGGATCTGGAAACCGTGCTGATCCATAACCCGGGAGACCCGCCCACGGGTGTGGGGGAGCCGGCCATCATGCCGGTCCCGGCGGCCATCGCCAACGCCGTCTTCGCCGCATCGGGCCAGCGGGTCACCCACCTGCCGAT
>CAZOXD010000007.1:20991-27508 GCA_964583525.1 uncultured Pseudomonadota bacterium
TCCTCCAGGATTTCCAGCCGCTCCGGGAAGTACTGCCTGGCCATCCCTTCGCTGGCGAGAAAGGCGATCATGTCCGCCAGGGAGAAGGATTCCCCCGGACGCAGGGTGGCGAAGGCGCAGCCCCGTTCTCCCAGGCGGGGATCGGGCATGCCGACCAGGGCGGCGTCCTGGATGGCCGGGTGCCGGTAAAGCAGGCCCTCCACCTCCACCACGGGAATGTTCTCCCCGCCCCGGATGATGATGTCCTTGGAGCGCCCGGAGATGCGGATGTAGCCCTCGGCATCCATGCGGGCCAGATCGCCCGTGTTGAACCAGCCCTCCGCGTCCGTGTCGAACAGTTCCGGCTTTTTCAGGTAGCCGGCGAAGTTGCACATGCCACGGATCTGCAGGCGTCCCTCCTCTCCCTCGGGAAGGACGGCGCCCTGCTCGTCCACGACGCGCACTTCCAGGCCCGGCAGGGCTAGGCCATCGGTCCCGAAGACTTTTTCCGGCGGATCGTCGGGGCGGGTCAGGGTGGCGCAGCCGTTTTCCGTCATGCCCCAGGCGGAGATGACGCGCATCTTCAGCCGCTCCTCGGCCCGTTGCACCAGCACCCGGGGGATGGGCGCCCCGGCGGTGAGGAACATGCGCAGGGTGCCGATATCGTGCTCCTCCACGGCGGGGGTATCGGTGAGGTCGGAGAGAAAGGGCGTGGAGGCCATGGTGAAGGTCACTCCCTCCGCTGCGATATTGCGGGCGGCCCGGGCCGCGTCCCAGATGTCCTGGAACACCGCCTTGCAGCCCAGCATCACCGGCATCATCATCCCGTAGGCAAAGCCGGTCTGGTGGGCCAGGGGGGAGGCCATCAGCACCACATCCTCCCGGCCCAGCCCCAGCCGATCGATGTAGCGGACGATATTGCTGATCAGGGTGTTGGGAGTGTGCATCACTCCCTTGGGCTGGCCAGTGGTGCCGGAGGTGTACTGCAACTCCGTGACATCGTTGGGCCCGGGCTTGCGGGCGGCAAACACCGCCTCCGCGTCCATTTCCTCCTCCCAGGCCTTTTCCGTCAGCGCCTGCTCGTAGGAGCCTTCCGGGCCGCCCTCCACCACCAACATGTGCCGCAACGCGGGAAGATCACCCCGGATTTCCTCCAGCATGGCCGCATGGTCGAAGCCCCGCCAGTTTCGCGGCACAACCATCAGCTTCGACTCCGCAAAGCCCAGCATGAAGCTCAGTTCCCGCTGCCGGAAGATGGGCATGAGGGGATTGGCCACCGCCCCGATGCGCGCGCAGGCCAGGTAGAGAGCGGTGAACTGGTGCCAGTTGGGAAGCTGGAAGGAGACCACGTCCCGGGACTCGATTCCCAGGGAGACCAGCCCCAGCGCCATCCGGTCCACCAAGGCCTGCAACTCGCCATAGGTGAGAGTGGTGGCCTGCTCCGTCATGGAGTTGTAGTCCACGATAGCCACCTGATCGGGAACGTCCCGGGCCGCTTCGTCCAGGTATTCCGTAAGCAGGCGGTCCGGCCAGTGGCCGCCGCCCCGCATGGCGTCGATCCAGCTTTGCGATAGTTGCGATTCCATCGGCCGTGGGTTCCGTGGATATTGTGACAGGGATGGTGCAAAAACCGGAGCCGCCCGGGGGGCAGAGCAGCCGGTTCCCCCCGGGAAACGCTACCACCAATGGAGTGGTGGATTCAATGGGGGGGGCCGCAACCACGAAAAACGAACCGCAACAACAGGGGAACCGCCGATGAACGCGGATTAACGCGGATCAATGCATTTGCAACTGCTTTAGCGGCCAATGATCAACACTGATAACACTGATTTGGACTGCAACCGCAACTGCAAAATCTCCCTCATTTCCTCCTGGACATTCATGATTAAATATGTCACAATATACTGATATAATTACACATTCTATCACACAACATTCATTTTGCGAAACAAACCCAAATACCCCGAAAGCGGCATTTACGTTTTCCCTCGCCACGTTTGTGGAGTGGGAGGGAGCCCCCCGGTAGTACAATGGAATATCGGGCCGAAGGATGAGGCTCCCCCGGACTGCGAATCAAACCCAATATCCAAGGAAGACGATCAAACACAACCCCGGGCTGCCGGGGGATATTCCGCCGAAACCGCCGTCATCGTCACCGGGTCAACAGGTCGAGGAGACGGTTGAAGTCCTCCATGGAATAGAATTCGATTTCGATGCGGCCCTGGGAGTTCTTGCCGGGCGGGCCTTCCCGGCGAATTTCCACCCGGCTTCCCAGGCTTTTCTCCAGGACATCCCGCGTCGCCTCGAACTGGATGTCCTCCCGGCCGGGAAGGGCGGGAGAGGACGCGCAATTGCCCTTTCCGGGCAAAGAGGGCGTCGTGGGCGCTCTGGCGATTCGGATGGCGCGCTCCGTTTCCCGCACCGACAGCCCTTTTTCCAGCACCCGGTTGCGCAGGGCCACCTGCCGGTCCGGTTCGGAAACCGAGAGCAACGCGCGGGCGTGGCCGGTGCTGAGGCGTCCCTCCTCCAGATCCTCCTGAAGGGCGGGGGGGAGGGAGAGCAGGCGAATCATGTTGGCGATGGTGGAGCGGTCCTTGCCGATCCGGCCGGCCAGGGTTTCCTGGGTATAGCCATGACGGTTGAGGAGATCGCGATAAGCGGCGGCTTCCTCGATGGGGGTCAGTGGCTCCCGCTGGAGATTTTCCACCAGGGCCGCTTCCAGCAGGTGTTCGTCGGAAATCTCCCGCAGCAGCACGGGCACCTGGCCCCAACCCAAATGCCGGACGGCCCGCAGGCGGCGTTCTCCCGCCACCAACTGATAACGACCCGGGCGCCGCGGATGGGGACGCACCAACAGGGGCTGAAGAACGCCCTGGCCCCGCAGGGAGGCGGCCAGGGCCTCGATTTGCTGCTGGGAGAACCGGCGCCGGGGCTGGGAAGGATTGGGCTCGATATCCGCTTGGGCCACCTCCAGCAAATGGCCCTCGCGGACGGCGGAGGATTGCGGTTGGAATTGCATGCCCCTCTCCATGAAAAACCTAGCGTACCCCGCGCCGGATGCGGGCCTGAAGCGTCTTGATGCGTTTTTCCAGGATGGCCGGATTATGATACTGGCCCTTGAGGGTCTTGAATGCTTTCAGGGCCTTGCGCATCTCGCCCTGTTCTTCCAGGGTATCCGCAATGAAAAACAGGGCCTGGTTGGCAATGGGTTGACCTGGGTAGGCATTCCCGGTTTTTTGGAAGAAGGCGATCGCCAGGTCGAAGCGATTTTCCAGGTAGTAGGTGTACCCGACCAGATAAGAAGCCCGGGGCCGGTGGGCTGACTTGGGATGCTGGGCCAGCAGATCGCGGAAGGATAGCCGGGCCTGGTCCATTCTCCCCAGACGCAGGTTCAATATGCCGATTTTATAGAGCAGTTCATCCTTTCGTTCCGCATAGGGGTCCGCCAGAAGCAATTGCTGGTAGATCTGCAGGGCCCGGTGGCGGCTGTCGGGCTTTTCCTCGTAGAGGGTGGCCAGACTTTCCTTGGCCTCGTAGAAATGATCCCCTTTGGGATAGGTGACGATCAGATGCTGGTAGTAGCGGGCCGCCAGGGAGGGATTGTCCAGAAAATGCTGATAGAGGTTGGCGGCCCAATACAGCGACTCCTGGGCCAGGGGCGTGCCGGGGTACAGGTCGGACAGGGTCACGAAATTGCGGGCGGCATCCTCGTAGCGCCCATTCTCCCACAGCATCCTGCTTTTGGCCGACATTCTCTGGGCTTCGATAGGATTTTCGCATCCCGAGAGCAGCAGCAGGGTTCCACTCAGGACCGCCAGCGTACCCAGGCAGGCCAGGGTCTCGGATAGACGCCGCAGACGCCGGAAGGACAAGGGAGGAGGCTTGCCGTGGCGCGAATGATCACGTGTTGGGGAAACCATGAATGTCACCTGCTCTTCCCGAACTCAGTTCAACTTTTCCGGGGGAGGATCACCGTTTTTCCCGTTGGCCGTCCCATTGCCGCCCTCCTTTGCGCTGCCGTTTCCGTTGGCATCTCCATCGCCGTTGGAACCTTCGGCCTCCACGATCTTGGTGATGGAGACCACCCGCTCGCCGGACTCCAGTAGAATCATGCGCACGCCCTGGGTGAGACGTCCAATGTTTCGCATCTTGTCCAGGTTGAGCCGAATCAGCTTTCCGAACTGGGTAATCAGCATCACTTCCTGATCGTTTTCCACTTGCACGATTCCCACGACTTTCCCATTCCGCTTGGAGGTCTTGATGGTGAAGATGCCCTTGTTGCCCCGGCTGCCCACCCTGTAATCGGAGATGCGGGTCTTCTTTCCATACCCATTCTCGGTGAGGGTGAGAATGGAACTGGTGCCTCTGAGGATTTCCATGCCGATCACGGAATCCCCGGGATTGAGGCGGATTCCAATCACACCACGCCCCACCCGGCCGATGGGCCGCACCGATTTCACGGGAAAGCGCAGGGATAGCCCGTTGACCGTGGCCAGGAAAATGTCCTGGCCGTCATCGGTGAGGGTGACGCTGACCAGGCTGTCCCCTTCGTCGATGTTGATTGCCCTCACCCCGGCCTTGCGGGGATTGCTGTAGGCGGAAAGCTCGGTTTTCTTGAGAATCCCCTTTTCGGTCATCATCAGGACGAATGTGCCCTTGGCATCGAATTCGGACACCGGAAGGTAGGCGCGGATGGTTTCCCCCTCCTCCAACGGAAGCAGGTTCACCGCCGCCTTGCCGCGGGCGGTGCGGGAAGCCACGGGAATTTCAAACACCTTCTTCCAATATACCTTGCCGCGCGAGGAGAAGATCAGCAGATAGGCGTGTGTGGAGGCGACGAACATGTTCTCCACGAAATCCTCGTCCTTGGTGGTCATGCCGATCTTGCCCTTGCCGCCGCGATGCTGTGTGCGGTAAATGGTCGCGGGGCTGCGCTTGATGTATCCGGCATGGGAGATCGTCACCACCATGTCCTCCTCGGTGATCAGGTCCTCGTCGTTGATCTCCGTGGCCGAGCCCATGATGCGGGTCAGGCGGGGATTGGCGTAGGAAGAAAGCACTTCCCGGGTTTCTTCGCGAATGATATCCAGCACCAGTTCCTGGTCGGCGAGAATAGCCTCGAATTCGACGATCTTCTTCCTGATCTCCCGGAATTCCTCCTGGATTTTCTTCTGCTCCATTCCAGTGAGGCGTTGCAGCCGCATTTCGAGAATTTCCTTGGCCTGGATCTCCGACAATTTGTGCTCGGCCATCAAAACGGCCCGGGCGTCGGCTGGAGTGTCGGCCGCCTTGATCTGCTCGATCACGGCATCCAGGTTGGCAAGGGCAATCCGGAACCCCTCCAGAACATGAGCCCGCGCCTCGGCCCGCCTCAGTTCGTAGTGGGTGCGGCGCTCGATAACCACGATGCGGTGGTTGAGAAAATGCCGGAAAACCTGAGGGAGGGTGAGCACCCGGGGCTGCCCGTCCACTACGGCCAGCATGATGATGCCGAAGGAGGTCTGCAGGTTGGTCATCTTGTAGAGATTGTTGAGCACAACCTCGGCGGAAGCGCTCCGCTTGATCTCGATGACGATGCGCATGCCCTTGCGGTCGGATTCGTCCCGCAGGTCGCTGATGCCCTCCAGCCTCTTGAAATGCACCAGTTCGGCGATTTTCTCGATCAGGCGGGCCTTGTTGACGATGTAGGGCAACTCGTCGACGATGATGGTCTCTTTCCCGCTTTTCTCGTCTTCCTCGATATGGGCCGTGGCCCGCATGTAGATGACGCCCCGCCCCGTGGTGTAGGCGTCGTAGATGCCCTTGCGGCCCATGATGCTGGCCCCGGTGGGAAAATCCGGGCCCGGCATGCGCTCCATCAATTCCGCGATGGAGGGATTGTCCCGGTGGTCGATGTAATGGAGGAAGGCCTCCAGGGTTTCCCCCAGATTGTGGGGGGGAATGTTGCAGGCCATCCCCACTGCAATTCCCGTGGAACCGTTCACAAGGAGATTGGGAATCCGCGAGGGCAGCACCAGCGGTTCCTGCAGGGACTCGTCGTAATTGGGCTGGAAATCCACCGTGTCCTTGTCCAGGTCGCTGAGAATCTCGCTGGCCAGCTTGGTCATCCGTACTTCGGTGTAGCGCATGGCGGCCGCGGGATCGCCGTCGACGGAGCCGAAGTTGCCCTGCCCGTCGATCAGGAGGTGGCGCATGGTGAAGTCCTGCGCCAGCCGGACGATGGTGTCATACACCGCGCCCTCCCCGTGAGGGTGGTACTTCCCGATCACATCCCCCACCACCCGCGCCGATTTGCGGTAGGGGCGGTTGTGGTGGTTGCCCTGCTCGTTCATGGAGAACAGCACCCGGCGGTGTACCGGCTTGAGGCCGTCCCGGACATCCGGAAGGGCCCGGCCGACGATCACGCTCATCGCGTACTCCATGTACGATTCGCGCATTTCGTCTTCGATATTGACGGGCGTAATGGAATGGGTCTGGGTGGGATCCATCGGACTCCTGCTGCGGATGATTGGACGTTGGGATGCCGTTATGCCGGGGG
>CAZOXD010000007.1:27608-47712 GCA_964583525.1 uncultured Pseudomonadota bacterium
GCGGCAGCCGTCGCCATTGTGGCCGCCCTGGTCAAATTGCTTTGAGCCCCCACTGCCGGTTGCTCAATTATCGCGCTGAATTCCGTTAAGTACATACTTCCGTGGAAATCCAAATTGACAGCACCCCTCTCAGCCCCGTATAGTGGGCACTTGTCCGCAATCATCCAGCGAAGGCGAGCGAGCGACATGTCCAAGGTATGCCAGATTACGGGGAAAAAGGGCCTCAGCGGCCACCGGGTTTCCCACGCCAACAACAAGTCCAACCACGTCCAGCAGCCCAACCTGCAAAAGAAGCGCATCTACGTTCCCGAACTGAAGCGCTACGTAAAGGTGCGTCTGAGCACCAAGGGCCTCAAGACCCTCGACAAGCGCGGCGCCTACCGCACCCTCAAGGAAGCCGGCCTGATCTAGCGGCGGTTCCATCGCTTGCCGTGTAGGCAAGAGGCAAGCGCCTCAGTCCCCTTCCGCCCCCTACCGTTCCCTATAGCAACCCTCATCCATCCAGATCATCTCCATCCATCCTGCCTGGATTCCGGAGCGAGGGGGCATGCCCTCCACATGAAGCCGCTGTTGCAGCTGCATTTCCCCCTTCCCAACCCCTTATAATTCCCCACCCAGTGCTTCCCGGAATTGCTCCAGGGCGGCGAGTGGGGACTCCGCGTTCCAGAGGGCCGAGATGACGGCTACGCCGTGGGCGCCCGCGGCGATGCATTCCGGGGTGCGTTCGGGCGTGACACCGCCCAGGGCCAGCAGGGGCAGGGAGGTGGCGGCCGCGGCCTCTTCCAGGGCTTTCAGGCCCACCGGCTCCCCATAGGCCGCCTTGGAGGGGGTAGCGAAGACCGGGCCGAAGGTGGCGAAATTCGCCCCTCCCTTCTTCGCCCGAAGCACCTCTTCCAGGGAGTGTGTGGAAACCCCGTACAGCAACGCATCCCGCAGGGCCGGGGCGTGGCGCTCCACGGGGAGGCTGTCGGCGCGCAGGTGGACACCATCGAATCCGCTGCTCAGCGCGATGTCCGCGCGATCGTTGAGGAAGAGCGCCAGGGATTTGCGCATCTCGCCCAGCCCCTGCGACAATCCCACGCAATAATCCGCCAGGGCTTGTGGGGAAAGCTGCTCTTCCCGCACCTGCAAGGCCCGCAGCCCTTCACGCATCAGTTCCGGCAGCACTTCCGCGGGTTTGTGGCGGCTGCTTGCAATATCGGTGATGGGGTAAAAGCGAAAAGGGATCATCGAATGTGCGCCGGGGGGCATTGCTCCGGAAAATGAGGGGGGATCAGCGGTTTACCCGGTGGCCCGGCCGGGCTTCCGTGGAGCGATCCTGCCCTCGCTGGGACTGGACGCCTCGGCAAAATACTTGCGGGGAATCCGCCCGGCCAGGAAGGCCTTGCGGCCCCCTTCGCATGCCAGGCGCATGGCCTCGGCCATCAGAACCGGATCCCGCGCATGAGCCACTGCCGTATCCAGCAGAACGGCATCGCACCCCAATTCCATGGCCAGAGCCACGTCCGAGGCGGTACCCACCCCCGCGTCGAGGATCAGCGGCACGGTCAGCTTGGAGCGGATGATGGAGAAATTGTACGGATTGAGCAGCCCCATCCCGGAGCCAATGGGAGAGCCGAGTGGCATCACGGCCACGCACCCGGCGTCTTCCAGCTTCTGGCAGGTTATGGGATCGTCGATGGAGTAGGGCAGCACCTGGAAGCCCTTGTCCACCAATTGCCGGGCGGCGTCCAGCAGCTTTTCCGCATCCGGGTAGAGCGTGTCCTCGTCCGCGATGATCTCCAGCTTGATGAGGTTGGTCTCCAACGCCTCCCGGGCCAGCTCGGCGGTAATCACAGCATCCCGCACGGTATAGCATCCCGCGGTGTTAGGCAGGAGGCGGTAGTTTTCCCGCCGCAGCAGGCTGACCAGATTTTCCCCGGTGGAATCTTCCAGGTTCACGCGCCGGATGGCCACGGTTATCAGTTCCGCACCGCCCGCCCGCAGGGCTTTGAGCAGCACATCGTGGTTGGGATAGCGGGCGCTCCCCAGAATCAGGCGCGAGTCGAAGCGTTCGCTCCCGATGGTCAATGAATGATGCTGTAAAGTATTCTGTGGCTGATCCATGGCTGCCTCTCTCCTGCTCTCCTGAAAATCCATGCCTGCAAAAAACCCGACCCCGAACACTCCGCCCACGAATTACATGCCCATGATCTACCCGGCCTCGATCCATACGCCAATGATCTATCCGCCTACGGTGGCGCGGACGATCTCCAATTCGTCCTCGGCACGGAGTCCGGTGGCCGCCCATTCCCCGCGCCGTGAGATTTCCCCATTGAGAAGCACGGCGATCCCTCCTTGGGTAGACAGGCGCAGAGAATCCAGCAACTCCTGCAGGGTCGCGGCATCCGGCACGTCGCGGCGTTCGCCATTGAGGGTGATTTCCATAGCGGGTGCGTCGTTGAAGGAGGATGGAAGAATCGGCTCGGAGTCTATCCCCGAATACCACCCATTTCGATTTGAGTATACCCCTCCCTCATTGCGGAAGGAAAGCGCGGGAACGATCGCCCAGGTTTGGGGGTCAACCACTTTCCTGCATTGGCAATTGCCGGACAGATAGGATAAATTTTACGGATAAATCGGCTTGGTGGGTATTCCGCTCTCCCAGGGACAGCATCGCAACGCCTCCCTGGAAGTTGGTCAAACCTCTTCATATTGGAGACCCCCTGCCGGAGGAATTCTAAAAAATCGGTTTCCCGCTGGAGGCTTCCATGCCCGAAAAATCCTTTTCGCTGGACGACAAATACACCGTGGAGGAGGGACAGGTTTCCCTGACCGGAGTGCAGGCCCTGGTGCGGCTGCCCATGGACCAGAACCGGCGCGACCGCGAAGCAGGACTGAAAATCGGCACCTACATTTCCGGCTATCAGGGATCGCCCCTGGGCGAGTTGTACAAGCAGTTCCGGCTGGCGGGCAATCTTCTTCCCGCCCATGACATCGTCTGGGAGGCGGGCATCAACGAGGATATCGCCGCTACTGCGATCTACGGCTCGCAGTTGATCGAGCAGTTTCCCCACGAGAAGTTCCAGGGGGTTAACGGCATCTGGTACGGCAAGGGCCCCGGCATCGACCGCACCGGGGACGCTTTCCGCCATGCCAATTACATCGGGACTTCCCCCTACGGCGCCGTGCTGGCCCTGGGCGGGGACGACCCGGCCTGCAAAAGCTCCACCATTCCCTCCGATTCCGTCGTGGCCTTTTACGACGTAAACTTTCCCGTGCTCTATCCCGGGGATCCGACGGAAATCCTGGTACTCGGTCTCCATGGCTTGGCCATGTCCCGCTATTCGGGGCTGTGGAGCGCCATGAAGATCGTCACCAACGTGGCGGACGGAGGCGCCATCATCGACGTGTACCCCGGCATGGCCCGCCCGGAACTGCCGGAACTGGAGATCGACGGCAAGCCCTTCGCCAAATCCCAGGACCCGCGCCTCATTCCGCCCTACACCGTGGAGATGGAGCGGCAGATTTATTACGAACGCCGGATGGCGGCCATGGCCTATGCCCGCGCCAACCGCCTGGACCGGATCGTGGTGCGTAGCGGGAGCGACAGGCTGGGCCTGGTTTCCGCCGGCAAGAGCTACCATGATTTGCGCCAGGCGCTCTCGTTGCTCGGATTCGGAGAGGAAGACCTGCGCCAGGCCGGCATCCGCATCTACAAGCTGGGAATGATCGCTCCCGTGGAACCCGAGGGCCTGAAGGAATTCGCGCAGGGCCTGGAAGACATCATGGTGGTGGAGGAAAAACGGGGATTCAGCGAAATCCTGATCCGCGAAGCCCTCTACAATATGCCCAACCATCCCCGCATCGTCGGCAAGTTGGACGAGGAGGGCAACACCCTCTATCCCATCCATGGAGAAATGGGGGCGGACAGCATTGCGCGGGTGCTGGCCGGGTGGCTCGGCAAAAAGCTCGGCCGGAGCGATCTGGCCGAGCGGGTGCACTGGCTGACCGAAATCGCCGACCGCGGCTACGAGGAGATCCTGACACGCACGCCGTACTTCTGCAGCGGCTGCCCCCACAACACCTCCACCAACGTGCTGGAAGGAGACCAGGTGGGTGGCGGCATCGGCTGTCACGCCATGGCCACCTACATGGACCGCGGCGTCGCCTGGCTCACCCACATGGGCGGGGAAGGCGCCCCCTGGCTGGGGTTATCGCACTTCACGGAAAAAACGCACCTCTTCCAGAACGTCGGCGATGGCACCTACTACCATTCCGCCAGCAAGGCGGTGGAAGCCTGTATCGCCTCCGGCGTGAACATGACCTTTAAGCTGCTCTACAACGCGGCGGTGGCCATGACCGGCGGACAGCCGGTGAAAGGCGTCCGCGCACCCTGGGAGATTGCGGAAAAGCTGATCACCGAGGGCGCCACGGAGGTGGTGATCGTACCGGAATCCATGGAGAAATACGCCCGGATTTCCGTGGGGGACCGCATTTCCGTCCGTCCCAAGACCGAATACAACCAGGTGATGATGGAATTGCGGAAGGTGCCGGGCGTCACCATGATCATCTTCGACCAGCAATGCGCCGCGGAAAAGCGCCGCCAGCGCAAGCGGGGATTGCTGGAAACCCCGCCCCAGCGCGTGTTCATCAATGAGAGTGTCTGCGAAGGCTGCGGGGATTGCGGCGTCAAGGCCAACTGCCTCTCCGTGGTGCCGGTGGAAACCGAATATGGCCGCAAGACTCAGATTCATCAATCCTCCTGCAACATGGACTACTCCTGCCTGAATGGGGATTGTCCGGCCTTCATGACGGTGGAGTTGGGCGATGACGCCAAGCCGGTGAAGCGTCAGGGACTGGCCGTGGAACCCCAGGCCTCCCTGCCCGAGCCGGAAAACAAGGTCACCTGCGAGGAACCCTATCGAGCCATGCTGATCGGCATCGGAGGCACTGGCGTGGTGACCGTGGACGCGCTGCTGGTTACCGCCGCCCTGATGGAAGGCAAGTACGCGGTCCACCTGGACCAGACCGGCCTGGCCCAAAAAGGCGGGGCCGTGCTCTCCAACCTGATCTTCAGCGACAAGCCATTGACCGAGCCCAACAAGATTTCCGCAGGCAGTGCAAACGTGTGCATTTCCTTCGATCTGCTGGCCACCGTGGCGCCGGACAACCTGGACCGCTTCCATCCCGGGCGCACCGTGGCCGTGGCCAATACCCACAAAATCACCACGGCGGCGCAGGTCACCGACGTGCGGGCGAAATTTCCGGAACTGGAACGATTGAAGGAACGGCTGGGCCGCTTTACCCGCAAGGACCGCAATCTGTACCTGGATTCGGTGGCCATTACCGAGGCCCTCTTCGGCGATCACATGCCCAACAACATCTTCCTGGTGGGCGTGGCGTATCAGGCCGGGCTGATTCCCCTGGAGGCGAAGGGCATCGAGCGCGCCATAGAGATCAACGGCGTCGCCGTGGAGCAGAACCTCAAGGCCTTCCGCTGGGGCCGCTCCTATGTGCTGGACACCGCCGGCGTGATGTCCCTGGTGCGGGGCGACAGTGACGAGGAATCCGATCCGCGGGAAAAAGCCCTGGAAACCCTGCGGGCCCATGCCCCGGGCAGCGTGGAAGCCATGGAGCGGATGGGAGCGAGGATTCCAAGCGACGGCAGGCTGGCCGCGCTGCTCTATCCCCGCCTGGCGCAGTTGATCCTCTACAAGAATGCCCGCTACGCCCGGGATTACCTGGAGTTCGTGCTGATGGTCGCCGACCGGGAGCACACCCGCACGCCGGGCCGCACCGGGCTGCGGGAAGCCGCCGCCAAGTGGCTCTTCAAGCTGATGGCGGTCAAGGACGAATACGAGGTGGCCCGGCTCTGGCTCCACGACGCAGCCTGGGAGAAGGCCCGCGCCGCCTATGAGGGGCCCCTCAAGCGCCATGTGCATCTCCACCCCCCCCTCCTGCGGGCGCTGGGGGTCAAGAACAAAATCAAGATGGGCGGCTGGGTCTTCACCGTTTTCCGGATGCTCCATGGATTGCGGGGGCTGCGCGGCGGGCGGCTGGACATCTTCGGCATGTCCCGCCACCGCCGCCTGGAGCGCAAACTGCCCGGCTGGTACCGGGACCTGCTGGAGGGGCTGCTGCCCACGCTCAACCATGAGAACCACTCCACCGCCCTGGCCATCGCCGAAGCGCCGGACCGCATCCGCGGGTACGAGGACATCAAGGAGCGCACCCTGGCCGAAACCAAGGCCGAGGTAGCCCAAATGCTGGACGCCTATCACGGCCAGCCGGAGTTGGCTCCCGCAGTCGGCGCCGCCGGGGATTGAGGGGCCTCACCCCGCCCGATGTTCCATTGAACTGCCGGGGGCACCCCTCTCCAGAAACCTGGAGAGGGGAAACAACTCCAGCGGTAACGAATATGAATCGAAAACGAGAGGGAGACGGATTCACAAAGCGGCCCTCCCTTTTAATTTACGGGAACCTGAAATCCCAAGCCTGAAGGCTGCGGCATGACCAGACTCCGGCTGATATACTGCTCTGGGAAAACCTCCGGAATCGCCGGTTGGCAGGACACAAATTCAGGCGGCAACATCCAATTGATCGGTTTATTGTCGATTTCTGCTGCCCCGAAGCCCGTCTGGTTGTTGAGGTGGATGGCCCTATTCATCAGGAAACACAGGAAGAAGATTTGCAACGGCAAAAACTATTGGAAGAATTGAATATGAAGGTGATCCGATTCACTAATACAGAAGTTATCGGCAAGCTGGATCAGGTTCTGATAAAAGTTGAATTGGAATTGAAATCCGGTGAATGATCCAAAAATTTACGTAGGATCAATAATCATATCAACATAACCCCCGTCTACCGTAATCAAGCTCCCCCTCTCCACGTTTGTGGAGAGGGGGCTGGGGGGTGAGGCCCGGCCCAATCGACCGCCGAATTTATGCCCGCACCGACAGAATCCCGTTATGGAATCGGCCTGGACACCGGAGGCACCTTCACCGACATCGTCCTGTTCGACCTGGAAGCAGAACGCATTCTACGCAAGGTCAAAACCCCCACTACCCATGGCGATTACGCCATCTGCATCCGCGGCGCCTTCCGGGCGCTGGAACTGACGCCCCGGGAGACGAAGGCCCTGGCCCGGGTCGCCCTCTCCACCACCCTGGCCACCAACACGGTCGCCGAGGACAAGGTGCATCCCACGGCTCTGCTGATCGAGCCGGGGGATATCGCCGTGCCGGCCGGATTTCACCCCCACATGGCCCTGCTGCGCAGCGAGATCGGCTTCGACGCCCAGGAACTGGCGCCGGTCTCCGAGGAGGAGGTGCTGCGGGCGGCGTACTCCATGGCCCCGCTGGTGGAAGGGTTCGCCGTATCCGGGTACGCCTCCACCCGCAATCCGGATCACGAGCGGCGGATCGGCGCCATCCTGGCGGCGCATTTCGCATTGCCGGTGGTGCTGGGCAGCGATTTGAGCCATCAGCTCAACTTCATGCAGAGAGCCAGCGCCGCGGCGTTGAACGCGGGACTGCTCCCGGTGATCCTGGAATGGCTGCGGGCCGTGCGCTCCATCCTGGAAGAACTGGAAATCCGCTGTCCGCTCTACATCGTCAAGGGGGACGGATCGCTGATGGAGGAAGCCGAGGCCATGGATCGGCCGGTGCAGACCCTGTTTTCCGGTCCCGCGGCCTCCCTGCGGGGCGGGGCCTTCCTTTTGGGCACGGGGTATGCCACGAGTGGGATGGAGCGCTTGGTTGCGGAAGGGGTCACCGGCGCGGCCACGGAAGAGGCCACCAAAGAAGCCGCCAAGGAAGCCACCGAAGATGCAATCGTCATCGACGTGGGGGGCACCACCACCGATATCGGGCGGATGCGCAACGGGATGGGGCAACTGCGCACGGGCGGGCTGCTGGTCAATCACCGCCAGATCGCCGTGGACGGGCTGGACATCTCCACCTACGGCCTGGGGGGGGACAGCCGCCTGCGCCTGAGCGGGAAGTCGCGCTACCGTTTCGAGAACCGGCGGGTGCTGCCCTTCTGCCGGGCCGTGCAGCGCTACCCCAGCCTTTCCATGGCCGCGCTGGAGGCGGAGTTGGAGGATCAATGGCATTTCGGCGACCCCGAACTGCTGGAATTGGCCGCGCTGGACCAATACCGCGAGGAGCGCCTCGCAGAGAACGGTCTCGGCGATGGGCAACGCTCCATCCTGGCCGCCCTGGGAGATGGCCCCCGGCGGGTGCGCGCCCTTTCGCTGGAGTTGGGCGTGCCCGCCTTCGCCCGGGAACTGGATGCGCTGGAGCGGCGGCGGCTCATCGTGCGAATCGGCTTGACCCCCACCGATCTGTATTGCGCGGAGGGGAAGGCCCCGGAATTTTCCCGCGAGGCCGCCCAGCACGCCCTGCGGCTGTATGCGCGGATGATGGACCATGACCCGGCGGAATTCCAGACCGTCCTCGGCGACGCCGCGCGGGGCCAGGCCACCGCCACTTTGAGCGCCTTTCTCATCGAGCACGGTGCGCCCGCGGTGCCGGGCACGGAATTGATGGAGCGCCTCACGGCGCTGATGCTCGCCACACCGGGCGAGG
The DNA here is from genome assembly GCA_964583525.1 of uncultured Pseudomonadota bacterium. Taxonomy (GTDB): domain Bacteria; phylum SAR324; class SAR324; order SAR324; family JACQKK01; genus CAZOXD01. Next base: position 36,179 of record CAZOXD010000007.1, read on the forward strand.
GGGGCCCCCTGCTGGGTTTCTACCCGGGATGCAAGGTGGTGCTGGTGGGCGCCGGGGCGCCGGTGTTGTTCGGGAAGGCGCCCGAGGCCATGGCCGGAAGCCTGGTGCGCCCTCCCGACGGCGACGTCGCCAACGCGGTGGGGGCGGTCACATCCAGCTTCCTGCTGCGGGAATCGGTGACCATCGAGCCCCTGCGCCGGGGACGGGTGGAGCTCTACGATCACCAGGGCAAATGGGAGTTCCCCGGCCTGGAGGAAGCCATGGAGCACGGACGCAAATTTCTGAAGGAAACCCTGGAAGCCCGGGCGGACAAACTGGGGCTGCGGAATACCCGCTACGAGTTGAGCGAGGAGATCATGGAGGATTACGCGGACTATTCCCGCCGTTCGCGCAAGGAACTGGTGATCGCCCGCCTGGAGGCCATGCTGCTTGGGATGCCCAGCTGATGGGAATACCGAGCGGGCCGGATTTCCCACTACAATGCTTACATCAATAAAGGAACAGCTCATGGAACCACGTTTGAGTCTCGTCACCCTCGGTGTAGAGGATATTTCACGCGCACGCCGTTTTTACGAAGAAGGCCTGGGTTGGCCCGCCTCTGGAATCAGCAACGATGAGGTAGTGTTTTTCCAGATGGGCGGATTGATCTTCGGGTTGTACGGCCGGGAAGCCTTGGCACGGGATGCCAATCTCCCAGAACCCTCCTGGCAATCCAATCACATCCCTGGAGCGTTCCGGGGGGTCGCATTGGCTCAAAATGTGAGGAGCCCGGAGGAAGTGGATCAGGTACTCCAGGAAGCCCTCAAGGCTGGCGGGAGCATCACCAAACCGGGAGAGGAAGCCTTTTGGGGCGGATATTCCGGCTATTTCACCGACCCGGAGGGCCATCTCTGGGAGGTGGCATGGAACCCCGCTTTTACCCTTACCGACGATGGGCGCACCTTGTTGCCCGACTGACCGGCGCGGCAAAAACACCGCCTGCCCCGTCATCCCGGTTTCACGCCCACCCCCTTGAAGAATGCGTAGAGGAAGGTTCCGCGGGGCGCCTCGCCGGTGCGGTGCAGGTCCTGGATGCCCTGTTCCCAGGTGGCGGGGTCGATGTAGCCCCGGGCCAGGGCCTCGTCCTTCACCCCTTCCACCATGGGGATGATGGTCTTCTTGACGAATCCGTCCATCCATTCCTGGCGAGAGGCGTCGCAGTAGACCGTGCGCGGGGAGACCCGCACCTCGGCCAGCCCGGCTCCGGCCAGCAGCGGGTAAAGCCGCCGCCCGATGAGGGAATCGCCCCCCAGGTCCGCCTGGACGCGGATCAGGCATTCCCAGGCCCGGCGGCCGGGTTCGGTCTCCGGGTGAAAGTAGCACGATCCGTGATCCCCCTCGACGGCGGTGAGGGTGCCGCCGGGTTCCAGCACCCGCAGCAATTCCGCCAGGGCCCGCCCGGGGTGCGCCAGATGTTCCAGCACGAAGCAGATGAACACATGGCCGAAGGTGGCATCGGCGAACGGGAGCCGGTACAGGTCACCCTGCGCCAAGTCTACGTTGGAAATGCGCTTCCCGCGCAGATCCTCCCGGGCCTGGCGAAGCGATTCCGGGGAGGCGTCCAGTGACACGAAGCGCACCGTGGGGTTGCTTTCCGCCACGATGGCGGTGGTGGAGCCGACGCCCGTCCCACCTTCCAGCACCAGGCTGCCTTCCGGCCACAGGGTGTCATGATGGAGCAGATCGCGCAGGGTGTGGGCCTGATCGTAGAGACGCTCGGCTTCCCGCGGGGTATAGCCGTGAACGTAATTGGATTTCTTCGGGTGGCTCATGGGGTTTGCTCCGCTTTAGAAGCCGAAGACCCTGCCAGGGCCGGGGCGGGGCGCAACAGCAGGAGTCCGGCCCACACCACGAGAACAGTCCATTGAAGCCCGATCCATTGAATCCATTGTAGGCTGTGGGTCATCGCGCGTTATCTCTCCCCCTGAATGCGATCCCGGTGATCCCCGCCATCCCCTCTATCCCTGCCGCCGGGGGTGCGGATGGTGCGGATGGGCGTATCGCGGGCGCCAGGCGCCGGCCAATCCTCCGGCCACCCCTCACGCTGCTCCAACTCCTCCGCCGTCACGATATGCCGCGGATCGGCGACCCGGTATGGAAAGAGCACGCCATCCAGATGATCGAACTCGTGCTGGAAGAGGTGAGCCTCCCAGCCCGTGAACTCCCGGCTGATGGGCTCTCCCCGCTCATCGAGCCCCCGCACGGCGATGGCGGCGCTGCGGCCCACATAGGCCTTCAGCCCGGGCAGCGAAAGACACCCTTCCCAGTACCAGACCTGCTCCCCGGATACCGCGACGATCTCCGGGTTGATCCAGTGCAGCAGCTTTCCGCTGCCGCCCGGATCGCGCATCACGAAATGGCGCTCGAACCAGCCCGCCTGCGGGGCCGCCACACCGTTGGCGCCATGGGCGTCCAGCATCCCGCGCAGGATGCCCAACCGCTCCTGGAAGTCCTGTGTGGCGATCCGCCCCGGCTCCACCGGCTCGGAGGGACGCGAGAGGCGGGGATCGCCCATTGTCACCAGCGCGGGAAATCCTTCCCCGCCGGCAAGCTCCTCCTCGGGAATGGGGGCCTCGGGAGCAGTGGCGTCGGGAGTAGCGGCCCCGGGAGGCGGGAAGGCTTCTTTCATCGTTGTGCTATTTTCTGCTGCGCCCAATTCCGGCGAATCCAGCAGCACCTCTCCCTGAGGCGTGTTGCGGGCGCCGGGAGCGGGCCAGCCTTGAGGCCACTCGTCCCGCCGCTCCAGCTGCTCCAGCATCACCAGATGCCGCGGGTCGCGGACCCGGTAGGGGAACAGCAAGCCGTCCAGATGATCGAACTCGTGCTGGAAGACCCGCCCCGGCCACCCGGCCAGCTCCCGGCTCACCAGCTTACCCCGGCTGTCGTACCCGCGCACGGCGATGGCGAAGGGCCGCCTGATCCAGCCCCGCAGCCCGGGAACGCTCAGACAACCTTCCCAGGCCCAACACTGCTCCTGCGAGACCGACACGATTTCGGGGTTGATCCAGTGTTGCAGAAACAGCCGCGGCTCGCCGTCCTCCCCCGTGCCCTCCACCAGCAGGGTGAAGAAGCGCTCGCACCAGCCCACCTGGGGGGCGGCGATGCCGATGCCCTCGTAATCCGTCATGGCCCGCGCCAACCGCCGCAGGCGCTCCTGGAAGGCTTCCGTGACGATGCTGTCCACCTCCACGGGCCGCGAGGGAGCCGCCAGGCGCGGGTTGCCCATCGTCACCAGGGAGAGGAGTTCATCCTCGTGCGGGGAAGCGGTCATGGGTGTAGCCTCACTCCACCAACCTCACCCCCGTCGCCTCTCGGCGAATCGCTTGCGAGTCGCACGATTCTCCCCCTATCCGCAAAAGGAGAGGGGGGAAACTGCCACAGCGAACTGCAACGGCAACCGCCGATGCACGCCGATGCGAATTGGGTTCCTTTCGTAAACCGGGGGAACCTCACCCTTCCGCCCCTGCGGGGCTCCTTCCCTCTCCACAAGAAGTGGAGAGGGAAACTGCAACCGCAACTGCCGCTTCCGAGGAAATCGGGTTTGTTTCGCAATAAAAACTTATTTAGTTGTAACATGTTGTAATTATGACACATTATGGCATATTGAATCCCGATTGTCCAGGAAGAAATGAGGGAGATTTTACAGTTGCGGTTGCCATCCCTCCCTCTCCCCTTGAAGAGGGACCGAGGTGAGGTAGGCAGTTGCATTGTTTCGCGGTTCAAACACGAAACCCCTCCCTCCCGCGCCTGGCAGGCGCTCCTTCCCTCCCCGTGCACGTGGAGGGAAAACAGCATGTTGGGATCACGCTCAATCGTTGCCACCAATCTCCCCTCTCCGCGCGCGGGGAGGGGCCGGGGGAGGGGTGCAGTTGCCGTTATCGATCTGCTACACGGGTGTCCCACTTCATTCTTATACAATATTTCCAAGACACAAGGGGCGCTGCTCAGCAGTGCGGGGGTGAGGTTACTCCACCACCAGCCGGTGGTACTTCTTCTTGCCCACGCGGAGCAGGATCGCCCCTTCGTCGAGATGGCCGGGAGAGAGGAAGAAGTCCTCGCTTTCCACGCGCTGCTCGTTGACGGAAACCCCGCCCTGCGCAATGAGGCGGCGGGCCTCCCCCCGGGATTTGACCATGCCCACCTCGGGGAGGATTTCCCAGATGGCCAGCCCCTGCTCCAGGCGGCCGGGCTCGATGACCGTGCTGGGGGTATCGGCCAGGTCTCCTCCGCTCCCGCCGAAGAGGGCGTCGGCGCCTTTTTGCGCCTTGGTGGCTTCCTGCTCGCCGTGAATGAGGGCGGTGGTCTCCCAGGCCAGCCGTTGCTTGGCCTGGCGGATGTCCGCGCCCTGGAGGCGCTCCAGTCCGGCGATTTCCTCCGCTTCCATCAGGGTGAAAAGGCGCAGGCATTTTCCCACGTCGGCGTCTTCCACGTTGATCCAGTACTGGTAGTACTCGTAGGGGGAAGTCTTGCCGGGGTCCAGCCACACCGCGCCCTTTTCGGTCTTGCCCATCTTGGCGCCCGAGGCGGTGGTGTGGAGGGGAAACGTCCAGCCGAAAACGGTGGCCCGCTCCATGCGGCGCACCAGGTTCACTCCGGAGATGATGTTGGCCCACTGGTCGTCCCCGCCCATCTGGAGCACGCAACCGTACCGGCGGTGCAGTTCCAGGAAGTCGTAGCTTTGCAGGAGGGGGTAGTTGAACTCGATGAAGCTCAGCCCGGAGCCTTCCAGGCGCATCTTGAAAGTCTCAAAGGTCAGCATGCGGTTGACGGAAAAGTGCGGGCCGATCTCCCGCAGAAAGTCCAGGTAGTGCAGCCCGCGCAGCCAGTCGGCGTTGTTGGCCATGATGGCGGCATTGCTTCCACTTTTCCCGGAACTTCCATCGCGCTCGGCGGCAGGGTCCTGCGCCGCGCCCTCTGCGCCTGTCTCCCGCGCTCCGCTTCCGCTGCCTCCGCCGGAATCACCGCCGGAGTCTCCGAAGTCCAGCAGGATGCCGAACTGGCGCTTGAGTCCCTCCAGGTTGCTTTCCAACTCCTCCACGGAAAGCATCTTGCGCATCTCGTTCTTGCCGGAGGGGTCGCCGATCATGGCCGTGCCCAGCCCCATCAGGGCGATGGGGCGGTGGCCGGCCAGTTGGAAGCGCTTGAGGGCCATCAGGGGAATTAAATGGCCCACGTGAAACGAGTCCGCCGTGGGGTCGAATCCGATATATCCTGTGAGCGGTGCGGGGCGCGCCGCCTCTTCGGCCGCCACCAACCCGGATTCGTCCGTGCATTGCTGAAAGAACCCGCGTTCCCTGTATGACTGCCATATATTCACTGCTGGACTCCGTTCGGGTTGATTGCTCATAATAGGGAGGATTCGCCCCGATGGAAAGATGGGGTGAAGAGAACGAATCGTCAAGCTTTCCTGGAAAAGTCCAAATAAAGCCCCCATGCCCCCACACGTTCCCGAAATCGATGACCTGAAACGCCGTGCGGCGGATGTACTGGGCGCTTCCATCACCGGGAGCGTCCGTCTGCCGGGCGGGGGCTCCGAGCGCGAGTTCCATCGCCTGACCGCCGTTGACGGGCGCACCCTGATCGCAGTGATCGCCCACAATCGGGCCGAGGCCAGGGATTTCCTCGCCTTTACCGCACACCTGGAGGCGCAGGCCATTCCCGTGCCCGGGATTCCGGCGGCGGACGCGGAGTCCACAGATTCAACCGTGGGGCCGGGATGGTACCTGATGGAAGACCTGGGAAACCGCACCCTGGCCACCGCCATCGGAAACTGGCGGCTCAACCCCAAGCACGAATCCCGGATCGTGGCCGCGCTGGAGGAGATCGTGCGCTGGCTGGCGGCCATTCAGGTGCGGGGCGCGGAGGGCCTGGACGCCGTGATTGCGCCGGACACGGGGGAACTGGACGGAACGGTCTTCCGGGCCGACCTGGAGCGCTTTTTCACCCATGCCCTGCCCTGGATCATGGAAAACCATCCTGGGAACCCCTCCCTGGACGGGCGCGGTGGCGGTGGTGGCGAGGCCGTGCGGGCCGATCTGGAAACCCTGCTGGCGCTGCTGGACGCCCTGCCCCGGCGGCACTTCTGTTACCGGGATTTCCAGGCCCGCAACATCATGTGGCTGGTGCGGCAAGGACCCTATGCGCTCCACGGCATGGAAGGGCCGGTGTTCCTCGACTACCAGTCCGGCCGCCTTGGGCACCCGGCCTACGACCTGGCCTCCCTGCTCCATTCCAGCGATACCGGCGCGGACGAGGCGCTCCGCGAGCACCTGATGGGGGCGTATCTGGACGCCATGGAAGGCTGGGGCGCGAAGATGGAGCGCCTGGAATTCCTGGCGGCGTTCAATCCGCTGCTGCTGATCCGGCGCCTGCAAGCTCTGGGCGCCTTCGCCGACCTGGGAGCCCAGGGCAAGCCGGGCTACCTGGAGCGCATTCCCCCCGCGCTGGAGGACCTGGGGAACCTGCTTCGCGCCGGGCGCTTCGGTCTCGGCTCCGATGGCCTAGGCCTCCCGGCCCTGGAGGGGTGGCTGGGGGAGGTGGTGGGGGTGTAAGGAGGAGCGCCCCCACCCTGCCCGGCCTTGTTTTACCTCATATAACCGGCATTCGCCCGTATCGATCACGATCGAAAAAGCCGTCCCGTCAACCACCGAAGTGGAACTCGTTTAGCGGGCTGTTCTCTGCGCGACGCCTGAAACGCAGAAGCGGGCGCTCAGCCCTCGTATATTATCTTGAGTTCCTTTTCCGCCCATGCCGTCGCGGCCGCCGGCGAATCGCCCCGTACGGCGCGGGCGTACATATCGACAATGATGTACTTGGCCTGCACCTCGGAGGATTTTCGGTCGTTCGGTCCGGCATAGCCCATGGAGCGGCTGTACTTGGCGATATCCCGGAACACCGCCACCGCCGGGTCATCGTCCCACATGGGATGATTCTCGAACCGGGGGGAGTAGCCGACGTGGAATCCTTCCTGGGTTCGGAACCACCTGTCGTGGTTATCCTCCTGCATGATAAAGCGCAGGTACTCCCGCGCCGCCTCCTTGTTCTTGGATTGCTTCATGATGCAGTGGTTGTAGGGCTGGGTCATGTTGTAGCGCCCGGCAGGACCGGCCGGGGGAAGGAAGTGGCCAATGTTGTCGGCCATCCCGACCGGCACCGATCCCGGACTATGACGGGCCTTGAAATAGATGCTTATCGCATTGCCGGTGACGGAAATGGTCTCGCCGAGAAACGCCCGGTTGTTGCTCCCGTCGTCCCAGGCCATACCACTCTCGTCGCAAGCGGCGAACCAGAACTCCTTCAAAAATTCGATGGAACGTCGGGTCTCCTTGGAATCAATGATCACCCGCTGGTCCGTGTTTGTCTCCATGCCGCCGAAGGTCCACAGCAGGGAATACACGAAGAAAGGGGCGTCACCGATGGTATGTCCCAGCGTCTGGCCGACCGGGTAGCCGAACTTCTTCAGCTTCCGTCCGGAAACCAGGTACTCGTCCCAGGTTTCCGGCACTTTGGCTCCGGCTTGCTTAAAAATGTCCTTGCGGTAGGTAGGCGCCCAGCCGATGTTCATGAAGGGAATACCCCGGTAGACACCCTTCACCTTGATGGAGGCCACGATGGAGGGGTAAACGTTTTCCTCGCCGATCTCGTCCATCAGGTCGTCGTGGTTGTCCAGCCCTTCGGCGAACAGGTGGGCTTGGTTCCATTGCAGGTTGAAGATGTCCGGGCCGATTCCGCCTTCTATGGCCGCCGTGGCCCGGGGGGTGATGTCGTTCAGGTTAATGAACTCCATCTTCATCTTCACGCCGCTGGCCTTTTCGAACTCTTTGGCTTGGCGTCGGAGCTCGTCATCGGCCGGTGGAATGAAGTGCGCCCATTGCAACGTGTGCACCGTGCGCCGCTGAGCATAGGCGGGTGGCCTGCCCCCGAACAGGCCGAAGCCCACCCCCGCGGCCAGGGCGGTTGAGGTTGTTTTTACGAATTTCCGGCGAGTCAGTCTGGTGGCGCGTTTTGTATCAGCGTCTTTGGCATTCTTCATGGCGAACCTCGTTATCGATGATAATTCTCATACCCTCCGGTGATGTTGCGAACCGAAGGATCAATGGGTTCGGGCGGGGTGCCATGGCCTTATTTTAAACTAATCGTGGTGCCTTCTCCCGAAAAATTCCGGCCATGATGGAAACGCCGGCCGGAAAGGGAGGATTTTTTCTGCTGGCGGCACTCCTTCCGCCCAAATCCCCCCCAAAAATTCCATGCTGAGGTCCAAAACCCCGCGTAGTTTGATTGGGATAAACTTTAAGCCGATTTACAAAGTATGATCAAAATCTATACCCCCCCCCCCATCGAAGTCAAAGGAATTTTGCACCGACATTTTCCAGATGGAGCCGCCATTTCGGTTTCCACGTCTCCTCCAACATCTGATACCCCAACTTTGGATAAAAATATCCACATCCTATCCCGGATATTTCACCAGTGTAGTTGAAACCCGATGCTACCTTGTTTTTTTGGTTGGTGTCGGGTTTTTTGTTATTTCGAGGCCGAGGAAAGTCCCGCTTTCGGATTTTGGGCACGGCTTCGCCACAGCCCCGTTGTTTTTCCGGTGCCGGGGACAGCACCTTGAGGCCTTATCCGGGTTTCAACCAGGCAGCCACGAGCCAGAACAAGTGCTGATAGGGATGGGCGCTGGAGAGCAGGAAGCGCACCCGGCGGGTATTGCGCACGATCACCGCGCCGATCTTGAGCAGTTTGAGGCGGATGGTGGCGACTTGCGCACGGGCCAACTCGGTTCCCTTGAGACCCAGGCGGCGCATGGCCTCCAGCAGGGTATAGGCCAGCGCGGAGAGCAGCAGGCGGAACTGGTTGGGCCACCAGTCGTGAGCCGAGGTGCGGTCGGCGAAGAGCATCTTCTGTTCCTTGATGCGATTTTCCATTTCACCGCGCGCGCAGTAAATCCGCTCGTAGAGCTTCTTGCGATTCCCCGGCAGGTTGGTGACCACATGGCGCGGGTTGCTGCCCTGGCTGCTGTGTTCGATGCGGGCGATCACCCGCCGTTGCCGGTCCCAGGTGCGGGCGCCATAGCGCGGATTGCCGAACAAGCGTTGTTTGCGGCCCGTGGCCTCGCAGCGCTTGCGGGCCTTGTCGATCAGCGGCGCGGCCATCTCGTTGATCCGCCTGTTCTTGGCCAACCCCACGATGTAGTACACCCCGTGGCGGTCGCACCAGGCCAGCATCCGCCAGCGGCAAAACCCGCTGTCTCCACGAAAGATGATCCGCGCTTGAGGCCATTCTTGGCGAAGGCGTTTGACCAGCAAGGCCAAAATCGCCCAGGCGTGCTTGGCCCCGTCGATGTTGGAGGGGCGCAAATAGGCCACCAGCAGCTGATCGCGGCACGTGACGTAGAGCGGCAAAAAGCAGTAGTGGTCGTAATAGCCGTGGAAAAACCGGCCTTCCTGATTTCCATGCACCGGATCGTCGGTGGCGTCGAAGTCCAGAATCAACTCCGTGGGCGGCTCGGGATGAGAGGCGATAAATTGATCGACCAGCACCTGGTGCATCGCAACGGCCATCTCGCGGTCGGCCCGGGCCGGAGACGGCCCAAGGAAAGCGGCCAAGGCAAGAACTGGCAGCAGTGCGGCCGGTCTGGCCAGCGCACGGTATATGGCGAATTTCGAAATGTCCGGGAATGGAATCGTTGGATCCATAACCACCGGAACCCCCTGGTTGCACCGGATGATCAGGTTCGTTGCATGAAGTGTGGATATGCCGGAATTCCATGCGAGGAATTTGCCTCCATTTACCAGGGGATCGAGGATGAAATTGTACAGGAGGAGCACCCCCTACTCCGCTCGGTCCTGTATTGCCCGGCCCTGTTTTACTCTGCCCTGTCCTACTCCACCCCGCCCTACTCCACCACCGGGGGCCGGCGGCTCCAGGTTTCCGTGGCCTGCTCGAAGGCGTGGGCCAGTTGCAGCACGGAGAAGTCGGCCTGGTGGCGTCCCACGATCTGGATGCCCACGGGCAGGCCGTCTTCGGTGAAGCCGCAGGGGACGGAGATGGCCGGGTGGCCGGTGACGGAAATGTAATAGCACGAGCGCATCCAGTCCAGGTAGGTCTCCAGCTTCACCCCGTTGATCTCGGTGATGTAGGGCTGCTTGACGTCGAAGGGCGGCACCTGGTTGACCGGGCACACCAGATACTCGTAGTCCTCCATGAACTCGCGCACCCGATGATAGAGTTCCGTTTGCAGCACCTCGGCGCGGCCAATGTCCGGGCCGCTCAGTTTCTGGCCCTCCTCGGTATTCCAGATCACGGTATCCTTGATCTTGTCCCGGTGCTCGGCCAGTTCCCGGCCATGAGCAATCTCGTAGTTCCAGGCGCGCCAGGTCATGAAGACCTCGTCCGCCCCGGAGAAGTCCGGCTGCCCCTCCTCCACCACACAGCCCAGCTCGGAGAAAACGTGGCGTTGGGATTCCAGCACACCGGTGACCCGCGCATCCACCGGCAGTCCGCCCAGGTCGGGACTCCAGGCAATGCGCACGCCGGAGAAATCGCGCTCCAGGGGCCGCGCGAAGACCTCCCCCGGCTCGCTGAGAGCGATGGGGGAGCGGGGGTCCGGCCCGGCGATGGCGCTCAGCATCCACGCGGCGTCGGCCACGGTGCGGGCCATGGGACCCTGCACGGACAGCCGCCACCACCCCGTCGGGCGCGGCCACACCGGCACCCGGCCCGGGGAGGTGCGCAAACCCACCACGTTGTTGAAATTGCCCGGGTTGCGCAGGGAGCCGCCCAGGTCGCCCCCGTCCGCGATGGGGAGCATGCCGCAGGCCAGGGCCACCGCCGCCCCGCCGCTGCTGCCGCCGCAGGTTTTGCTGGTGTCGTACGGATTGAGCGTCTCCCCGAACACCGGGTTGAAGGTCTGCGAGCCGGCCGCGAATTCCGGAGTGTTGGTCTTGCCGATGGTGATGGCCCCGGCGGCCCGCAGGCGTTCCACGATCAGGCCGTCCACCTCCGGGACGTGATCCGCGTAGATGGGCGAGCCCCAGGTGGTGCGGATGCCCGCAGTGGGCACTATGTCCTTGTGGGCGATGGGCAGCCCGTGCAGCGGACCGATAGCGTCTCCCCTGGCGGTGGCTCCCTTGGCGATTGCTTCATCGGCGGCCCGCGCACCCTCCATGCCGCGCTCGGGGAGGTAGGTGACGATGGCGTTGACCTTTGGATTGACCCGGTCGATCTGCGCCAGGTGGGCCTCCATTACCTCCACGCAGGAGACCTCCTTCTCCCGGATGCGCCGGGCCAGTTCCCGGGCGGTCAGAAAGCACAGTTCGGATGCGGACATGGGGGAACGCTCGTTGAAATTGCAACGTTTGGGCACGGGATGGTGTGCCCGCAAAGCATCCACGGATTGCGCAGATGGCACGGATTGAAATTGCAACTACAACTGCGGCCACTGATTTTCACGGATGAACACAGATGAAATTGCCAACAGCCAATACAAACCGCGG
>CAZOXD010000007.1:47812-61463 GCA_964583525.1 uncultured Pseudomonadota bacterium
CTGATTTTCACGGATGAACACAGATGAAATTGCCAACAGCCAATACAAACCGCGGGTGTGTAGGGGCACGGCATGCCGTGCCCGAATCCAATGGGTGGCCATCCTACCCTTCCCAGCTTTTCAGGATGGAGGCCAGCCCCATCCGCACACCCACGGGCAGGCCCTTTTCGCTCATTTCAAAGGCGGGGTGGTGGTGGGGCATGGGCGGTTTGTCCTCCGGGGCCACGCCCACCCAGAAGTAGCAGCCGGGCCGCGCCTCCAGGAAGAGGCTCATGTCGTCGCTGCCCATCACGGGAGGTACTGACTCGATTTCCGCCTCCCCCACTTCCTCCAGGGCGCAATGGTGGATTAACTTGGCCTCGGCTTCGCCGTTGACCACGGCGGGACAGCAGTCTCCGGTCAGCGAGACCCGCGCTTCGGCCCGGTAGGCCTGGGCAATGCGCGAGGCGAAGGCGCCCAGCCGCTCCACCAACTGGTCCCGCACGGTCTGCTCGAAGGCGCGGATGGAGCCGCGCATCACGGCGGTTTCCGGGATGATGTTGTGCTTGTTGCCGGCCTTGATCTCGCCCACGGTCATCACGGCGGATTCCTGAGCGGAGATTTCCCGGGAGACCAGGTCCTGCATGCCGATCAGGATATGGGCCGCCGCGGTGATGGGGTCCACCGACAGGTGCGGAAAGGCGCCGTGACCGCCCATGCCCTTCACCTCGATGTCGAAGAAGTCCGAGGAAGCCAGCACGGCGCCTGAACGCATGGAAACCTTCCCGGCGGGGAGCAGGGTGGTCAGATGCAGCCCGAACACCTTGTCCACCCGGGGATTGTCCAATACGCCGGCCTCGATCATGGGTTTGGCGCCGCCGGTAACCTCCTCCGCCGGCTGAAAGATGAACACAGCCGTTCCTGTCAGCTGGTCGCGGCGGGCGGCCAGGATCTCGGCCACGGTGAGGGCGATGGCGGTGTGGCCGTCGTGCCCGCAGGCATGCATGGCGCCGGGATTGGTGGATTTGAAGGGCAGGTCGGGAAGCTCCTCCAGGGGCAGGGCGTCCATGTCCGCCCGCCAGGCGATGGTGTTGCCCGGCGTCCCGGCGTCCCGATCCCCATGGAGCACGCCCACCACGCCGGTACCGGCAATACCCGTGCGCACCTCCAGCCCGGCGGCGTTGAGACGCTCGGCGACGATTTCCGCGGTGCGGTATTCCTGGAAGCTCAATTCGGCGTGCTGGTGAAAGTCCCGCCGCAGAGCAATCAGGGATTCCTCGCGTTTCTTGACCTCATCGGCCCAGGCCAGGGTGGTTTTTTTGCCGGTGGTCTTGCTGCCGGTGATTTTGCTCATGCGATTCCAAGGTGGATGGGGGGAATAATTTCGGATCACCTTGCCCCCTCGCGCCGCATACCGCAACCGGGCGGTTTAAATTCACTCAAGGCTTGTTATTTGGTTCCTCCGGCGGCGGAGTCTTGCCCATGGCAAATGCGGGGTTTTGCCCATGGCAAATGCAAGGTGAGCGACTCGTAAGCGCCGCAGATATTGCATTCGAGGCGATTGCACCCATTGCAAAGGAATGTGAATCGCTCGAGGTCTCGCGATTCCCCTTCTGACAGGCTGATGCAACGATTTTGAGCCTTCCCACTCCCGTCATTCCCCGTCCCCATCACTGTCCCTATCACTCCGGCAGCGGGGACTTTGCCCCCTGGACGGGCGCGGGGGCCTTGCCGCCGTGGAGGAGGAATTCCGGGCCGAGGCTGTTGATGTTCGGGCAGCCGATCTGTTTTAGGGTGATTTCGATTTCGTTGCGGAGAATATCGATGAACTTGCGGGCGCCGGGCAGACCGAAGGCGGCGACGCCGTAAACGGCCGGGCGGCCGACCAGGATAAAATCCGCACCAAGCGCCTTGGCGATCACTATGTCCGAGCCACGCCGCACTCCACTGTCCATCATGACGGTCATCCGGTCTCCCACCGCTGCGCGAAACGCGGGGAGCACCTCCAGTGGCGAGGGGGCAGAATCCAGTTGCCGGGCGCCGTGGTTGGACACCACCACGCCCTCCACGCCCACCTCGGCGGCGCGGCGGGCGTCCTCGGGATGCATCAACCCCTTGATCACCAGCTTGTGAGGCCAGATGCGGCGAAAGTTTTCCAGATCGCGCCAAGTGTGGTCGCCAACCGGGAATTGTGAGCCAATGAATTGAATGAGCTGCTTGGCGGAGGCGCCTTTCTCTCCGTAGGGCGCCCAGTTCGCGAAGTAGGGAAGCCCGTTGCGCAGGTATTCCAGCAACCAGGCAGGGTGGCGCAGTGCCTCAAGATAGAGCCGCAGCGGCAGGCGGGGCTGGCCGAAGCGGTTGTGCATCTCGCGCTCGCGCTTGGAGACCACCGGCACATCCACGGTGAACATCATCGCCTGGTAGCCCGCATCGTCCGCCCGGCGGATCATATCCTCGGAGAACGACCGGTTCTTCGATCCGTAGAGTTGGAACCACGCGTGCTCGGGGGCGGCCTGGGCCACTTCCTCCAGCCGGGTCGTGCTGAGCCCGGAGAGGGTGTAGGGGATGTTTGCTTCGGCGGCGGCCTGGGCCACCATCAGGTCCGCGCCGGGCCGCAGCAGCCCGCCCACGCCGGTGGGCGCGATCCCGAAGGGACTGGCATATGTGCGCTCGAAGATAGTCGTCGACTGGTCGATGTGCGAGACGTCCACCAAGTAGCGCGGCAGCAGCCGGTGGTCCCGGAAGGCCTCCTTGTTGCGCGCCAGCCCGGCCTCGTCCTCCGCGCCCCCTTCGAAATAATCGAAGGCCACCTTCGGCATGCGCCGTTTGGCGGCCTGATGAAGGTCTTCGATATTGATGACGTGTTCGATCTTCATGCTCCCCTCTTCTGCCCGATCCACGACTTGTACTCCCGTGGTTGGCCCGTTGCACCGGGTCTTGGCTATCACAATTCCGGGGCGGAGTACACGAGGGTGAAAGGGACCCAGGTGCTTGGGAACCGGTCAAAACTTCTCCAGGTAGGGGCGCAAGTCCACTTCCTGGCTCCAGGCGGTGGGGTGCTGGGCGTGCAGTTGCCAGTAGGTTTCCGCGATGGCGTCGGCGGAAAGGAAGGAATCCTCCGGCCGTTCCGCGCTGGCAAAGCGTTCCAGGGTGCGCGGGTTGGCGATCTGCCCATCCACGATGACGTGGGCCACGTGAATGCCCTGGGGGCCGAACTCCCGGGCCAGGGATTGGCCCAGGGCGCGCAGGCCGAACTTGCCCACGGCCAGACAGGAGAAGTTGGCCCCGCCACGCAGGGAACCGGTGGCCCCGGTGAGGAGAATCGTGCCCCGTCCGGCCTTGACCATCGCCGGGAGCACCTGCCGCACCGCCAGGAAGGCTCCCAGGCAGTTGGCCTCCCAGGAGCGTACGAAGTCCTCCTCGCTCAGATCGAGGATGCCCCCGCGCACGAAGGCTCCGGCATTGTAGACCAGCACGTCCGGGTCGCCCATATCCTCGCGGATGCGATCGAAGGCGGAGCCGGTCTGGCCGGCGTCCGTGCCGTCCGCCACCGCCGTGACGATGTTCGTTCCGTTCGTAGCGCCATCCTTCTCCAACGCCGCGCGGGCTGCGTCCAGGTTGTTCTGATTGCGGGCCACCAGACCCACGGACCAGCCTTCCCGCGCAAAGCGCTTGGGAATGGAGGTGCCCAGGCCCGGCCCCACGCCCATCAGGGCCAGTACGTTCGAATTGCCAGGGTTTGAATCGCTCATGGCTCTCCCTTGCGATGATTTGCAATGATTTGGATTGTTGGCCGGTGATGGGACTCCCCACTGCGATGGTAGCACCGGGAATAAAAGGTTTGCCAGGAGAGCATGGGCGCCGGTGGCTTCCCTTTCCCCGAGTCCGGCTACACCCCCAACTGCTTCGCCAGTTCTTCCGGGGTGTGGACGGGCAGCTTGCAGGCCATGTTCTCGCAGACGTAGGCCGTGGCGCGGCCGCCGCTGGCCTCCCTGCCGTGAAGAAGGGGAATCAACGCGGCCTTATCCTCCAGCAAATCCGGGGAAGACAGGGTCAGCACGGTGTTGGGCAAATACCGGCCGCGCACCGCATCCAGCAGGGCCCGGGTATCCCCGGCGGCGGGATCGCCGATGATGGCGATCTCACGCACGGGGCCAAGGAAGAAGTCCAGGGCCGTCAGCATGGCGGATACGCTCACCCCGGCCTGCTCCAGATGCTGGTGGAAACCCGAGAAAATGCGCCGGGCATCCTCGCCGAACCCTTCGGTGACACCGTAGGCCTCCAGGCGCAGGAAGGCCTGGGCGGCCATGGAATTGCCGGAAGGCTCCACGCCGTCGTATCCCTCCATGTTGCGGGCCAGCAACTGCTCGGCATCGTTTCCGGTGTCGAAATAGGGGCCGTCCTCGTTGCGGAAGAGCCGGTTGACCTCGCGCATCAGGTGCAGGGCTTCGGCGAACCACCCCGGTTCGAAGCCGCACTCGTACAGGTCCAGGCAGGCCACGGCCAGGGTGGCGTAATCGACCAGGTATCCCTTATGGCGCGCTTCGCCGTCCCGGTAGCGGCGCAGCAGGCGGCCTGCGCCGTCCTTCATGTTTTTCAGCAGAAAGCGCCCGGCCATCCTGGCCGCCGCGACGTATTCATCATCGCCAAAGGCGGCGCCGGCCCGCGCCAGGGCGGAGATCATCAGCGCGTTCCAGGAGGTGAGAATCTTGTCGTCCCGCAGGGGGCGGATGCGCTTGCAGCGGGCCGCGAGCAGGGTTTCCCGGGCCCCTTGCAACCGCTCCGCCAGTTCGTCCGTGGAAATGTCCAGGGAGCGGGCCACCTCCCCCAACCCCCGGGGGGTGTTGGGGATGGAGCGGCCGTGCTCGAAGTTACCGCCGGGGCGGATATCCCACCAGGCGATGGCTGCCTTGGCGGTCTCTGCATCCAGCAGGGCGCGCACCTCTTCCGGCTCCCAGACGTAGAAGCGCCCCTCCTCGCCTTCGCTGTCGGCATCCTCGGCGGAGTAAAAGGCCCCTTCCTCCCCGGTGAGGTCGCGCAGGACGTAGGCGAAAACGTCTTCGGCATAGGCCCGGTAGATGGGCTTGCCGGTGACCTGGTGCGCCTCCGTCAGGGCCTGGGCAAAGAGGGCGTTGTCGTAGAGCATTTTTTCGAAGTGGGGCACCAGCCAGTTTGGATCGGTGCTGTAGCGGGAGAGTCCCCCGCCCAACTGATCGTAGATGCCCCCGGCCACCATCTTTTTCAGTGTTCCCTCCACCATTTCCAGCGCCCTGGCATCGCCGGTGCGGGCATGATGACGGAGCAGCAGCATCAACCCCATGGAAGGGGGAAACTTGTTCTGTGGCTGGAGGAGAAACCCGCCATGAGTGCGGTCATAGGCCTGCCGGTACTGCGCCACGGCGTTCTCGCTGGGCCCGTGGCTCCATAGCATCCCGGACGCGCTGGGAAGCAGCGCCTGTTTTTGCAGGTGCTCGGTGATGAGATCGGCGTTCTTGTGGAGGTCCCCGCGTTGTTGCTTCCAGGCATTGGTCAGCAATTCCAGCACCTGCCTGAAGGAGGGGCGGCCGTGCATTTCCCGAGGCGGAAAATAAGTGCCTCCCGTCACCGGACGCCCGTCGGGCGTGGTGAACACATTGAGCGGCCAGCCTCCCTGCTGCCCCATGGCATGAAGGGAATCCATGTAGATCTTGTCCACGTCCGGGCGCTCCTCCCGGTCCACCTTGATGGAGATGAAGTGGTCGTTGAGATATTTCGCCAATTCCTCGTTCTCGAAGGACTCCCGCTCCATGACGTGGCACCAATGGCAGGTGGCGTACCCGATGCTGATCAGCAGCATCTTGTCCTCCTGCCTGGCCTTGGCGAAGGCCTCCTCCCCCCAGGGGTGCCAATCCACCGGATTGTGTGCGTGCTGCAACAGGTAAGGGCTCTTCTCGCCAGCCAGCCGGTTGCCGGGTTTGGAGACAGAGTAATCTTCTGTGGAATCTTCCGCGCCGGGGGGCGCTTGCTTTTCCGTCATGGGAAAATCCCGGGATGGAGATTGGTGGGGGGATATAACAGTTAATTCTTAGCGTATATTGATCAATCTACCGATTCCTGCCGGGAGCGCAACCGGGGATCCCTGGAAATGGCTGGCGGATCAACCGTCGCCTTGCGCCGCCGGGAGCAGATTTGGGGAATAATCCGCAACGCCCGGCGGCAATTCCTCGGGCGAGGGGGGGACGGCCAATTCCACACCGGGGGTGAAGCTGCGAATTCCCAGCACCAGGCTTGCCGGTGGGAGCCCCCCGCTTCCACCGTTGCTCCCGCCCTCCTTGGCTGCCCCGTCGATCAAGCGCACCTTGCGGGGTACGCGCAGGGAAACGCCCTGTGGGTTGGGAACCTCCATGTAGGCCCGGAAGACGGCCCGGAAGACCCGCACGCCTTCCACCTCCTTGATCCACTCCCTGGGGAGGCCATTCCCGTCCAGGAGAAAGGTGTGGCGGGCCTTCCCTTCGCTATAAGTGGCGCGCCCTCCTTCCAGGATTCCACCTCCGCTCCGGAAGCGGTCTGCGAGCACCCGGGCCGTGAATAGGATCAGGAAATCCTCCACCGTCAGGTCCATGGAAAACAGCTCCCTCCTTGCCCGGGCCGTGTTGCGTCCCAGGTAGTAGGACTCCGTGGCGTGGTTCACCACCATCATCCGCTGGCGGTCGAAGCGAACATCCAGGGCCAGGGACCCGGTGAAACGCGCCAGCAACTCGATCCGGTAGGAGCCCGTGCGCGAAGCCGAAAGGAGCATTTCACCGCTTTCCTTTTTCCCCCGCACGATGAACTGCGCGGCCCCCCTGGCCTGGAAGGGCAGCAGGGGGCTGGACACCAGAAATCCCGTGAACGAGGCGGGCTGGAAGGGCACCCGGCGTAGCGGGCCGGAGGGTTGGGGCGCAGCGCAGGATGTAATCAGAAACGCCAACCCCGCCAAAGCCAGGGAGATTTGGCGCGCTGCAAGGCCGTTAAACAGACGGTGGGTCAACGGACCGCAGGTTATCGGGCCGTAGTATATCGGACGTCGGCTCAACGGAGGATGCAGACCCCCGCCGGATAAACCGGCGGCCCGGTTGGGGGTAGCCGCGGGGGGGAATTGGCGGATTTGCAAGGTCAGCCCCAGCAGGTTAAAGGTGCAGGGCCAGATCGGGAGGGGGAACCCAAAGGCAGGGAAGGTGCTTCGCTCCGGGTTATTCCCCGTTCTTCATGAAGAACTTTTCCGCGGCAAGAAACACACCGATATAAATCGCCGAAATTACGGCGAAGGTGGCCAATACCTGAAATTCGTACATTGCCCGGGTTCCATTCTTAGATGTTTTGAATGAATATTTCCAATTATAGCGGATCGGGGCCGCCTTTCGCCACCAACCTGACCCGGATCGGCCCTCCTGTCAACCTGGAATGACCTTGGGCGGGAATCATTATGAAAATCACTTCGGTTTTCCCTCCGCGCCTTGTATGGTGAAGGCGGACCGGGCGGACGGAATCGTTCACGGGGATCGGAACCTCCTGGATACCAGGATGGGCATGCGAGCAGTATCCCGCGGAATCCCACGGAATCCCCCTGTCATATCCGGTGAAATCATGCGGGAACAATTGTGTGAAAACGTACTGGAAGCCGTGGGAAACACACCCCTGGTGCGCCTGAACCGGGTCACCCGGGGGTTGAAGCCCCTGATTGCGGCCAAGTTGGAATTCGTCGGTCCGGGCGGGTCCGTGAAGGACCGCATCGGATTGGAAATGGTGGAGGATGCGGAACGGAAGGGGCAACTCAAGCCCGGTGGAACGATTATCGAAGGCACCTCGGGCAATACCGGGATGGGGCTGGCCATGGTGGCCGCCGTGAGAGGCTACCATTGCATCTTTACCATGCCCGACAAAATGAGCCAGGAGAAGATCGATGCCCTGCGCGGGCTGGGCGCCGAGGTAGTGGTGACCCCTACCGCGGTGGCCCATGACGACCCCCGCAGCTATCACCAGGTGGCACTGCGGCTGAACCGGGAAATTCCCGGCTCGTTCTTCGCCAATCAATACGATAATCCCAACAACCCGCTGGCCCATTACAAGACAACCGCCCCGGAGCTGTGGGAGCAATCAGGAGGAAAATTGACCTACGTGGTGATCGGGGTGGGCACCGGCGGAACCGTGACGGGGATGGGCCGCTGGTTCAAGGAACACCAGCCCCATGTGAAAATCATCGGGGTGGACCCGGTGGGCTCGATTTTCTACGGGACCTACAAATCCGGCCAGGAGCCGGAGACCTTCCCGTACAAGGTGGAAGGGGTGGGTCAGGACGAAATGCCCCAGAACGTGGACTTCTCCGTAATCGACGAGATGTACCTGGTGGACGACAAGGAATCGTTCAATGTCACCCGAACCCTGGCGCGGCAGGAGGGCATCTTTGCCGGCGGATCTTCCGGAATGGCCCTGGCGGCCACCCTCAACCTGGCCAAGGATTGCAGCGAGGAGGACTTCATCGCCGTAATCCTGCCCGATTCGGGTTCCAAATATCTCAGCAAGATCTACAACGACAATTGGATGAAGGAGAACCAGTATCTGGACCCTCCGGTGCAATTGGCGATCGGGGAAATTCTCGCGGAAAAAGGGCGCGAACATACGAGCCTGATCTCCGTGGGGCCGGACACCACCATCGGCCAAGCCATCGAACTGATGCGCACCCACGGCATTTCCCAGATTCCGGTGATCTCGGAGCAGCAATGCCTGGGCCGCCTCGACGAGGCCCGGCTCCTGCAATTGCTGCTCACCAACTCGGAAGCCTGGCACCACAACGTGGTGGAGTTCATGGAGGAGCCCTATCCCGAGTTGGCGGAAAACGCCTCCCTGCAGGTGTTGGCGGAGATGCTGGGTGTCCGGGAACAGGCGGTGATGGTGCGCCGCAGGGACGATACCCTGGCCATTCTCACCAAATCGGACCTGATCTTCACCCTGTTCAAGGCCGAAAAGGCCACCACTTCCCCCTGAGCGGAGCCATCCATCGCCATGAAATCGCCACCAAGGCCGTCCATGCCGGGCAGGAACCCGATTCCTGCACCGGCGCCATCATGACCCCGATCTTCCAGTCCTCCACCTTCGTTCAATCCTCCCCCGGGGAGCACCAGGGATACGAGTATGCCCGCACGGGCAACCCCACCCGCACGGCCCTGGAGGCCAACCTGGCCGCCCTGGGAGGGAGCCGCCACGGCATCTGTTTTTCCAGCGGTTCGGCGGCCATCGATGCGGTGGTCCGCCTGTTGCGGGCCGGGGACCACGTGGTGGCCAGCGACGACCTGTACGGGGGCACCTACCGGTTGTTCACCAATGTTTTCGCCCGCTTCGGGATGGAGTTTTCCTTTGTGGACATGGCCAGCCCGGAGGCCGTGGAAGAGGTCATCAGCCCCGCCACCAAGTCGATCTGGGTGGAGACCCCCACCAATCCCCTGATGAAGATCGTGGACATTGCCCGCCTTTCGGAACTGGGCCGGCCGCCGGAGCCCTGGTGGTGGTGGACAACACCTTCGCCACGCCATTCCTGCAGCGACCCCTGGAACTGGGCGCCCATCTGGTGGTGCACAGCCTCACCAAATACCCGGGGGGTCATTCCGACGTTATCGGCGGCGCCGTGCTGACCGGGGATGCGGAACTGGCGGAGCAACTGCACTTCCTCCAGAACGCGGCGGGAGGAGTACCGGGGCCGCTGGATTGCTTCCTGGTGCTGCGCGGCACCAAAACCCTGCACCTGCGCATGGAGCGGCATTGCCAGAACGGCCAGAGGATGGTTGAAGCCTTGGCGGAAGACCCCCGCGTGGGCCGGGTATACTATCCCGGTTCGCCCAGCCACCCCCAACACGCCCTGGCATCCCGGCAGATGAAGGGATTCGGGGGAATGGTCTCCTTCGAACTGGCGGACGACAGCCTGGAACGGGCCAAACGCTTTTGCGAATCCACCCATGTGTTCGCATTGGCCGAAAGCCTGGGAGGCGTGGAATCCCTCATCGAGCACCCGGCGAACATGACCCACGCCTCCATTCCCCGGGAGGTGCGGGAGGCCAGCGGCCTGCGGGATTCCCTGATCCGCCTCTCGGTGGGCGTGGAGGACGGGGAGGATCTGCTCGCGGACATTCGTCAGGCTCTGGACACGGCGCACGAGTAGGGTTGGGAATCCGCCTCCCGCCCTCCGGGCCAAGCTCTCTGCTCTTAACACGGTTTTTTTCTTTCGATCCGTGGATTTTGTGATACACAGTTTTGTAATCCAGCATTCCGAATCAAGCCGGTAAAACCATCGGATTGGTTGGGGTTTTCAATCTATTGGCTTCAATCGTCTCACGGGGGTTATCTCCTGCTGTAACAGGCATGCATGAGGCGGAAACTTTATTGGACCTGGATTCCGGATCCTGAATGATTCGGCATAATCCGCCAATTGCCCCGGTTCCGTTCAAAGGAAGGTGCTCGCTGTGGAAAAATCGCTTTACAAATACATTCTCACGCACAGTTATAAGCAGCAGATTCTTCTGCTCCTGCTCATATTTACCAGTTACCCCCTGATTTATATTGGCTTCACCATTCCCAAACTGATCATCAACGATGCCATCAGCCTGGGACCTGGCACCCGCATCGTGGGATGGTACAGGATCACCCAATTGGAATATCTGGTCGTGCTCTGCTTCGGCTTTTTGCTGGTGGTCTTGGCCGGAGGCGGGATCAAGTTCACCATCAACGTCTACCGCGGCATGGTGGGGGAGCGGCTTCTGCGGCGGCTGCGCTACGACCTGATCAACCGGGTGATGCGGTTTCCCCTGCCGGCGTTCAACCGGATTTCCCAGGGCGAAGTGGTTTCCATGGTGACCCAGGAGGTGGAAAAACTCGGCAAGTTCATGGGGGAAAGCATTTCCCTTCCTGCGTTCCAGGGGGGCATCCTGCTGACCTCCCTCACCTTCCTGATTGTAGAAAACTGGATGATGGGCCTGGCTTCCATGGCCCTCTACCCGCTGCAAATCTATCTGATCCCCAAACTGCAAGTGAAGGTGAACGCGCTGGAGGCGAAGCGTGTGCAGATGGTGCGCTCCCTGTCGGCGCGCATCGGCGAGACCATGTCCGGCGCCCAGGAAATTCACAGCCATGCGGTCACCCAATACGAACTGGCCGAGTACTCCGCCCGTCTGGGGAATACTTTCGCACTGCGCTACAACCTGTTCAAAAAGAAGTTTTTCATCAAGTTCTTCAACAATTTCCTGGCGCAAATCGGTCCCTTCTTCTTCTACCTGGCCGGGGGGTACATGGTGATTACCGGGAAGCTCTCCCTGGGGGGGTTGGTGGCCATGATCGGCGCCTACAAGGACATGTACGCCCCCTGGAAGGAAATGCTGAACTATTACCAGCAAAAGGAAGAAGCGCGGGTAAAATACCAGCAGGTGATCTCCCAATTCGAACCGGCCGGTCTGTTGTCCGAGGAATTCATCAGCGCCGATCAGGATTTGGAAAACCCCCTGCTGGGGAAAGTGTCCGCATCGGGCCTGACCTACACCGACGACAACGACAACCCGGTGTTCGAGGCGCTTTCCATACAACTCGATCTCAGCAAGCACACGGCGATCGTCGGTCCCAGCGGCAACGAAAAGCTGAGTTTGACCATGATCCTGGCCAGGGTGCTGGATCATTCCAAGGGACAGCTCAAGTTCGACGACATGGACGCCCGCAGCTTCACCGAGGCCGTTACGGGGAGACGGATCTCCTATTCCGGCTCCCAGCCTTATATCTTTTCCGGCACCCTGGGAGACAATCTCTTTTTCAGCCTCAAGCACCGCCCGGTCGCCGATCCGGAGGATGACGGCCAGCACAGCAAGCATGAGGAGTGGCGGCGCCGGGAATCCGCCCTGTCCGGGAACTCCCTTTTCGACATCAATGCAGAGTGGATCGACTTTCAGTCGATCTCCATCAATGGCGGGGAGGAATTGACGCGGGAATTGGTGCGTATCCTGCGCATCGTCAACCTGGACGAGGAGGTCTTCCAATTTGGGCTGCAGGGAACCATCGACGTCAAGGAACACCCGGAGTTCGTGGGAAAGGTGCTGGACGCCAGGAAGGACTTGCGGAAGAGACTCGCCGATCCGAAAAACGAGGGATACGTGGAACCCTTCGAATCCGAAAAATACAATCGCAACGCTTCGCTGATCGAGAATCTCATGTTCGGCACTCCGGTTGGGGGCGAATTCAGCGGGGATGCCTCCGCACGGCATCCCTTCGTGCGCGCAGTGCTGAAAAAGGCCGGGTTGGAAGAGGATCTGGTGGAAATCGGATACAAGGTCGCTTCCCTGATGGTGGAATTGTTCTCCGATATGGAAGGGGGAAACCAGAACTACCAACAATTCAGCTTCCTGGATATCGATGAACTCCCGCGCTTCCAGGCCCTGTGTTCCAGGCTGGAGGGAGGGGAGAGCTTCGGCGATTTGAGCGAGGAGGAACGCACCCAATTGATCGCCCCCACGTTCAAAATGGTGACCACCCGGCACCGGTTGTCGCTGATCGACGAGGAAATCGAGGCGAAAATCCTCACCGCACGGGCCATTTTCGCGCGGGAGCTCCCAGAGGAGCTCAAGGAGAAGATCGACTTTTTCGATCCCGACCGGTTCAACGCCACCGCCTCCATCCAGGACAACATCCTGTTTGGCAAACTGGCCCACGGGAAGCCCCACGCGTCCACGGTGATCGGAAAAATTCTCCATGAGGTGATCGAGGAACGGGGCATGTTCGAAGCGGTGATCGATGCGGGTCTTTCCACGCGGGTCGGCACCGGGGGCATGATTCTGTCGAATCCCGCCCGCCAGAAAGTGGGGTTGGCCCGCTGCATTTTGAAAAAGCCGGATATTCTGGTTTTGTACCACCTGATTTCACGGCTGGACGGAAGCGAGCGGCAACAAATTCTTTCCGCCCTGTTGGAGGAATTCAAGGATCGCGGAGTGATCTTCGCCCTCAAGTACCCCACCCTGGCGGAGCCATTCGATCACATCTTGGTGATGCGCGCCGGAGAATTGGTGGAGCAGGGTAGCTTTAGCGATCTGGATCGGCCCGGCACCTATTTTTCCGAATTGTTGGAGCAGGAACGAACACACAGCTGAGGAAGACATGAGTCTGATAGAGGAAATGCGGCTGTTGAAGGAGCTTCCCCTTTTTGCCGAAATCGAGGAGTCCAAGCTGAAGCTGATCGCGTTCGCCTCCCAGCGGCTTCGGTACAGCCCCGGAGAAATCGCCATCATGGAGGGGGATGCCACCGACTCCATCTATGTCATTATCGGCGGAGAAGCGGAGGTGGTGATCGAAACAGCCAGTGGCCCCCTCCCGGTCGCGGCCATCGGGCGGAACGGAATCTTCGGCGAAATCGGCGTGCTCTGCGATGTCCCCCGCACCGCCACCATCCGCGCCTTTACCGAATTGGACGTGCTGCGCATCGAGAAAAGCTTCTTCCTGCAATTGCTGGATGACTTCCCTTCGGTTTCCCGGGTCATCATGACCGAACTGGGGATGCGGTTGGCCCGGGCGCTCAAGTTCATCTCCCAGGTGCCCCGCGATCAGGCGGAGACCATCATGAAAGCCCTCAATATCGATCTGGGGGGCCGCGGCGGCAGAATCGAAAAGAAGAAGGAGGACGGCTGAACCC
>CAZOXD010000007.1:61563-64897 GCA_964583525.1 uncultured Pseudomonadota bacterium
CCGCCCAGTCCCAGGCCGATTTCCGTTTTGATGCTGGCCAGAAACCGCACCCGGTTGGTTTCCTCCTCGCTGATTTCCAGCACCCCTCCCGTATCGACCGTGCGCTTGTTGTCCTCGATCTGGGAGAGAGAGAGACTGACAAAGGAGAAATGGTTGATGGCCGCCTGTTCGGGTGAAAAGACTTGCCCGTGCGCCACCCCCACGGCAGACAGGCAGGCCAGGGCCAGCAGGCCCGCCCCCTGCAAGAGCGCGGCGAGGCCCGCCCACCGCATGTGGTTCCAGAATCTGGCAAACTCCATCATTCCCAGCCCTCGCGAATGAAGACACCCCTTGTCTTCCTTAGCGGGAAAATCCGGGAAAAGTTGAGGAGGTTGAAAATTAACCCGTACCGGGAATGGTGCGGGATCGGGCCGGGTGTGTGAAGACTTCCAGCGGAATTGAAGCCCTTGGGGAGCCGTGGTACTACTGGCTCCGGGATGCGATGGCGCCAATCACTTCCTTTCAACCTCCCAGCGAAAAGCCTCCTTTCATGCCAGGGCGACACTTCCTCCAGATTCCGGGGCCTTCCAACGTGCCCCTGCGGGTGCTCAAGGCCATGGACCGGCCGGTGATCAATCATCGGGGCAGCGAATTCGCTGAAATGACCCGGGAACTCCTGCCCAGGCTGGCCACGATCTTCAAGACGAAGGGCGGCACACCCCTCGTTTTCCCCAGTTCCGGCACCGGAGCCTGGGAATCCTCCCTGGTCAACACCCTTTCCCCCGGCGACCGGGTGCTGGCCTTCGTGATCGGGGAGTTCAGCGCCGGGTATGCCCGCACGGCGGATCAGCACGGCTTCGATGTCGAAAAGGTGCAACTGGATTGGGGCGGCACCATCCCACCTTCCCTGGTGGAGGAAAAGCTGCGGGGGGACCCTGGCCACGACATCAAGGCGGTGCTGGCGATCCACAACGAGACCTCCACCGGCGTCACCCCCGATATCGCAGCCATCCGCGAGGCCATGCAGCGCGCCGGGCATCCCGCCCTGCTGCTGGTGGATACCGTCAGCGGGTTGGGATGCGCCGATTTCCGCTTCGACGAGTGGGGGGTGGACGTGGCCGTCTCCTGCTCGCAGAAGGGATTACTGCTGCCCCCGGGTCTGGGGATTCTCTGCGTAAGCGAAAAAGCCCTGGCGGCGCGGGAGAATGCCCGCTCTCCCCGTCATTACTTCGACTGGGGGCCCATGATCGCCCGCAACGCCGAGGGATTCTTCCCCTACACTCCCGCCACCAATCTGCTGCACGGATTGCGAGAGGCAACCGATATGCTGCTGGAGGAAGGCCTGGAGCGGGTCTTCGCCCGACACGCCCGCATGGCCGAAGGCGTGCGCCGCGGAGTGCGGGCCTGGGGCCTGGAAGTGCTGGCCGAGCACCCGGAGGCGGAATCCAACGTGCTCACTACCGTCAAGCTGCCCGCGGGAATCGACGGCGATGCGCTGCTCATCCTAAGCGAACGGGAGTTCGAGCTTTCCCTTGGCAACGGCCTGGGGCCGCTCAAGGGACGCGTCTTCCGCATCGGCCACCTGGGAGACATGAACGATCTGGAAGTACTGGCCACCCTGGCCGGAACCGAGATGGTGCTCCGCAAAATGGGGGTGGAGCTGACCTTCGGCTCCGGAGTCGCAGCCTGCCAGGAATGGTTCCTGGCCCATCCCTTGCCGGGGAAATAATGCAATAATACCAGGGAAATGATCAGGCGCCTCCGGATGGTCTTGCGGGGGTGAAGTTCCCCCTATGTAGGCTCCCCTACCGAAATCCGCACCGTTTCAGGGTTGAATCGGGAATATCCCCGTTCCCGAATCGGATTATCCGGGCGTTCTCCTGCGGATTCACCATGACTCTTCCCCCCTTTCGCCCCGGCTATCTCCCGCCGGCCATTCCAGTGCTGCTGCTCTCCCTGGCGCTGCTGCTCTCGCTGGTTTCCGCCGCTTCCTGCGAGAGCCCGCCCTTCGGATACCAGGCCGTTTCGAGGGACGCCTTTCCCGTCTTCGACAATCCCCGGCTGATTCCGGGCGCCCAGGCCGAGGAGGAGGGGACAGTCTACCCGCGCGATGCGGTGATAGGGATTGCGCACGGCGGCGAGGCCAAGGCCTACCCCATCACCATCATGGGCGTCCACGAGTTGGGCAACGACACCATCGGCGGCGTTCCCATCGCCATCTCCTGGTGACCGCTCTGCCAATCGGCGATCGTGTATCGCCGGGAATTGGAGGGCCGGGTGCTCAGCTTCGGTCACGCGGGAATCCTCTATGAGAACTCGTTCGTAATGTACGACCGGGGCACCGGCTCCCTGTGGGTGCATGTCACGGGGGAGGCCAGGCACGGCCCGCTCAAAGGCAAGCGCCTGACCTTCATGCCCTCCACGGTCACCACCTGGGAGAACTGGAAAGCCGCCCACCCCGGCAGCCTGGTGCTGCCGGGATACCGGCGGGGAGGCTTCATGGGAACCTACAACGGCATTCGCGGCGCCCGGGACATCGGCCTGGCCGTGGTGGTGCGTTTCCAGGCCAAGCTCTACACGTTTCGCGACCTGCGGCGCCGCCCGGTGGTCAACGACCGTTTCGGCAAGGTCTCCCTGCTGGTTTTCTATTCTGAGAAGGAAGGCACCGCCACCGCCTGGAACCGGCGGCTGGTTTTTGCCCAAGGCGAACTTCCGGGGCGCGTGCTGACATTCCGGGTCACGGAAGAACGCACCCAACGCGGGCACCGCCTGCTGGCCGACGCGGAAACGGAAAGCCGCTGGAACTGGCTCACCGGCGAGGCGCAAGCCGGGCCGCTGAAAGGGAAAAAACTGGCCCCGCTGCTCTACAACCCGATTCTGGTGGGACGATTCCACGCCCACTATCCCCAGGGCGCGGTCTGGCGACCCTAGTGATGCCGGGTTCGGCTTCCCTATTCGCAATTTCCTCGCCAATCCCCTAGGCTTCTGCTGGTAGCCCCTTCCGGCAATCCTGGACGCCGTTCATCGCATACGGTTTCCTTCGGCATTCATGCAAGCGAATCCATGATCGATCCCAGCGGAGCCAATCAGCGATTCCGGAACATCCCATGAGCGGTGGAAGGACGCTCCGCCCTGGCCTGGGGCGCTCCTCCCCAGTGGCAGGCGCGGTGGTGCTGACGATCCTCTGCTGGTCCTCGAATTTTCCCACCATCCGGTTCGTTTTGCGTGAATACGACCCTCTTTCCATGTCGGTGTTGCGCACCGTGACCGGCGCAGCGATCCTGGCGGGTTGGGCTCTGGCCACCCGGATGCCCCTGCCCCGGTGGAAGGACTGGCCCCTGCTGGCCCTGTTCGG
>CAZOXD010000008.1:0-3474 GCA_964583525.1 uncultured Pseudomonadota bacterium
CTTTCTTAACCGCGTTGCTGAGGAGCGAGCGAAGCGAGCGTCTCGAAGTGCGCGATGCACACGTATTTTTGAGACTGTTTCTAGTCATGTCCGCTCCGGCACCGACATCCCCAGCGCCTGCAAGCCATCCCGGGTTTCAGGCTCCCTCAGTAATTTCAGGAAGGCCTGGACGGGAGGGCGCTCCAGCCGGCTTTTGGGCATGGCCAGATCGTATTCCTCATCCACGATGGGCAGGAAGCCCAGCCCCAACTGCGCGGCCACATGCTCGATGGCGACCCCCCAGTCCGCGCGTCCCTGGGCAATCGCCGCCGCGACGGCGTTGTGGGATTTGGCCTCCACCGGAAATCCCGGGGGGCGGCTCCCTTTCAGCAACTGGTCCACCAGCACCCGCGTGCCGCTGCCCCGGTTGCGGTTGATCATCCGGATGCCGGGGTCGGTGCGCGCCTTTTCCAATGCGTCCTCCAGGGTAAGTCCCGCCAGGCGTTCGTCATCGCTGCGGAAGAGCAGTCCCTGCTTGCGGCCATAGCCTTTTTCCAGGCGCAGGGAATCGTCCAGGAAGGGCGCGTTGTATTGGCCGCTCTTCTCGTCCAGCAGGTGCATTCCGGCCAGGTCGCATTCGCCGCGTTTGGCTGCGGTCAGCCCGCCCTGGCTGCCCACGGCGATGAACTTGACCCGCCATCCCTGCTCGCTCATCCGGCTGAGCAGATAGTCCAGCCCCACGCATTGGGAGCCGATCACGATCAGGTCCGCCGGGGAAAGCTCCTGTCCGATCAGCGTCACCGAGACGGGCTCCCCGCGCTCCACGTACTCGGCGTTGCGCTCGATGGAGATAAACCCGTCCGCCTTGGAAAACGTGGTCACCGATCCGGACCCCTTTCCGATGGGATAGGCGGATAATCCCTGCTCTCCCTCCACCAGATTGACCAGCAGGAATTCCGTGCGGCCCTTGTCGGAATTGACCCGCATGGGCAGGGTGGCCCGCACCCGTTGGGGGTCCTCCTCGCCAAGCCCCGCCATCAGCCGCAGCACCGGCGCGATGAATTCGTGAAAGGTGAACACGGCGGAAGTGGGAAACCCGGGCAGAATGGCCAGGGGGGTATTCCCCATCAGGGCCAGGCAGAGCGGCTTGCCCGGTTTGAGCGCCACGCCATGGACGAGAATTCCCGGATCCCCGATTTCTTCCACCACCTCGTAATTGAGATCGCCCTGCCCTTTGCTGGTGCCGCCGGAGAGCAGCACCATGTCGCAATCCACGATGGCTTTTTCCAGGGCGGCGCGGATTTTCCCGCGGTCGTCCGGCACGATGCCCAACTTCACGGGGTTGCAGCCCGCCTCGCGCACCGCATCGGAGATGATGGTGGCGTTGGAATCGTAAATTTTACCGACGGACATCGCTTCGCCCGGGGCGATAATTTCATCCCCGGTGGAAAGAATGCCCACCCGCGGCTTGCGGTACACCGGCACCTTGTCGAACCCGATGGCGGCCAGCACGCCCGTTTCCCGGGAGGTGAGCAGCATCCGCTTGTGGAGCACGATTTCCCCAGCCGCGATATCGGTGCCGGCGAAGCTGATGGCGTTGCCGGGAGAGACGGAGCGGTGCACCAGAATTCCTCCGTTCCGGGGAATGGTGTGCTCCACCATCATCACCGCGTCCGCGCCCCGGGGGATCACCCCTCCAGTGGCGATGGGGGAGGCCATCCCGGCGGTAATTTCGATCCTGGGCACCACGCTGGTGTGGATGACCTCGTCGCTCAGTGCGATAAAGAGGGGCTCGGTTTCCTCCGCCCCGAAGGTGTCCTCCGCGCGCAGGGCGTAGCCATCCACGTTGCTGCGGTCGAAGAAGGGCACATCCACCTTGGACACCGCATTGTTTGCCAGCACCCGGCCCAGCGCTTCGCTCAGGGGAATCTCCTCCACACCCAAGGGCGCGGGGCGCACGGCTTCCCTGAAGATACGGTGGGTATCCTCCGCGCTGGTAACGGTCAGGAATTGTTGTTGTGCCAAGTTCCCTCTGCAATTCGATCCCGGCTTACTATTGCTTTATGGCAGAATTTCGCGTCAGAAGTTTCCGGTTTATCTCATTGTTATTCAACATGATTGTAATCAACCTCCATTGCGCGAACTTTCGACACGAAAGTACCAGGGCGGAAATGGAGAACCTCGTTCACTCAATCGTAGAGCCAGACCTGAACGGTTTCTCCGGCGGGCATGCCTTCCGAGTTTTGCTCAACCACGACGAAGCCATCGGCCTTGGTGGTGGTGCTCAGCGCCGAGGCGCCACTGGTGGCCAGCAGCACTGCCTGGCCTTCCTCCACCTTCACCCGCGCATAATCCACCCGCCCGATCTGGGAGGAAATGCGGTCCCGCAGGGGCATCCTCACCGGCCGGTAGGGCCACGCCTCGTCCCTTCCCGCCATCCGGCGCAGGGCCAGGCCCACGAAGAAATCGTAGGCCGCCAGACAGGACACCGGATTTCCCGGCAGCAGGAATACCGGGCGTCCGGCCACCCATCCAAAGCCGGTCGGAGCCGAGGGGCGCATGGCGATTCCGTGCACAAGCAGTTCCCCCTCCTCCTCGATCAGGGTGGGGGCATGATCCTCCACGCCCACGGAGGTGCCGCCGGTGGTGGCCAGGATATCCCCAGGCGCGTTGAGAAGCGAATCGCGGATCACCTCACGGTCATCCGGGAGGTGGCGGATATCCGCTGCCGCCCCGCCGTCGCGTTCGATGAGGGATTTGAGCATGGGAGAATTGGAGTCCACGATCATCGCGTCTCTGGGCATTTCCCCCGGTTTGAGCAATTCGTTCCCGGTAATGAGCAGGGTCACGGTAGGGGTTTTCCGCACCGCAACCTCCGGCACCCCGATGGAGGCCAGCACGCCCAGGTCCTGGGCCCGCAATCTGCGGCCGCTGCGGAATACCTCGTCTCCCTCCTTGATGTCCTCACCGATGCGGCCGATGTGCTTGTGGGGAGGAACCGCATCGATGGCGGTCATGATGCCATCGCTCTCGCTGGTGTATTCCGCCATCAGCACCGCGTCCGCACCTGCGGGAATGGGGGCGCCGGTCATGATGCGCACCGCTTCTCCGGCGCCGACTGTTTGGGGAAAGATCCTCCCCGGGGTGACCTCTCCCACCACCTTGAAAGTCAGGGGGTTGTATTGCCCCGCGCCGAAGGTCTCGTTGGATTTCAAGGCATAGCCGTCCATGGCGGAACGCGGAAACGCGGGAACATTGACGCCGGAAACGATTGCTTCGGCAAGAATCCGCCCTCCTGCATCGCCGAGGGCAACGGGTTCAGCCCCGAGGGGATGCACGCGTTCCCGGATCAGCGTCTCCAGATGGCGTACTTCCATGCGCTGCTTGAAACCCCGCATTCGGACGTCTGACATTTGGAAAAGCTCGCAACAGGGGTGGGGAGGGTCCCTCGCCGGGGTGTGCCTTGGCCATGGCGGTTTGGGGCCAGGGCGGTTT
>CAZOXD010000008.1:3574-52460 GCA_964583525.1 uncultured Pseudomonadota bacterium
GCGGGAGGGCCCACGAATTGTGGTAGTGATTCCCGCAGCCGGGTCCGCCACCCGCATGAACGATGGCGGCAATAAGGTGTTGCGCCCACTGGCGGGAAAACCGATCATCCGCTGGAGCGCAGAGCGCTTTCAGGGAATCCCGGGGGTCGAGAAGATCGCCATCATCGTTCCCCGGGAGGAATTCCCCCTGTTCGACAAGGCGTTCCCGGGAAAGAAGGAGAGGGCCGGGATTCTCCCCTGGATCGAAGGTGGCAAGACCCGCCGGGAATCCGTGTGGAATGGCCTGCAGGTGCTGGCAACCGGCGATGGGGATCCACCCGATCATGTTCTGGTTCACGACGGCGCCCGCCCATTTTCCGGGTCCGGGGTGATCCAAAGGGTGCTGGATGTACTGTGCCATCATCAAGCCGTTATTCCCGTGCTCCCCGTCACGGACACGGTGCGCCAGATCGATGAGGGATCCAGCCGGGTCTTGGACCGCTCCCGGTTGTTCCTGGCCCAGACCCCTCAGGGATTTCATTGGGAAACCCTCTACGAGGGTCATCGTGAAGGCGCCAAAAGGGGCAGCGATGCCACCGACGATGGACAACTGGTGGAAGCGTTGGGGGTAACCCCCGCATATGTTGAAGGGGAGGTGGATAATTTTAAAATCACAACCGAAACCGATTTCGAACGCGCAGAATGGATGGCTTCCCGCCACCGGCCGGATCATGCAAAAGAAGGCTGAGGCAAGGGTGGACGAAAGAGGGGGAGGAGCGGTATGGATGGAAGCGGTGTGGATGGATGGACCGCAAAATTGCATTTCTTCTTTTATGGCGAATTGTTACGATATCATTCCGTTGGAAAGTACGGACTTGCCAGAATCAAAAATTTTTCATCGTGAGCACCAACGCATGCCCGAAGGACATCGCGTAAGCCGCATCCTGGATCGAGCCGTGGTTCGATGGATCGTGGCCGCATTATTCTGCCTGGTGGTCCTTCATCTCGTTGCAGCGGATTCGTATGCCCAAAAAAAATCCCGCCGGCAGCGGGCCGTGATCGAGATGAATTTCAAAAATGTGGACATCGCCAACTTCCTGTCCATCATGTCCCAAACCCTGGGCATCGCCATGGTGTGGGACGAAACCAAGATTCGGGGCAACATCACCTTGATTTCTCCGAAGAAATTCACCAAGAGGGACGCCAAGAAGATATTTGAAACCGTTTTGGCCATGCACGGCTATACGACCATTCAACGTCCCGGAAGTCCCCTGGTGCAGGTCGTTCCCACCCAGGATGCGCCCAGGCTTCCCTCCCCGACCCGCCAGGACAAGAAAGGCGTGAAGGGAGAAGGCTTCTTCCTCACACAGATCATTCCCCTCCAGTATGCCGATGCGAATCAGGTGCGGGCGGCCTTGACGCCATTGATCTCAAAAAGCGCCGGGCTGGCGGTGTACGCACCGGGAAATATCCTGGTGCTGTCCGACACGCAATCGAACATCCGGCGCATCATGGCCATTGTCAAAGAGATGGATGTTCCGCCGGCGGATGTGGTGTTCTTCGTTCTTTCCCTTAAGCATGCTTCGGCGAAGAAACTGGCTCCAATTCTTACCGCTCTCGGAGGCACCCTGCCCCAGGTAAGAACCGCCAGGCGGGCCCCTGGGGGGCAAACCGCCCGCTCCAGGGCCACAGCAGCGGGTAGAAAGGGTCAGGTCAAGGTCGTTGCGGACGAACGCACCAACACTCTGATCCTGGTGGGCCCGCCGCGATTGTTGGAGAAGTTCAAGGAAATCATCGCCACCCTCGATATTCCCGGCGTTGTACAGGAAAAAGGCGTCCGGGTAATCCACCTGGAACACGCAGATGCCACTGAATTGGTAAAGATTCTCAAGGACATCAATATCAAAACGCCGGGCAAAGGGGTAAAAGGCCCGCAGGGTGGAGCTTCCCGGGCTCAAGTGTCCAAGGCCACCATTACGGCGGACAAGGCCACCAATGCGATAATCATGTTCGGCCCCAGCGAGGTGCTGGATACCCTTGCCTCCATGGTCGCCCAATTGGATGTTCGCAGGCCCCAGGTCTACGTGGAAGTCCTGATCATGGAGATGACCCTGGAGAAGAGCCTCAACCTGGGTGTGCGGTGGCAGGCCACGGGAGAAGTGGAAAACGGAATCGTGGGCGGCGGATTTCCGGATAGCACACCGCGTTCCCTTGAAGGCGCCCTGGCCGCGGGGACCGGATCCGCCATTGGAATTATCGGCGATCAAATCACCTTCTCGGGGGAAAAATTCACCTCCTTTTCGGGTTTTATCCAGGCCACCAGACAGGACCAGGATCTGAACGTGTTGGCCAATCCGCAATTGCTGACCCTCAACAACCAGGAAGCCGAAATCAACGTCTCGCAGGTGGTCCCGGTTTCCACCAAGACCACGACCAACAACCAGCTTCAGACGACCACGGAATTTGAGTTCAAGGACGTGGGGATCATTCTCTCCATCACTCCCCAG
This sequence comes from uncultured Pseudomonadota bacterium, assembly GCA_964583525.1. Taxonomy (GTDB): domain Bacteria; phylum SAR324; class SAR324; order SAR324; family JACQKK01; genus CAZOXD01. Next base: position 6,061 of record CAZOXD010000008.1, read on the forward strand.
ATCACCGGGAAAAACAAGGTTCGGCTGCTGATCAAACAGGAATCCAGCAGTATCGCGGCCAAGCAAGCCTTGACGAGCAGCACCCAGACCGCGATTACGACCCTCAAGCGCAAGATCAACACCCAGGTGGTGGTGGACGACAATACCACCATGGCCATTGGCGGATTGATTCACGATCAGGTGGTCGAGACCGAAACCAAGGTGCCTTGTCTGGGCGATATCCCACTGATCGGGTGGTTGTTCAAATCGACTAGCGAACAAATCGAGAAAATCAACCTGATCGTTTTCATCCGGCCCAGGATCATATCCACCCGCGAACAACTGGAAGAATCCACAAGAAGGGTGCATCAACGATTTGACGAAGTAACGGCGCCAAAGGTCAAAACAGGAGACCTGTTGCGGAAATCCTTTGGCCTGCCGCCACGTCCGGAACCACCAAAGGACGAGGATAAAAAAGACAAAAGCGAAGAAGAAGGCGCGAATGCGCCGTAAAACGAATGGGATGTAAAACATCGTTCCGGGCTTGGGCGGGGGCACGGCTCCGCCAAATTCCGGGACTTTACCGTGTCGATCCCGACTACACGGCATCACGGAGGAGGCCGCGCCATGTACGACCCGCTTCAAGTCAACCTGCCCTATTTCGACGGACCTTTGGATCTGTTGCTTCATCTGGTACGCAAGCAGGAGCTGGACATCCAGGAATTACGTCTTTCCGAACTGACGAAACCCTATCTGGCCTATCTGGAGCAAATCCAGGATTTGAATCTGGACCAGGGGGGGGAATTCCTGGCCATTGCGGCAACCCTCGTCTGGATTAAATCCAGAACCCTGTTGCCTAAGGAGGTGGGGGACGAGGAGGAGCTGGATCCGGAAACCCTGGAGGAAATGTTGTTGCTGCGGCTGCAGGAGTATCAGAAATTCAAGGAGGCTGCCGTGGAAATTGCCGGGCGGGACATGCTGGGAAGGGACGTGTTCCCCAGACAGGCGCCGGACGAGCCGTCACCCCCCGCTGAAGGCGATCAGGAATTTGAAGAGGTCTCGCTGTTTCACCTCATCGAAGCCTTCCGCAAGGCTCTGGAACGTGCCGAAACAGTGGCTGAGTTGCACATCATTCCCGAACGGGAGCGGATCGAGGACAAGGTTGCCGCAATGTTCGAGCTTCTCGCAGGGCGCAAGGATTTATTCATGACCGACTTTTTTGCAGACGATACCGACCGGGCCAATATCATCCTGACCTTTATCGCCCTGCTGGAGATGGTGCGCCTGAAGATGATCCGCATCACGCAATCCAGCACCACGGGCCCCATCTACTGCCAGTCCATTGAGGATTTCCAGGAACGGGGGCAGGACTATCAAAGGATGATTCTCACCAGCCTCTACGGGGATGAGATGGATACGGTGGAATTGGAGGGGGAACAGGAGGAGGAACAGGAGGAGGAAGGCGGGGATACGGCTCCTCCCACCATCCATTAACACCCCTGCCACTTTTCGACCCCCGTTCCGGTGGAAGCGCACCAAATCGGGTATGACTCCGGGAATCCAATCGGTCTTCCCACCCGTCAGTCCCGCACCACCAGAATCGCCCCCACGATCAGCAATACACTGCCTGCCGCCTTGATCCAGGTGATGGAACTCACCGGTGATTCCAGCCAGCCGAAATGGGAAATCACCGAACGGGAAATCAACTGTAAACTCAACACGATCACGAACAAATTGATGGCGCCAATGCGGGGGATGAGGAAAGTATTGGTCCCGACCACGAACACGCTGATCACTCCCGCGACGAAATACCAGCGGGGAACGGTATCCAGGGCCGCAAAGGAATCCCGCTCCCATTTGAGGAGGCAAATGACGGAAATCAATAAAAACGCGATTCCGTAAAAGGTGAACGTAGCCACGAGAGTGGAATGGATTTTGGAGCCCAGCGCGGCGTTGATGGGGATATGGATGCCCCCCATGATTCCGGCCATGACCGCCAGGAGATAATATCCAATATACTGAGAACTCATCGTTTTCCTTTTCGATGGTGAGTGCCGGGGTTCCTCCATTCATAACACGAAAAAATGGCGGAGAAATTTGAAAATCGGCCTCTGTTCGATTTATCGTGATGGGATGGAGCCGATCAGTGTGAGAGGCAACTGTGTTCGAAGGAAAGGAGAACGGGGATGTTCAAGACGAATGGATATTCTCAATGAAAAATCATCAATCATATCACCCGGCTTTCATTCCCGGATTCTCCAGAATTTCCCAACCCCCCGGAAATCCTGATATCATTGAATTGAGGAGAATTCAGAGATGAACCGATTTCGAAATTCGATGAGAAAACCCTTGTGGATATTGGCCTTTCTGGCCGTGATGGGAGGGTTTTCCCTGATTTGGGCACAGGAGAGGCTCCTCCCCGGCACCGTGCAGGTGATCCGGGTGGAAGGCGCCATTACCGGAGGCGCCAGCCGTTATATCCAGGGGGCTTTGGACAAGGCCACGCTTTCCAGCGCGGAATGCCTGATCATCCTATTGGATACCCCCGGAGGCCTGTTGAGTTCCACCCGGGATATTGTCCAGGCGATTCTGGGCAGCAAGGTGCCGGTGGTGGTGTATATCGCTCCCCAGGGAGCGCGGGGCGCTTCCGCCGGAACCATGATCATCCTCGCCTCCCATGTCGCGGCCATGGCCCCGGCCACCCATATCGGTGCCGCCCACCCTGTCTCGATATTCGGCGGGAGTGACGACAAGATCATGAACGAGAAGATTGTCAACGATACCGCCGCCTATGTGGAAGGAATCGCCGAACTCCGCAACCGCAATGTAAAGTGGGCCATCTCCGCCGTGCGGGAATCGAAGTCCATCACCTCAAAAAAAGCCAAGGAACTCAAGGTGATTGAGATTATCGCAGAGGATTTGAACGACCTGGTGCAGCAATTGGACGGGCGAAAGATCCGGATGGACAAAAACACCACGCTGACGCTGAAAACGGCCAATAAACAGGTGATCGATCTGGACATGTCGTTTTCCCAGAGCTTCGTCTCGGCCATGTCCAATCCCAATTTGATTTTCTTTCTTCTGGCCCTGGGAGTGCTGGGCCTCTATCTGGAATTTTCCAATCCAGGACTGATTCTTCCGGGGGTGGTGGGAGCGGTTTCGCTGCTCATGGCCCTGATCGCCATGCAGACTCTGCCCATCAGCTACGGCGCGCTGGGATTGATTCTCCTGGGGGTCGTATTGCTGGTCGCGGAGTCTTTCGTGCCCAGCTTCGGAATCCTGGGTTTCGGCGGAATCGTCAGCTTGTTGTTCGGCTCGCTCTTTCTGCTGGACGAATCCCAGACGGACCTCCTCATCTCGCGGCCCATGATATTCGTCACCGTGGGATTGATCGCCGTGGTGGCCCTGGTGATCGGACGGTTGCTGGTTAAATCCCTCTCGGTGCCTCCCCGCTCCAGTCAATCCCATATGGTGGGGATGGAAGTCACGGTACAAACGCCCATATCTCCCAGCACCGCCGGTTCGGTCCTGATCAACGGCGAGTTGTGGAAGGCCGAGGGTGATTTCAAGGCCAAAAAAGGAACCCGGGTGCGCGTTGAAATGGTGGAAGGGCTGCTCTTGAAGGTCGGCCAAGTGGAGGCTCCCCCTACGCCCTGAATTACATCCCATATGCCTGAAAACCATGGCTCCCGTGAGCCATCCCGACAGAACCGGAGAATATCATGCTCATAGAAATCGGCGTTGTCATCGTCGTTGCGCTGGGACTGCTTTTCGCTTCCATCCGTATTCTGCCGGAATACCAGCGGGGCGTGATTTTCCGGCTGGGACGGGCCATCGGGATCAAGGGTCCAGGCATCTTCCTGCTGATTCCTCTCGTCGATAAAATGACAAAGGTCAGCCTGCGCACCATGGTGATGGATATTCCCCCCCAGGACGTCATCACCCGGGACAACGTGACCATCAAGGTCAACGCGGTCAATTACTTCCGCGTGATCGACCCCATGAAATCCATCATCGAAGTGGAGGATTATCTCTACGCCACGGGGCAACTGGCCCAGACCACGCTACGGGCCGTGCTGGGGCAGGTGGAGTTGGACAACGTCCTCAGCGACCGTGAATCCATCAACCGCAACCTGCAGGAGATTCTCGATACCCATACCGATCCCTGGGGCATCAAGGTATCCCAGGTGGAACTGAAGGATGTGGACCTGCCCCGGGAAATGCAGCAGTCCCTGGCCCGCCAAGCCATAGCCGAGCGGGACCGCCGCGCCAAGGTGATCATGGCCAAGGCGGAGGAATCGGCCGCCCAACACCTCCTGAATGCAGCGAAAACCATCTCCCAAGATCCCGTGGCGGTGCAACTGCGCTTCATGCAGACCCTCACGGAAATCACCGGGCCCAACAACACCACCACCATCGTGCCCATCCCGGTGGATCTGATCAGCCACATTTTGGGATTGGGCAAGAAATCCCCGCCCTCCGAAGGGGAGTCCTGAGAACGGCCCCCTCACAACCGGCTTGATTTACACCCCCTCTTCACTTCAGGATAGAGATGGCCCAGGTGCGCCTTGAACAGGCGCGCAGGGAGCAGTGCGGAATAATTTCACTTGCACCCCATGCGATTCGGAGAGGTGGCCGAGTGGACGAAGGCGGCAGACTCGAAATCTGTTGTGGGGTTCTGCCTCACCGTGGGTTCGAATCCCACCCTCTCCGTTATTACAGTGTGTTAGGTAGAATTCGGGACATCCTCATCTATCCGTGATCGAGGATAGCAATCACATAGCAATCACGGAATAATTCCCACCCTCCTCAAGTAACCTCTCCCCGAATTACCCCTCCCACCCGGAGTCGTCCTCATGGAACCCCTGGAAATCGCCTTCCTCCTCCGCGACATCCGCGACGGCCTCCAGGCCCCCCAGCACGGCGCCCTTATTGTCCAGGCCGTGATATCGGTCTTCGCGGGCCTGATCGGAGCCGGGTTCGGCGCCTACTTCGGCTACCGCTTGGCCAGTCACCGGGAGGACGAGTTGATCAGGGAGCGGAAAGGGATCGAGATGATGGATCGTGTGCTGCGACTCGGAACCGATTTAATTCCTACATTTCAATCCCTTCGCCGAGCAATTAATAGCCCAGACCCCCCTGCATATCTCTACCCCAAATACCTTGAAGACTTACTCGCTGCCCACTCGAAAAATGATGAAATCGCAGCTATTCATCTGGAAATTAAGTACTACTTGCCAAGGTATGCAACAGCTGCGAATCGAATGTTTTGGGCTTAGAGAAAATTAACGAAGGTTTTTAAAAGCACAGTGGCGCCCGGAACCGAAAAATGGGCGGAGGACCATCACAAGGTGAGAGAGGGGATTACATTCTTCGAGCAGGAATTAAGAGCCCTCCGTAACGAATTGATTGAGCGCCACTACCCGGAAGGTGGAGCGGATCAAGATCAACCCCACCCCTCCCCCGAGGACCCCCAATGAACGTCTTCAAGCTCAGCCCCGAGGCCAGCGTTTCGGCCCCCTCCTTTGCCTCTACTTTTTATCCTTTGGTAGCGAATAGCTGTTGAAATAGTGGGTTCCTCCGGCAGGCTGTTACGAGGTTCGCGCACGGGGCACTAGGGTTTTCAGATTCAGAGTTGTTGGATGAACTGGCGGCGCTACTTGCTCGGGCACCGGGAGGAGCGCAGGACCTTCTCTACATGCTTGGCGAAGTTGATCCCGTTGTACAACGCCGGGTCGAGGGCCTTGTAAACGTTTGAGCCGGGAGTAAGATTCTGAACAGCCCGGAGGCTGTCTCCTCAGCCATGATGGACAGGCCCAGGCTGGGGCCAGCCCGGTGAAAGCGTGATCCAGTCGGAGGGCTCCCCCTAGGTCGTATCCGGCAAAGAAGATTTTCCGCTCATCCGGGCAGCAGCCTTTCAATCGTCCCCGTTTTCACACCCCCCGCCACCTCAATTTTTGATTTGAAGCAATCAGGTATCCGTCACCAAGCCATGCCTCCTTCGATCACCAGCAGGGGGAACGAACGCAAAACAAACTCATTGGTATCAGGTTGTAACAACAGGAGTTGCAATCTTATGGCGATTTTCTTAGGGACCCGTTTGTCGATGTAGACTCCAAGGGTGCGAACCTTCCCTTCCCATTCGCCAGGGACGCCATCGGAGATCCATGAGTAGCTGATCCGGCCAGAGCCTAAGACAACGCCTAATGATCTTTCTTCACTTAACTGAGAGATATCATAGTGCAGCATCAATTGGTCTGTGTCCCAGGTCACTTCATCTACCTGGCCGTAGCAACCATACGTACAGCTCTCTTGGCTTGATGCCCCAACTTTGTAGTAACCAATCGCAAGCGACTCAAACATGTACCAGTCAAGGGAGAAACCAGGCCCTACATCTATACCCTCCGCAGCCGGGGATCCCACCCCGGAAAAAGGCCAGCCGATACCCACCATCGCCGTGAGATCCGTTTTCTGGCCGTGTACGCCCCGTGGGAGGATAATGGCAGCAAGAACGATGGCCAGTGGAATCAGGGCTACCTTCGCAATCCATTTTGCTTTCATAAGGCCTCCAACCCCCCCCCTCGGGTGGATGCAGGACCGCCTGGCGGGAACCCGCCATGATTTCAGCTTACGAGGGGAGAACCTACAGATCACTTACAGACAACCTACAAATTACATACTTAGGAGAGTGCTGGACCATGACACCAGCACAACCCCCAAAAATCCTTTCGTATCGCCAATCCTAGCCACTTTCACACCCGAACCCGACCTACTCCCTTCGTGGAGCGAAAAACAACTAAAATTTGGTTCTGGACGTGTTCTCGCGCATTTCCCGCGTTAGGACACGGTGCGGGATTTCCTTGCCTTCCGGTGGGCCGGGAAGGAGGAATAAACTCCTAGCACGGCCTGGCTGGGAGCCATGAGCGCCCTTATTCCCAGGGGGAAAATAAGTTTGGAATCGGCCTCCGGGAAAATGGGGAACCACATAAAATAGGCATCGTCGGTCAAGGCGGGGTGTTCTACGTGGAGGACATGCCGCCGGGAGATTACGAGGGCTGGGGCGTGTTGGTAATATCCCCGTCTGCCCCAAAACGGTATCCGAAGTGAAATCGAATGCCTTCCACTTCATTAGTATTATCTCCACTTAAATTTGCCGCCTCCCACTGAAAGGAAAAAAAGAAGCGCCCCTCTCCCTCCCATCCCATGACCAGGCCATACCCTAAGCCGGAAACAGTTCCTGAAGAATTCCCAAATGATGAGGTTGTGGAAAATATCCCGGCCATGGGGCCGAAATAAAAATCGGTGCTCGTCCAAAATCGGATTTGAGCACCAAAAAAATCGACGGAAGTTTTTGGACATTGACTGCAACTATTTGACCCTTCCGCCGATCTTTGAAACACCGTATTGAATGTCGCTATTTTTCCGATCACGGCCTGGTAATCGAAACCAAGGCTGAGACCTGTGGCCAGGGGTGTGATGTGTGAAGCATACCCCCCCGAAAAGGCGTAGCCTTCATTGAGGGCATGGACTGTTGTCGCGAATAAAACACTGACAAGAACGGCCAGGACGGTGAGTGGAAGGATGAAGCGCATGGAAATCCCCTTTCCCGATTGCGGATTATATATCCCAAGACAGGGAGCGGAGCAATAGAAAAATAAATGTCAGGAGGCGGGAGGCCGGTGAGACCCAGGGAAGGGAAGGGCAAGGAGGCGGGAAAGGCCCCAGGGAGGGGGCTGATTTCCAAATCGAGCGGTGCCCGTAGTGTGGAAAGGACCCCGAGAAGGATGCTCATGCACCCGCTCACCTAAAAGGCATGGAAGGCTAGGTAAACTAAGGTTGTGATAGTCCACGGGATTTGAGAATAATACCGGATGAACTGGACTAAGCAAAAAGGGTGGTTCCGGCTTTCTATAATTGCGGTGGTGGGGTGGTTGGTTGGCGCTTTCTTCTATATTGCCTTGTGTGAAAATGAGATCAAATATCAGGGCATGGCAATTAATACAGTGAAGTGTTTCGACCCTGAGAAGGAAAAGGATTTGGTGGACGCTATGGTCATTCTGATTGGAGGGGCGGTTTTAATATTTGGAGGTTTAAACACAACCCCCTGGATTCTCCGTGGTTTCAAAAGCGATTGAGTACCCCACCCACCCCCAGGAGGTATCCATGAGAGCATGACCCGCACAGCAAATACCCTCCCCCTGTCCGATTGGCAAGTCTGGATTGAGGTCCGCGATGCCCGCCTATCCCAAGCTGGCCTGGACGCCATTCTCGCATTGCTGGCCGATTGGATATGGGATAAAGGATAAATGCTCGAAACCCCGCCCACAATACAATAATGGAGGAAGTCATGAAAAAGCTGATTGCGGTATTGATAGCACTGGGTTTTTTGATCGTGATGGCGTTTCATGCAGCCGCTGCATGGGACGCTGAGGGTGTTGCCAAAATGGTGGAGAAGGTAAAGAAAGGGGAAGGGTTCTCTAAAAGAAATAGTATTCCAGATGAGCAAATTATATTTTTCAGTATTTACGTAATTGATATTAAAGCCCAACTATGTTTTACAAAAGGATATAGCCTTGTATCATGTGAAAAAATAAAAAAGGCGTTTCCTTTGATTGCCCCTCTAATCACTTGGGAGGATTGATCAGGGTGCCGTCCGGGCGTGTTCAAGACTCCATCCTCTGACACCGCCCGTCTCCGGGAGCCTGAGCCCGGCGAGGTGATGATGGAAATGGAGGGGGAGTAGCGGCGGTCCGTGGTACACTGGTGGTACACTGCGAACTGAATACCCAGGATAACGCAGGAACGGCAAGGGGAGGTAAAGCACTGTTAGTAAAAAGGTTATTGGTGTCCCGGCTTATCCCTGATTATCCCCGAAAACCCGTTTATGGGACTCGAAATCTGTTGTGGGGTTCTGCCTCACCGTGGGTTCGAATCCCACCCTCTCCGTTATATCAAGTATATCAAAGACTTACTGGAATTCGTGAGTCTTTTTTTGCTGCCCTGAGTTTCATTGCAAATATTACCTGGACGGACGCCCATGAATCGGGATGAAAGGGAGGAGATACGGAACCATTTCCGGGATGTGATGGCTCAACTCACTTCCCAACTTCCCTCGCTGAGGGAGTCCTCCCAGCCGGTGGCTCCGGACCCGGCCCTGGGGAGACTGACCCGGATGGAGGCTATTCAGGACATGGAAATCAACGCGAATGCCCTCCGCCAGGTAAATACCCAACTGGTAGCTCTGGAACAGGCGTTGGATCGGATCGACAGCCCCGAGTTCGGCGTCTGCGCGGAATGCGAAAGCGCCATCCCGCCTGGCCGGCTGAAAGCCGTCCCGGGAACCTGGTTTTGCGTGAACTGTGTGTAGGGGGGGGAATTCCTCTATCCATGCCGCCGCTCGAATTCCTCCATGAACGAGGCCAGCGTTTCGGCCCCTTCCAGGGGCATTGCATTGTAGAGGGAGGCGCGCAGTCCCTTGCCCGTCATGGGGCGCTTGATGGCGTAGAGACCCTCCGCGCCGGATTCCACGATGAACTTTTCCACCAGATCCTCGCTGGGCAGATCGAAGGTGTAGTTCTGGATGGAGCGCGAGCCTTTCTGGGCATGGCCCCGAAAAAATTCGCTCCCGTCGATGACGCCGTAGATGAGGGCGGACTTGGCCTCGTTGAGTTTCCGCATGCCTTCCGGTCCTCCCAGGGCCTTGGTCCATTGCAGCACCAGATAGTTGCAGTAGATGCCGAACACGTTGGGTGTACTGGGCATGGAGTCCTTCTCGTCGAGGACGGTGTAATTGATCTGCCGCGCGATCTGGGGGAGGTAGTGATTGAGCAAATCCTCCCGGATGATGATCACCGTGATTCCGGAGGGGCCCAGGTTCTTCTGCGCCCCCGCGTAGATCATCCCGAAGCGGGTCAGGTCGATGGGGCGGGATAGAAACTCGGAGGTAACGTCCCCCACCATCGGAATGGGCATTCCGGCCGGGAAATCGGCATAGCGGGTGCCCATCATCGTATTGTTGGTGGTGATGTGCAGGTACCCCGCATCCGGGTCCACCATCTCGGAAGTCAGTTCCGGGATGCGGTCGAAGCCGGTGTCCTCGCTGCTGGTGATCACTTTCACCGTTCCAAACTTGCCGGCTTCGTCGATGGAGCGAGTGGAAAAAAACCCCGTGTTGCAATAGAGCGCCTTTTGCTCCGGGTGCAGACCCATCAGGTTCAGTGGGACGGAGGAGAACTGCATGCCCCCGCCTCCGTGGGACCAGACGATCCGGTATTCCTCCGGAATCCCCACCATTTCCCGCAGCAATCCCTTGGCCCCCTGCAGGATTTCTTCGAAGGCATCAGTGCGGTGATTGAGTTCGACGACCGAGATTCCCATTCCCTTGTAATCCAAAAATTCCGACTGAATTTGCTCCATCACGGGTTTGGGCAGCATGGCCGGCCCGGCCCCAAAATTGAAAATGCACTTTGCCATCGATGACTCCAAAAAGGGTTGTGTGGGTGTTCAGCAAATCCTTGCATATCACTTCCTCATCAAGGCGCCATGGGAAATCATTGGGCCGGAGGTGATTAACTTGGAATTCCCTGTAGCTTGCTACGGGGATGTAGTTGTTTTTGTTTTAGGTTAGCTTACCGATGTGAGTGAGCGATATCCAAAAGATGAAGTCAGAAAAGGGCATCATTGTGCTTGGCAAATTCGCTATCATATTGTGTTTCCGGTCAAGTACAGGAAATCGTTATTGGACGAGGAAGTAACTGAGATCATAAAGGAAACATCAATTGGAATTGAGGAGCGCTATGAAATCGAAATGGAAGCGATAGGAAGCGATAAAAACCATATTCACCTGTTGTGTAGTGCTCATCCTAAATTAGCTCCTGGAAAGATCGTCCAAATTTTCAAAAGTATTACAGCAAGAGAGATATTTTGGCGGAAGCCAATCATTCGCAAAGAGCTTTGGGGTGGAGAATTTTGGACAGCTGGTTATTACGTGGCCACAGTAGGCGAGCGGGCCAACTGGAATACGGTTGAAGCGTATGTCAAAAAGCAAGGAGCCTCCGCAGGAGATTTGAAACAACTCAGACTGTTTTGAAATCAGATACCCCGGAGCTTGCTCCGGAGTAGTTCATTCGAAATTCAAGCGCATATCCTCATTGGGAGGTAGTGATACCTTCCATTCCTCGATTGCGGGCTTTAGGATCGATATTTTCAGGGAAGCAAGTAAGGCCTTGCCAGAGGAATCCTCCCCTGGCAGGGAGATGTTCTCTCGTGGACTTTCCTTTCAGAGAATCGCCGGCTGTCAGGACCGTGTCGTAAGCACGGGTACCTGCGAGAGCCGCACCACTTTTTCCGTCACGCTCCCGAGGAGCATGTGGCGAATCCCCGTCCATCCATGGGTTCCCATGATCACCAGATCGGGTTGGTACTCCTCAATCGTTTTGAGGATGGTGTCGACGACGGACCCGTGCTTGAGGGTGGTTTTATGGGTTACACTCCCACCGGATGCGTATTTATCCAATTCGGCTTGCGCCTTATCCATGAACTCCTTGATTTTTTGTCCCATCTCCGAATCCGGCGCGACTTCCTCGATGGGCAGCGCCGCCATGCCTTCCCCCATCATTCCCCGCTGAAGATAGGAATCATAGGTCGTAGTATCCACCACATGTAACAGGTTGACCTCCGCACCGAATGCTTCGGCATGCGCATCGGCGAATGCCAGCACCGTCTTTGCACTGTCGGAATAATCGACCGGCACGAGAATTTTTTTTATCGCGGCTTTCATGGAAGGCCTCCTATGAAAAGGTTCGATGGGGGTATGGGTTTCCATTGGAAGGCCCCATCCAGTACGAATCCCTTCAATTTCATTATAAAGTCGTTCCAGGAATACTAATTGACATAAATCAATTCCGCCGCCTTCTTCTTGGAAAAGCAGCGTACCAGGGAACGCCGGGAAAAGGGCGCGATACCGTTTCTACCTGAAAAAATCGGGGGAGTTTCAATTCCGGATTGAATTTCCGTCACCCCCCATTAATTTCATCCGTTGACCCCCGCTTCCCTCCATGAAAACGCGCGGATGCTGATCCATGGATCAACGAGAGGGGCTGTAATTTCGCAAATAATTTACCGCTGAACGACGCGCATTTGTCCTTCCGGGTACCGGTCACCGGCGCCTGCACCCACGGGAGCAAGGGCATCAATTTCCGCCAAATCCTTGGGGCTGAGTCGTACCTCCAACGCCCCCAGGTTCTCCTCCAGGTAGGAAATCCGTTTCGTCCCGGGAAGCGCGATCAAGTCTTCTCCCTGCGCCAGCAACCAGGCCAGGACAAGTTGCGAGGGAAGCACTCCCTTGTCTATGGCCATGTTCTCGATGTTATGGGCGACCGCGAGGTTTTTTTCAAAGTTCGCTCCATGAAAGCGGGGATGGTCCAGCCTGCGGTCTCCTTCAGGGATGTCGGATGGCTGGTGGATTTTTCCTCCGAATATGGATCTCCCCAGTGGGGAATAGGCGACAAAGGAGGCGCCGATGGCTCGCGTGACAGGCAGGGTAGCTTCGGAAACTTCACGGTATAAAAGGGAAAATTCGCTTTGCACGGCTGTAATGGGATGAATCGCCGCGGCTCTGCGAATGGTTTCCGGGGCGGCTTCGGACAGGCCGAGAAACCGTACCTTTCCTTCTTCCACCAATTTTGCCATGGCCCCCACCGTATCCTCGATGGGAACGGAGTTGTCCACCCGGTGTTGATAATACAAGTCGATCGTGTCCATGCCCAAACGCTTCAGGCTGGCTTCGCATGCCTGGGCCACATATTCGGGGTGACCCCTGATTCCGTCCGGGGTGTTTCCGAATTTTGTGGCCAATACCACCTTGTCGCGTCGGTCCTTGAGGGCTTTCGCCAGCAATTCCTCGTTATGTCCCCTGCCATAGGCATCGGCTGTGTCGATAAAATTCACGCCCAATTCGATGGCCCGGTGAACAACAGCGATCGATTCAACATCGTCGGCGGGTCCATAAACGCCCGACATGGACATGCATCCCAACCCGATCGCGGATACCTGAAGGTCACTCTGGCCCAGAATTCTCTTTCGCATGGTGCGTCTCCGTGGGTTCAAGACTCCGTGGGTTCAAGACAAAGATTTTGCCATGGATGAAATTGCCATCTTGAAGAAAATCAGGAACACAAACTGCCTTTATTTAGTGGGCAATTGCAAGCCGTGAGGATTAGGAATGGTGAGTTTTTCTACCCTCTCCACCCAGAAATAAAACCGGGTTGCCAAATTGTTAATAATAAAAAAAGATAAATATTACATCAATATATACAATTATGAAATAAGAAGAAGTGCAAGGTTCAATGCGTGAATAACGTATGGGTTCCATCCTGAAAACTGGAATAGGATCAAAGTTGCCATGCATGAAACGAAGGATTGCAGGATTGCGCTGATTCCATGAATTCTCAAAAAATCGAGGTTTCGGTTTAATTTTTTCGAAAATTTCTGCTAAACAATGCAATTACCCTAATCAATTTTATGTGAGGTGGAACGATCAGCGGAACAATTATTTTATTGAAATTGCTCGGTGGCGTGGCCCTGCTTTTGTGGGGAATGAGAATGGTTGAAATGGGGGTTAACCAGGCATTCGGGGCCAATCTGCGCCGGCTTGTGGGGATCGGGATGAAGAACCCGGTAATGGCCATGCTGGTTGGGATGGGTGTGACGGGAATGCTCCAGAGCAGCACCGCCACATCCATGATCACCGCCTCCTTTGCGCGGCAGGGCTTGGTGCAGACGGCTCCGGCGCTGGCTGTGATGCTGGGGGCGGATGTCGGGTCCAGCCTGGTGGTGCAGGTGCTATCCTTCGATCTGTTTTGGCTTTCTCCATTATTGATCGCGGTGGGGGTGGTGGGTTTTAAGATGGGCCGGGCTGCCATGCGGCAGCATCTGTCACGTATCCTGATTGGACTGGGCCTGATTTTGTTGTCCCTGAACCAATTGGTCTCCATTACGGAACCGCTGCGAACCGTCCCTGAGATGTCTAGTTTGTTTGCGGCCCTATCAGGCGAGCCGGTGATCTTGTTGCTTCTCACGGCCCTCCTGACTTGGCTGGCCCACTCCTCCCTGGCCGTGGTTCTGCTCATCGCTTCCCTCGCCGGGTCGGGATTGATCGGAATCGAGACTGGATTTGCCATGGTTTTGGGCGCGAACGTGGGTGGAGTGCTTCCCCAGATAACGGCGACGCTGGGGTCTTCCAATGAGGTGAAACGGATTCCATTGGGGAACATGATTTTCAAGATCATCGGGGTGGTGGTGGCCTTTCCCTTGATCGGAATCCTGGCGGAATGGATGGCGTCATTCGGGGGAGAAACAGGCCGGCAAATCGCCAATTTTCATATGGTTTTCAACCTCGGCCTGGTCATGGTGTTTTTGTTTTTGACCCGGCCAATTGCGTCCATGTTGAGCGGATGGTTGCCGACGGAGCAAAGGGGGGAAAATGGGAGCGCTCCCCGTTATCTGGACCAATCCGCCATAGAAAGCCCCACACTCGCCCTGGCCCATGCGGAACGGGAAACCTTGCGGATGGCCGACGTCGTGGAAAAAATGGTGAGAAACAGTATCTCCGTGTTCCGGTACAACGACGAACGCCTTCTATCTGAAATCGAAGGGATGGACGATACGGTGGATTCCCTCCATCAGGCCATCAAGTTTTACATCACCGATATCAGCCGGGAGCCCATGAACGATAAGGACAGCCACCGGGCTACTGAAATCGTGTCATTCACCATCAACCTGGAACATATCGGGGACATTATCGATAACAACCTGATGGAATTGGCGAGAAAGAAACTCCGCAACAAGCTTCAGTTTTCCGAAGAGGGCTTTTTGGAAATTCGGGAATTGCACCGCCAATTGCTGGAAAATTTGAAATTGGCCAATGGAGTATTCATTTCCGGAGAAGTAGAAATGGCGCGTCGGCTGCTCACCGAAAAGGCGAATTTTCGATCCTTGGAACAGGCCGCCGCAGAAAATCACCTGGCCCGTCTTCGCGTCAACCGCATCGAGAGCATTGATACCAGTTCCATTCATATGGATATCCTCAATGAATTCAAACGAATCAATTCCCATATCACTTCGGTGGCCTATCCCATTCTGGAAAAAGCCGGGGAATTATTTTCCAGCCGACTCAAGCCGGCCGGGTAAATACGTTGTTTTAAAGGGGATATTTGAATTAAATGAAAATTCTGGGATTTGCGAATTGCGCAATTGAGACAATTGGGATATGAAATCATCCTGCAATGTTGGCGGTTGGGGAGATTTTGCCAATTCACATTGGGGGTGGGAGACAGGATATCGAGAAGGGCAGGGGGAAGTTTCCGCGGGTAGCGGGAAAAAATTCCGAAGAACATCCGTACAGAAACGGTTCCCCATGTCCAAAGGTTTGAATTTCATCATCGAAAAATGCACGGGCTGTCACCAGTGCGAATTGGCCTGCTCAGGGATGAACGATGGAATATTCAATCAGGATTTGTCGAGAATCCGCATTTTTCTGCTGACCGAGCAATCCAAGAACGTACCCTATGCCTGTATTCAATGTGAGGAAGCCTGGTGCATGCACGCCTGCCCAGTGGAGGCGATCGTGCTCAATCCCGAAACGGGAGCCAAGGTGCTCTCCGCGGAAGTATGCGTCGGGTGCAAGGTCTGCACGATCGCCTGCCCCTACGGAACGGTGGTGTACCATCCCGCCTCAGGGAAGGTGGTGAAGTGCGATCTTTGCGATGGGGACGAGGCGGGGCCGGCCTGTGTGGCCTCCTGCCCCACCTCGGCCATTGAATTCATCGAACTGCCAGCAGGGTAACCGTCATGCCGATAGGATTGTTGAAAATGAAACGGGCGTGCGGCCCGATTTCAAATTGAGGATAACCAATCGAATGGAGGCGCCATGAGCTGGGCAAAACGAATCTTGAGGGTAAACCTCACCGAAGGGACTTGCACCGAAGAACCCACCAATATGGAGTGGGCCCATAAATATCTCGGCCAGCGCGGGTTGGGCACCAAGTACCTCGCCGAGGAAAACGATCCCAAAGTGGACCCGCTTTCCCCGGGAAACAAACTGATCATCGCCACGGGCCCGCTCACGGGCACCAACGCCTCCACCGCCGGCCGCTGGTCGGTGATCACCAAAAGCCCGCTCACCGGCGCGGTGGCCTGCTCCAACTCCGGGGGCTTTTTCGGCGGTGAGTTGAAGAATGCCGGATGGGACATGATTATCTTCGAGGGGAAGTCCCCCAGCCCCGTGTTTCTTTCCATCAACAACGACGAAGCCAAGCTTCTCCCAGCTGATAAATACTGGGGACAAACAACCTGGGTGACCGAGCCGGGCATCAAGGAGCAACTGGGCGATCCCGAAATCAAAGTGGCCAGCATCGGTAAGGCCGGTGAAAACGGTGTGCTCTATGCCGCCGTAGTAAACGACCTGGACCGCGCCGCCGGGCGTTCGGGCGTGGGCGCGGTGATGGGCTCCAAGAACCTCAAGGCCATGGCCATTCGGGGCAGCAAGGGGGTGCAGGTGAATGACCCGCGCGCTTTCATGAAGGCCACAGACGACGGGAAAAAGGTGTTGTCGGAGAATGACGTCACCAGCGCGGCTCTGCCCACATATGGCACCCAGGTCTTGATGAACGTGATCCAAGAATCAGGTGCGCTGCCCACGCGCAATGCCAGGGATGTGCAGTTCGAGGGTGCCGCGAAAATCGGCGCGGAAGCCATGGCCGAGGAAGGGCCGGACGGTCACAAGAACCTGGTGAAAAACGCAGCCTGCTTTGCCTGCACCATCCAGTGCCAACGGGTTTCCAAGGTCAATCCCAATCACTGGACGGTGAAGGACAAGCCACGCTACCAGAAGGAATCCGGTGGGCTGGAGTATGAGAATGCCTGGAGCCTGGGAGCGGCCACCGGCGTGAGCGATTTGGACGCCATCACCTTCACCAACTTCCTCTGCAACGAGCATGGCATGGATCCTATTTCCTTCGGGTCCACAGTTGCCGCAGCCATGGAACTTTTCGAGACGGGCGCCCTCACCGAAGGACAGGTGGGATTCTCTCTCAAGTGGGGGGATGCGGAAGCACTGGTCAAGATTGCGGAAATGACCGGTAATGGAGAGGGCATCGGCAAGGACATTGGCATGGGGTCCAAGCGCCTCTGCGAAAAATACGGCAAGCCCGAGTTCTCCATGACGGTGAAGGGGCAGGAATTCCCCGCCTACGATCCGCGTGGATTGCAGGGAATGGGCTTGGCTTACGCCACCAGCAACCGGGGCGCCTGCCACCTGCGGGGGTATATGACCAGCCCGGAAGTCTTCGGCGTACCCGAGAAACTGGACCCGCACGTCACGGACGGCAAGGCCGCCATGCTGAAACGGTTGCAGGACATGACCTCCATCGTGGATTCGGCCGGCATCTGTCACTTCACCATGTTCGCCTGGGGCTGGGACGAGATTCAATCCCAGGTGCAGGCCGCCTGCGAGGGCGATTTTTCGGTGGAGAATTTGATGCAGATCGGGGAGCGGATTTGGAACCTGGAGCGAAAAGTGAACCTGGACATGGGGATCACTCCAGACCAGGACACCCTGCCCCAACGCATCCTCAAGGAAGCCGCCAAGACAGGCCCGGCCGAGGGGAAAGTGAACGAACTGGGCCAGATGCTGCCGGCCTACTACGAGGCCCGGGGGTGGAGCGCCGATGGCGTTCCCACTTCGGAAACCATGAGCCGGTTGGGGTTGTAAATCCGGCGCTTCTTCCGGCCCGGTAACGATTGCCAAACCGGGCCGGCTTTATATGTACCTGAAGGCTGTACGAATGGGGGAGGGGCCTCGCTGGCTCCTCCCTTTTTTGTTCATGGGGATTTCTGTTGATGGGCAGACTTCCATCCGGAGAGAATGGATGCAATACGTGATCGTTGGCGCGGGCCCGGCCGGGGTGATCGCCTCGGAGACCCTGCGGAAAGTGGATCCCGAAGGCGCCGTAACCATCATTGGAGACGAGGACGCGCCCCCGTATTCCCGCATGGCGATCCCCTACTACCTGGAGGGGAACATCGCCGAGGAAGGCGCCTTCCTCCGGAAGAGCGCTGCCCATTACCGGGAACTGGGCATCGAGGTGTTGCGGAACAAGCGCGTGTCCACCGTGGACACCGGACAAAAGCAGGTCGTCCTCGCGGACGGGGAGCGGATACCCTACGACCGCCTCTTGCTGTGCACCGGATCCAGTCCGGAAACACCGCCCGTTCCGGGGCTGGATTCTCCCGGGATTACCCCCTGCTGGACGCTGGAGCAGGCCCGGGAAATCAAGGCTCAGTTGCAGGAAAACGCCAAGGTCGTCCTGATCGGCGCGGGTTTCATCGGCACCATCATCATGGACGCCATCGGCTCCCAGCAGATCGACCTGACGGTGGTGGAAGCCGAAACCCATATGACGCCCCGCATGATGAACCGCACCGGGGGCGACTTGATGAAAAAATGGTGCGAATCCAAAGGCGTGCGCATGCTTACCTCCACCAAGGTGGAGCGGGTCGAGCACAAAGGGGATCACGACTACGCCCTGCAATTGGACAATGGGGAAACGATTCCCGCCAATCTTGTCGTTACGGCCACGGGCGTCAAACCCAATATCGCTTTCCTGGAAGGGAGTGGAATCTCCACCGAAGAGGGCATCCTGGCCGATGAGAATCTCCGGACGAATATCGCGGACATTTTCGCGGCCGGGGACGTGGCCCAGGGCAGGGATTTCTCCACCGGCGGGCTCAGCGTGCATGCCATACAACCCACCGCCAGCGAGCACGGGATCGTTGCCGCCCAGAACATGGCCGGGAAAGAAGCGCCCTACCAGGGAAGCCTGATCATGAACGTAGTGGCGACCCTCGGCCTGATGACCTACTCCTTCGGGAATTGGATGGGCGTGGAGGGCGGCCAGCATGGAGAGGCCCTGGACGAGGAAAAATTCCGGTATCTGCGGCTGGAATTCGATGACATCCAATTGACCGGCGCCATCCAGATCGGTCCTTTCGAACATATTGGTATCTTCCGTGGGTTGATCCAAAACAGGATTCCCCTGGGGGAATGGAAGGAGATTCTGATGGCGGACCCCCACAGGATCATGGAAGCCTATCTCGCCCTCACCGATTGGGGGAAGAACATCCCTGTCATGACCCCCATGGCCAGCTGATTCCAGTTTTCTCCTTTACCATCTCCATCCGTTTGAACCACCAGGGCGAATCGCATCTCTGTGGCATTAAAGGTCCTGTGGTATTAAGGGCTATGCGGGGATATGATGGTCCTTGCAATGATATCCGCGCAGGTATGACTTCTACCGTTTTTTTGGACGGGTCTATGGATTCAGAAGGTGTCAAAAGAAGACTGACCGCGATTCTGTACGCCGATGTCGTGGGATTCAGCCGCATGATGGGGGAGGACCCGGAGTTTACCCACCAGAGCCTCAAAGCTGGCCGCGAAGTTTTTTTTCAGGAAATTCGCAGTCACGACGGGCGGTTGGTGAATGCCCCCGGCGATTCCATTCTTGCCGAATTTTCCTCCGTGATCGACGCCGTCCAATGCGCGGTTGCGATTCAAACGCGCCAAGGCGAAGTGAATGCTTCCCTGCCCGATCCCCGCAAAATGCAATTCAGGGTTGGGATCGAACTGGGAGAGGTGCTGGTGGATGAGGCTGGGATTTATGGGGATGGGGTGAATGTCGCTGCAAGGCTGGAAGGATTGGCAAAACCCGGCAAGGTGTGTATCTCCCGCACGGTTCACGACCAAGTGAAACACAGATTACCCTACGCCTATCATTATTTGGGTGAGCAGCGGGTCAAAAACATCCGTGACCCTGTCCGGGCTTACCATGTGGAGTTCGAGGGGAAATTCACCAAAGGCGCGACCACGGGGGAGGCGCATCCCGTGCTTCCGGGAGCCACCGGGCGCAGGGGAAGGAAACGCTGGATCGCGTTGGGCATGGCGCTGGGAACCGGATTGATCTTTACGGTGCTCGTGGTATCCCGCATGGCGGGATGGATCGGCCCGGATTCCCATTTGCGGATCATCGTCGCTGGCCAAGAGGATTTGCAGTTGCCGGACAAGCCCTCTATCGCCGTGCTCCCCTTCGTCAACATGAGCGGCGACCCGGAGCAGGAGTACTTCTCCGACGGCATCACGGAAGACATCATCACCGATCTCTCCAAGATCTCCGGTTTGTTCGTGATCGCCCGCAATTCCACCTTCGCCTACAAAGGCAAGGCCGTAAAAGTGCAACAGTTGAGCCGGGAACTGGGGGTGCGCTACATATTGGAGGGGAGCGTCCGCAAAGCCGGGGGCAGAGTCAGGATCAATGCGCAGTTCATCGACGCGACCACGGGAAATCATATCTGGGCGGACCGGTATGACCGGCCCATGCAGGACGTGTTCACCCTACAGGATGAAATCACCGCGGATATCGTGGAATCCCTCCGTGTCAGACTGACGGAAAAGGAACAGGTGGAATTGGCAACCCGCCAGAAGATCGATCTGAAGGCCTTCGATTACGTGCTGCGGGGAATGGAACTGACCCACCCGTTGACCCGGGAAAAAAACCTGGAGGCCCGATCTTTTTTCCAGAAAGCCCTGGAGGTGGACCCGGAATATGGCGTCGCCCATATGAATCTGGCCAAGACCTACTTTCAGTCTTGGGTCATGAAATGGAGCGACAATCCTCAGGAATTGGAAATTGCGCACACGCATATCCGGAAATGCCTGGAAATGGAATCGGTGCGGGCCCGATGTAAAAGCTATCTGGGAATGATCCTGCAATGGAAAAAACAGCATGAGCAGGCTATCCAGGAACTCACCCGGGCCAACGAATCCTTTCCCAACGATTCCAATATTCTGGCAGGCTTGGCGGAAGTATTGGCCTTTGCCGGGAAACCCCGCGAAGCCATCGCGCACATCGAACAGGCCATGCGGCTCGATCCTGTCTATCCCTTTCATTTTTTATGGACCTTGGGTCATGCCCACTTCATCAACCGGGATCCCGAAAAAGCGCTGGATGCCTTTGAGAAATTAAAACAAAAAAATCCGGAATTCATCCCTGCCTACCTTTTTGTCGCCGCCATTCACCAGGAGGGGGGAAACCTTAAGAAGGCCAGGGCCGAGATGGCCATTGTTTCGAAAAAACGCCCGGATACGAATATTGGTTCCTGGATGGAACGGCTGCCTTACAAGGAGAGCCGGGATTTACAACGCCTGAAAGATGTAATGGCTGCATTAGAGTGAAAACCATCCGGGTAAAGGCTCCCCCCCCTTGCGGTGGGCCATCCATTTATTGTTCGGATTTGGGCCGGGATCGGATTGAATGTGGACGATGGGGGCGCAAAAGTGTTTGTTTTTAACAAGAAATTTCGGGATATTCGCGATTTCCTGCGGATTACAAGGATGAAAATCCAAATGGAAAGGATCCCATGCAAGTGAGAGTCAAGTTATTTGCCATGCTCCGGGATTATCTTCCCCCCGGTTCCGATGATGGATATGGAATCGATCTGGAAATTGAAGAGGGCGCTACGCCACGAGTCGTCATCGAACGATGGCAACTTCCTCCGGAGTTGGTGCATCTGGTGATGATCGACGGATATCATCTTCTCCCAAAGGAAGTCGAAGAGAGAATCTTGCAACCGGGAGAAACTCTCGCTATTTTTCCGCCCATTGCAGGTGGCTAAATGAGAGAATCAGCCACGATACGCGTCAAGAAGGAGATGGGCCTTCCCCACAAGGAAATATTCCGCCTATTGCCGAGGGTATTCGGGGATAGGGAGTTTCAGGTTTCCGGGACTCGAATATCGTATTCGGAAAATGGAAAATCGTTGTTGATCGAACTCTCCGAGGAGGGTGTGCGCGCCCTCGGGCCGACCATCAAGGTCCCGGTCACCTTCGTGAACTTCGAATTCAACGGATATACCGAAGCGGAGAAGGGAGAATTCATGGAGATATTCGACCTTCATTTTCTCAAGGCCGGTGGATGAATAGGGCATTCTTTACCATGTCTCCATTCCCGGGCATTGCATGATTTCCACACAAACACATTCCTCAATGGGTCCTTCCGCTCCGGCTGTTACAAAGCGCCTGCTGCTGCTGATGAGCACCGAAACCTATCGGGCAACGGACTTCCTGGCAGCCGCGAGGAAAATGAACGTGGAAGTGGTGACAGGACTGGACCAACCAGATCCCCTTGGGGGCATCGAGGGGCATCGCTCCCTTT
Organism: uncultured Pseudomonadota bacterium; assembly: GCA_964583525.1. Classification (GTDB taxonomy): domain Bacteria; phylum SAR324; class SAR324; order SAR324; family JACQKK01; genus CAZOXD01. Next base: position 28,305 of record CAZOXD010000008.1, read on the forward strand.
GCCTGGATTTCCTGGCGCGGGAGGAATCCACCCGGGAAATCCTCCGCTTTCACGATAATCATCCGCTGGATGCCGTAGTGTCGGTGGACGACTCGGCAACCGTTCTGGCTGCCCGAGCCTGCAAGACCATCGGTCTTCCTGGGAACACTGAGGAAGCCACTATTGCCAGTGTCAATAAGTTCGTATTCCGCGAAATCATGCAGGCTTCGGGATTGCGGTCCCCTTGGTTCGATAGATACCCAATGGATTCCGATCCGATGGAGGTTGCGCGGGGTGTGACCTACCCCTGTGTGCTGAAACCGCTCTTTCTCAATGCATCCCGGGGTGTGATCCGCGCCAATCACGAAATCGAGTTCGCGGCCGCATTCCGGCGCATTGTGGATTTGCTGAAGGACCCCGGCCTCCGTGCGCGGGGTGGGGAGGCTGCGGATTGGATCATGGTGGAATCCTTCATGCCTGGCCGGGAAGTGGCCCTGGAAGGAATGATGGGGGATGGAAAATTCCAATTGCTGGCGTTTTACGACAAACCTGACCCCCTCGACGGCCCCTATTTCGAGGAAACCATTTTTGTCACACCCTCCCGCCTGTCCCCTGTCGTACAGCAAAGGGCGGTAGACACCGTTTCCATGGGCGCTGCGGCCCTGGGCCTGCAAACCGGGCCCGTCCATGCGGAACTGCGCATCGATGACGGCAAGCCATACCTGCTCGAACTTGCAACCCGGTCCATTGGCGGGCATTGTTCCCGAACACTGCGCTTCGGAGTGGATATGTCCTTGGAGGAGTTGATATTGCGCCAGGCCCTGGGAATGCCAAATTCCTCCCTCGAACGAGAGTCCGGTGCGGCTGGTGTGATGATGATTCCCATTCCCGGCAAGGGGATTCTCCATGCCGTCCATGGATTGGACGATGCGCGTGGCGTGGACGGGATCAGGGACGTGGAAATTTCAATTCCCGTGTCACAGCAGGTGCTGCCCCTGCCGGAAGCGCATCGCTATTTGGGATTTATCTTTTCGCAGGGAAAAACCCCCGAAGAAGCAGAGCGGCGGTTGCGGGAAAGTCACGCGCATCTGCGCTTCGATATCCGCTGACGGGGCCAATTCCCGATCTCGGGAATGGCCCTTGTACGGATGAGCGGGGCGCTATTTTTTGCTTTCTTGGTAGTACGGGTTGGTTCCGGAGGCATGATCGGTGGAATCGATCAAGGAGGCCATTTCTGGCAATACTTGCCTGAGGCGTTCCTCCACGCCCTGGCGCAGGGTTACGTTGGCCATGGAGCACCCCTGGCATCCACCTCCCAATTCCACATAAACGTTGTTGTCCTGGATATCCAATAGCTTGAAGAAACCCCCATGAGCTGCGATGGCCGGGTTCACTTCCTCATTAAACAGCTCATTGACGATTTTCATCTGCTCTTCCCGGGGGCGGGAATTGACTTCCTTGAATCCAAACGAAAATTTCTTTGTGTCGCTCACGGATTTTTCCTCAAGAAATGGCGCATTTCCACAGCGAAAAAATTCTTGAATCACGGCCGGGATGCCCTCCATCGGCTTCTCCCAATCGGAATTCTCGTTCATCGTAACGGTTATTTGCGTGTTTTCAATTTCCACGGATTCCACATTCCCGATACCGAACATTTCCAGCGCCAAAGGCGAAGCGCAGGCTTCTTCCCTGTTGGCATAGGTGCGTTTCTCCCCAAACGGCAGCAACTGGAAATCCAGCCTGAATTTCAACGCGTTGTCCTGGTCGCTCCAGGCATGGTGGACGGCGATTGTGCTGGCCGCCGCCGGATTGGAAGCAGATAGCCCTGGCGGCGATAGTTCGTCCGGGTCCGTGCATTCACCTCGTGGAGGCAAAATTTCCTGGGATGATTTTACTCTTTTATTCAAAACCAATTCCTCGATCAATGGGCCATTGAGGGTGAAAGGCGATTACCCTTTAGGATACCACACTTTCTTTCGGTTCCTTTGGCACGCGTACAACTCCAATTTACCAAGCGATGGTCCGTGGAGCACCTGCGGGAGACAGGAAATAGGTCAAATTATAACTGATTATATACGCAGACACAAAGCGGATTTCAAATATTTGCGGAATTCTTCATTCCTGCGCGGATATTTCCCAACCATTTGGCGTGCCCATTGCGATCAATTTCCCGAATGTTCCACGGGTCCTCCGTTGATGGGTTCCTCGGATTCGGGTCCATCCGTATCCTCCCGCGGATCAGGCGGTTCTTCTTCCTGAACGCGCCGAATCCTCACCCGGATCACCCGCTGCGGGTCGGCCTCGGTGACCTGGAAGGCATACCCCTGAAACCGGTGCTCCCACCCTTCGACGGGCACCTCATGGGCCTCTTCCATCAGGTAGCCTCCCAGGCTTTCGTAATCCCTTTCCTCCGGAAATTCAATGGACAATCCTTCCTCGAGGTCACCGATATTGATGCGCGCATCAGCCAGGAAACTGCCATCACCGTTATTGACCAGGCGCTCCTCTTCCGTGTCGAATTCATCCTGGATTTCCCCCAACAACTCCTCGATGATGTCCTCCATGGTGACCATTCCGCCCGTTCCTCCGAATTCATCGACGACGATGGCGAGGTGAATGCGGTCCCTTTGGAATTTGCGGAGTACCTCGCTGATTTTCTTGGATTCGGGAACGAATACGGCTGGTCGCATCCGGTTTGTCAGAAAGGCGTCGTGGTCTTCGGCGCCGGGAGGGGTGATTAAATTCTTGGTGTAGAAAATTCCGACGATTTTATCGATGGATTCCTCGAAGACCGGAATCCTGCTGAATCCGGTTTCCAGGCTGAGTTCCACGACTTTTTCATAGGGGCTGTCGACGGAAACACTGACCATGTCGGTGCGGGGAACCATGATTTCCTTGGTCGTCGTGTCGGAAAATTCAAAGATCGAGGAAATCAGATTTTCCTTGTCTTCATCGAGAATTCCCTGGCGCCTGCCCAGGCTGACGATGTACTCGATGTCCTCCTCGGTCACCCTCTCGCCTCTTCGGTACCGGCTGCCCAGCATCCAGAACATCCCCTTGATAAACTGGGTCAATATCCAGGTGACCGGATAAAATAGAATGTGAAAGGGCACTACCAGATTCATCAGCAATGGAGCCAATTGATCCGAGTAGGTGCGGGAAAATGTTTTTGGCGTAATTTCGCCGGTGAAGAGCAGCAGGAAGGTCATGCCCCCGATGGCGATGGGTATCCCCTGAGTAGAGAAATAACGGCTGGCAAGGTCGGTTGCGAGGACGCTGGCTGTGATGTTTACGAGGTTGTTTCCGAGGAGAATGGTCGTCAGTATTCCGTTGGGGTTGTTTTTCCACCACGAAAGCGCGCGGGCATACACTGGGTGTTTTTCCAGTAGACTTTCCAGCCGGACCATGGAAAGGGATGTCAGGGCGGTTTCCGAACCAGAGAAAAAACCTGAGAAAACAAGGCAAACTGCGATGCCGATTATTTCGAGCAGAGGCAAATCAGATAAGGCGAATTGCGCTGAGTCCATTCTTCCTTTCTATGGCTGATTCCAGGTTCGGTGGAGCGCTGAGGAGGGCATAATGCTCATGACCTTGTGTTCCACCCGGTGTTCCCTATTTTGCAGCGCCTTTTTGACCCAGACTTCGATCCCTGTGACGGTGAATGACCATCCCCGCGTTTTGCGATGCCGCTTCCCGGTCCGCATTCCTGGCCCAATCGTGGAAATTGTCCAACTCCATCCGCATCCCATCCGCCAGGGAGAGGGATGCCCCTTCCCGGATAAGGCGTTTCAAATCCTGGACGATCCAGGGTTCGGCCTTGGCGATGTTTTCAGCCAATTGCCAAGCCTCCTCGAGCAGATTGTCAGGTTCCGTCACGCGCTGCACCAGTCCCCATTGGGCGGCTTGTTCGGCATTGAAAAAATCGCCGGTGAGGGAAACGGACAAGGCCCTGTGAAGCCCGATAATACGGGATAACTTTTGCGAAAGACCGGCTCCCGGAGGCACACCGACCATGGCGTGGGTGTCTGCGAATACCGCATTCCTGCTGGCAATGAGAATGTCGCAGGCCAGAGCCAACTCCAGTCCGCCTGTCACGGCCGGGCCGTTGATGGCGGCGATCACGGGATGAGGCACGGCTTCCAGCAATGCAAAAATTGAAGGGCCCTCCCCGTCGGCGACGTGTGAGAAACTCTCTCCGAAATCCTTTAAATCGAGGCCGGCGCAAAACCCCCGGCCCTTTCCGGTCAAGATGACGGCCCGCACGGATCTGTCCGTGGAAACCTCTTCCAGGCAGTGGGCAAACTCCCGCTGAAGCTGGGAATTGAGCGCGTTGAGTTTTTCCGGGCGGTTCAGGGAGATTTGAACGATCCCGTTCCGGCGCTCCAGCAACAAGGTAGAATAAGAACTCGGAGGTTCCTTTTCTTTGTTCATCAACCGGATGGGGGTAGGGGAACTCGCATCAGTTTTGGGAACCCAACCATGGCTTCCGTGGGCGGTCTGGAGGCGGATTTTGGGAGATGCACAGCAGCCATCGTAAACCAAGCCGAATGCTCCTCAGGCCGGTATTGCTGCTGGGTGTAGCCAATGTTTTTCATTTCGAAGAAAGTATGCAACCTGCCTGAAAATAAGTCAATCGACCCCGGTGAGCGGATCACCTGGCCGATTCCCGGGATGCGTGTGGAAACCGATTCAGGGCCCGGATTGATGCGCCCGGTTCACGATGTACATCGCGCCGGCGGCAATGATCATGGCCACGACGAACATGATCAGTGTATGGATGTAATGGCCATACATATCGAAAAGAAATCCGGCGAGCCAGGGGCCTGTAAAAGCGCCAATACCGAAACCGATATCGAGGGTGCCCAGTATCTTACCCAGGTGTCGGCCCTGGAAAATATCCGCCACGCTAGACGCGTAGATCGGGCTCAATCCCAGGAATCCGAAGCCGAAGAGAAGCGTGAAGGCGGCCAGATAAATCCACTGGGGAGAACCCATGGCCAGAAACAGGAAACCCACCCCGGCAATCCCCAGCAGGGTGACGGTCAGGAATATCAGGTTGCGGCCGAAATAGTCCGATAGCGCGCCCCAGGTGATTTGACCCGCGGACCGGGTCACGCCGATCATCCCGAACAGGAGGGAGGCCGTGCCCATCGTGTATCCCAAATCGAGGGAAAGCCGGGTCTGATGTACGGCCATCGTCATGGATACGTATCCGAGCATGGTCACGGCCAATAAAAGCATCCACCAGACCGGCATTCGCATAGATTGCAACACAGTGAATCCTTCGTGGGATGATTGCTGCGATGCACTCCCGGATTCAGACTGCTCCGTGGTTTTGGATCGGGTTTCCTGGGGCGAATCCCGGTGAACCAGGTAATTCAAGGGCACCAGTACCGCGACCAGTACCACGCTGAATATGACATAGGTGGTCCGCCAGCCATACTCGGCGATCAGGGAATTGCTGGCCAGGGTGATAATCAGTGAGCCGACGCCCATCCCCGACAAGGCCAGCGCGGAGGCGAGCCCCCGGTTTTTATCGAACCAACGGGGAATCACCGCCATGTGCGTGGGAAACCCCAGGAGAGAATAGGAAATCCCGACGATTACCCCGTAGTAGAAATAAAAGGTCCAAATATTCTGGATGGTGCTGCAAAGATAGATGCCCAGCCCCAGCAAAATAGAAGCGAGGGGAAAAACCCGCCGTGGGCCGAATCGATCGAACAGTGCGCCGCTGAGGATCACCGTGACGGAGTAGACGGCCATGGAAATGGAGAAGATTGCGGCGGTATCCGCCCTGGACCACCCTGTATCTTCCAGGATCGCCACATAGAAGACTCCGAACGCGAACCGTGTCCCCAGCACCAGGAAAAGCGTAACGAACATTCCGGCGACCACAACCCACCCGTAATAGATGCCGGCGATACGAAAATTATTTTCGGGCATGATTGTGTTCAGGCTGCGGGGACCCTTTCCTCCGGTTGTTGCGTTCGTTAACTGTGTTTGTGGGAAAGCAATAGTAAGAATAATTATTGCCGGCGAAAATTTTGGATTTCCCCACGGGGAAGGCTCCATAGGGGTTTGTCACATCGCAACGCTTATTGCAAAAACGGCGCTCTCAGTTTATAGAGTGTCTCGCCCCACACAATCCGTTAACCCCTCTCCTCAGCGGACGGACCGATGAAGATTCACGAATTCCAAGCGAAAGAAATCCTATCCCGGTATCAAGTGACTGTTCCCAAAGGGATCGTCGCCATTTCCGTGAATGAAGCCGTGGCCGCGGCGGAAAAGCTGGGGGGAAACGTCTGGGTCGTCAAGGCCCAAATCCATGCGGGTGGGCGCGGCAAAGGGGGAGGCGTCAAGGTCTGTAAATCCATGGATGAGGTCAAATCCAATGCCGAGGCTATTCTGGGGATGCAGTTGGTGACCCATCAGACCGGACCGGAAGGTCAAACGGTGAAGAAGGTGTTCATCGAGGAGGGGATGGATATTCGCAAGGAACTCTACGTATCCATGCTGGTGGACCGGGAAACGCAAGCGGTGGTGGTGCTGGCCTCCACCGAAGGGGGGATGGACATCGAGCAAGTCGCTGCCAACACCCCCGAGAAGATATTGCGGGAAAGGGTGGATCCGACGGTGGGCATCCTGCCCTTTCAAGCCATGCGCATTGTGAAGGGGCTCGCAGTTGCGAAAATCGACCCATCCCTGGTACGGCCCGCGTCCTCCCTGATTACGGGGTTGTACAACGCCTTCATGGGAGAGGATTGTTCGCTGCTGGAGATCAATCCCCTGGTATTGACGGGGGACAGCCGGGTGCTGGCACTGGACGCCAAGTTGAACTTCGACGATAACGCCCTCTACCGCCATAAGGACTCCCTGGCGCTGCGCGACCTGGATGAGGAAGAACCACTGGAGATCGAAGCCAGCGAGGCGGATCTCAGCTATATCAAGCTGGATGGCTCCATCGGCTGCATGGTCAACGGAGCTGGTTTGGCCATGGGAACTATGGACATCATCAAGGCCGAGGGAGGAGAACCTGCCAATTTTCTTGACGTGGGCGGTGGAGCGGACCTGGAACGGGTGGAAAAAGCGTTCCGCATCATCACCAGCGACGATAACGTGAAATGCATCCTCATCAACATCTTCGGAGGCATCGTCCGCTGCGATATCGTTGCCGAGGGGGTTGTGGCCGCCTTCCAATCAGTCGGACTGAAAATTCCGGTGGTGGTGCGATTGGAGGGGACGAATTCCAGTGAAGCAAAGGAAATCATCGAAAATTCGGGAATGGGAGATCAATTGATGATGGCGGCTGACCTGAAGGAAGCTGCGCGCATGAGCGTCGCCGCCGTATCGGGCAGCGGTTGATTTACTCCGGGCGCTCGAATTCACAGCGTTTAGCGCCACACACACATTTCAGGAAAGCCTCCCTCATGTCCGTACTGGTCAACAAGGATTCGAAAATATTGGTGCAGGGAATTACCGGCTCCCAGGGTGCTCTCCATACCCGCGCCTGCGTGGAGTATGGAACGAAAGTTGTTGCCGGAGTCACACCGGGTAAGGGCGGGCAGGATTTCGATGGCATCCCGGTGTTCGACCTGGTTTCCGAAGCCGTTTCGGCAACCGGTGCGGATGTGTCCATGATCTTCGTGCCCCCTCCCTTCGCCGCGGACGCCATCATGGAGGCGGCGGATGCGGGGATTCCCCTGATCATCTGCATTACGGAAGGAATCCCCGTATTGGATATGGTGCGGGCAGCGCGCTACGTGAAAGGGAAAGGGGTGCGGCTGATCGGGCCCAATTGCCCGGGAATCATCACCCCCGGAGAGTGCAAGATCGGCATCATGCCAGGCTACATCCACAAGCCGGGAAATGTCGGACTGGTGAGCCGATCCGGCACGCTAACCTACGAGGCAGTCTGGCAATTGACCGAGATCGGATTGGGGCAGTCCACCTGCATCGGAATTGGCGGCGACCCGGTCAATGGAACCAATTTCATCGATTGCCTGAAACTTTTCCAGGAAGATGCCAGTACCGACGCCATTGTAATGATTGGAGAGATCGGAGGAACCGCGGAGGAGGAGGCGGCCGCCTTTGCAAAGCAACACGTAACCAAGCCCATCGTCAGCTTTATCGCCGGCCAGACCGCGCCGCCCGGACGGCGGATGGGTCACGCAGGCGCGATCATTTCCGGAGGGAAGGGAACCGCCGCAGAAAAAATGGAGGCCCTCAAGGCTGCGGGAATTCATGTGGTGCCTACCCCGGATAAAATCGGGGAAACCATGGCCCAGGCCCTCAAGTAATAACGATAGTAATAACGATGAGGTGAATGCCTTTCTACCGATCCGTACGAACTCTTGATTCTTTTGCAATATAAATAATGGATGTTATGTTAACTAATAATTAATTACAACCCATCTCACCATTATAATTTAGTTCCATTCAATACTATTTTCCGGTTATTGCGAGGACGGATTTTTTTCCAGGGTGAACCGTCCCAATTTTCCATTGCGAAAATCCTGCAGGACCACTTCTGCGCCCCTCTGCAGATCCGGATGCCCTCCCCCCAGCAGAAAGCCCCGCTTCTCGCAGAGGCCAAGCAACCAATCCGTCGCCCGGAATTCCTCGCCCCTGGTGGGGAGGCCGTAATATTCGATCGCCTCCCCGTGGTTTGCGGAGAGCCAATCCAACAGTGTCTCCACCAGACGTTCGGGCCCGATAATAGAGTCCCGGATGGCATTGATCCACCCCAGCCTGTGGGCCACGGCATCGGATGTAATGCGTGGAAGCATGACACCCGGCGAATCCATCAGCAGGTACTCGTTTTTCAACTGAACCCACTGCACCCCGCGCGTCACGCCCGGTGTGGGCGCCGTTTTGAGTCTGTTTTCCCGGATCAGGCGGTTGATGAAGGTGGATTTCCCAACATTGGGCATTCCCACCACCATCAGCCGCGGCATGGGAGGGCGGATTCCACGGCGGCGGTATTTTGCCCCGGATTCGGACAACAGGTTTTTCAAGGGAGGAAAAATGAGATTCAACCCACTGCGGCTGTCCGCGTCGATAAAGAGGGAGGTCAGGCCATGGCGATGGAAATACTCCTGCCATGCCCGGTTTGACCCGGGATGGGAAAGAGATGATTTGTTTAACAGAATCAACCGCTTGCGCCCGCTTATGATGTTTCCCAATTCGGGATTTCCCGAGATCATGGGAAGGCGGGCATCCCTCATCTCGATAACGGCGTCGGAGTTGCGGATTTCTTTGGCCAGGCGTTTTTGCGCCTTGTGCATATGGCCGGGAAACCAGCTTATGGCAGGTGTGCGCACACTCGCCGTGTCCTCATCGCCTGCAACGATTCGCCTGGATTTTTTGGCCATGCTTTCAACAACGAAATAGATTCAACAAGAAATTCAGGAGGAAGGGGGTCCTTCATTCTTCATCACTTCCCGCAGCAGGGAGGTGGCAAAGACTCCCTTGTCCAGAGTGACCCGTAATCGGAGGTGATGACTCCCATGATTCGGGAGGATATCCCACGAAAGTTCATGGGGCCGGGCACGGACGCTTCTTCGCTCTCCCTTCGGAGATACGGATTTTGATCCCAAACGGAAATCGGAAAGGCTCAGTCCTTCCCTGGAAAGGATAGCGCTTTCCCACCGGCCTGGATATTCCTGGCAAAGAGGCACCTTGTAGCCGAAGAGTGGCGCAGATGGACTGAGTTCCCAATGGTCCGCACGCGCCTGGATTTCGTTCAGTTCTCCCGGCTCCACCGGGAAGGACGCTCCATTGCGGTGTAGCACCGCGATATCTCCGGGGAGCAACTGCCCTAATGTACCCATGTTTTGCAAACGAAGGGCGGTGATCTCGTTGAACATTGCAGACTGGTAGGCATTGATGACGAAACGGGTGCGCTCCAATCCTCTCTTGTTCCTTCTTCCAGGCCGGTCTTCCGTATTCCGCACGAACTCCCTCCCCTGATGAACATTGCCGTCATCCTTCCCCATGCGTTGGGAGCCAAAGTAATTGGGAAATCCCTCGGCAAGCAAATGACCGAACAGGTGCTCCAATTCGGCTTCCGGCGCGATGTTGCGTATCGTGATGTTGAAGGCATTCCCCCTCAAGTGCCCTCTCCTCAGCTTGTTCGAATGGCGGGTCATCTCCAGAATCCGGATCGAGGAAGATTCCAGATTTTCGGGCTGGGGTTGAGCCGGCGTGTGGAAGGAAAGCCATTGTCTGGAGATGGAATCGGTATCCTTCTTGCCGGCGTATCCCGTGGACTTGAGAGGAATTTCCAGTTTCCGGGCCAGATGCCGAACAGCGCCTTCCGTGGAGATGTTCCGCTTTTCGATCCAAATGTAGAGATGTTCGCCGCTCCCCGCGGGCTGATATAGGGGAATTTCCTCGACGATGAAATCCCCGGGGGAAAACTTGAGCACACCCCCACAACCGGGAAGGGACGCCGTTAGGAAAGGCAGGGAGCGGATTAGCGGAGAAGAGGACATCGTGGGCCGTTTTTGCCGTGGGCTAGAGAAGGGCTAGAGATAGGGCTGGAGATATGGTATTTATCTGGGAATCAATTTATTGGGGAGTCTTGATGGGTGCAGTTGACATACTCATTGCGACTCGACAATGCAGTGCATGGATTTATGAGATTCGGCCTCCAATTGTTTTTGCGCATTTGAAAAGAACACGCCTCCGGTAAAGCCCTGCCCACGATTCGAATCTTCCTGATATTTGGCGAAAGCGCCATAGGGCTTTCGGAGTGTTTTCATGATGAGCGATCGACGGAATACGAGGTGACACGGCGCGATGGTTACTATCAGTAATTATACCCCTCTTACCCCGCAATCCTTTTTGCGGAGGAGCGCCCGGGTGTATCCGGAGAAAACCGCCGTAATTTCAGGGGAACGGCGGTATACCTACCGTGAATTTTTCCAGCGGGCCTGCCGCCAGGCCAATGCCCTCAAGGATTTCGGGGTCTCCAAGGGGATCACCGTGGCTGTCCTGGCGCCCAATACCCCGGAGCATTTGGAGGCCTGCTACGGCGTCCACATGGCCGGGGGAATTCTGGTTGCCCTCAACTACCGGCTCAGTCCCAATGAAATCGCCTATATCCTCGGTCATTGCAAGGCGCGGGTGCTCATCGTGGATTCGGAATTCCTGCCCACGGTGCGGGAGGTTATCGGGGAGTTGAAAGATGTAGCCCAGTTCGTGGTGGCCCACGATGGAGCCGGGAGCCCGGAATGGCAACCGGAGGGGGCCCTGGAATACGAGGCGGTGCTTGCTGGGGCATCCAGCACGGACCCACGCATCTTTCCCGAGGACGAGAACGATCTGATCTCCATTAATTATACCTCCGGCACGACGGGCATGCCCAAAGGCGTCATGTACACCCATCGCAGCGCCTACCTGAATGCTACTTGCAACCTGCTGGAAATGAACATGAGCGCGGACAGCATTTACCTGTGGACACTGCCCATGTTCCATTGCAATGGCTGGTGCTACACCTGGGGAGTCACGGCCCTGGGAGCCACCCATGTGTGCCTGCGGGCGGTATCCCCCGGGGAGATCATCGCGCAAATTAGCGAGCACAAGGTCAGCCATTTCTGCGGGGCTCCCATCGTGTTGCGGATGGTCATCGATGGCGCCCGGGAAGCCGGGCTGGAAAAATTCCCGCATCCCGTGAAGGTCTCAACGGCCGCTGCGCCCCCTTCTCCCACGCTCATCGAGGGCATGCTCAAGCTGAACGTGGACGTCCTTCACGTGTATGGCCTGACCGAAACCTATGGACCCACCACCGTCTGCGCGATTCAACCCGGCTGGAAAGAGCTCCCTCCCGCGGAATTGGCCAGGTTGATGGCCCGGCAGGGCGTCGCTTATATTCTCGCGGAGGATTTGCAGGTGATGGACGAGGCGGAGAATCCCGTGCCAGCCGATGGGGAAACACTGGGCGAAGTCTGCATGCAGGGAAATATCGTGGCCAAGGGTTACTATAAGGATCCCGAGGCCACTAACAAGTCCTTCCGCGATGGGTGGTTCTACAGTGGCGATCTGGGTGTCGTGCATCCGGATGGCTATATCGAATTGAAGGACCGGGCCAAGGACCTCATCATCAGCGGCGGGGAGAATATTTCCACCATCGAGGTGGAAAACGTCCTCTACAAACATGCCGGTGTGGAGGACGTGGCCGTCGTCTCCCGCCCCGATGAGCAATGGGGAGAAGTGCCCGTGGCCTTCGTCACCCCCAAGGAGGGAGAAAAACTGGAAGAAAGAGAGTTGATCGAGTTCTGTAGAAATCATCTGGCACATTTCAAGGCGCCCAAGGCGGTTTATTTTCAGGTGCTGCCCCGCACCTCGACCGGCAAGGTGCAAAAGTATGTGCTTCGGGAGAAAATGTGGGAAGGACAGGAAAAGAGGATCGGAGGATGAGCGGAAAAAAGATCCCATTTGCACTGGCCTCGGTACTTCTTCTCGCCGTGTTCCTATTATCATGCGGCAATAATGGGCCGGAGATTGCCGACACCAGCGGGGAGGAATGGAGGCCCTCCAATGGTTATTGCATGAGGGAATCGGAAGAGGGGCCATTGCGGCGCGTCATCAACCGCACCGATCCAGAATTGTGCGGCCGCAGGGTCCGGCACAGGCCACCGGAATTTGTGCGAATTTCACCACCAAGCAGGGAAGTGAACGATTGATCGATTGACAGGAGGCTGAACTGGTATGAGTTCCACGTTATTGCTTTCCGCCACATACGAACCGATTAAAATTATTTCCTGGAAAAAGGCGATAGTGTTGTTCTTCCTGGAAAAGGTCGAAGTGATCGAAAATTACGACCAGCAAATGATACGCTCTCCCTCCATCCAGGTGCCCATGCCGTCGGTCGTGAAGTTGAGAAGATTCGTCCGGAACCTTCCCCGAACGGTGAAATTCTCGCGTCAGAATCTTTACCATCGCGACAATTACACCTGCCAGTACTGCCACAAGCCACACCCTTCCAACCAGTTGACCTATGATCATATCATTCCCAGGAGCCGGGGAGGGGGCACCAGTTGGACGAACGTGGTCACGGCCTGCGTGCGTTGCAATCTGAAGAAAGGGAACAAGCTTCTCGAACAGATCAACTACAAACTCCTCAAGGAACCCCGGGAGCCGAAATGGCTGCCGGTATTCTCCCCGAACCTGGCCATGGACCGGGCTCCTACTGTTTGGGAATCCTATCTCAAATGGCATGATCGCTCCTGAGCGAACCCCGAATTGCCCTGGGAAGTGTTTGCAAGAGCATCACATCCAGTGGTGAAATAAAACAAGAGTGAAAATAAACAGGTGCGAAATAAAAAACCCGCCAAGCCAAAATGGCCGGGCGGGTTTTCTGCGTTTCCGGAACGATGCGGTGGGTGAAGGACCCGGCGACGATCAGCAGGTGTAGGACTTCCGCTGAGCGGGTTCCGTATATACCGGGGGCGTGACGTTATCCACGGGGGTGGAGGGTTGTATGAGCTTATCTCCGAGACCGGGCGTCTTGTCATCTCCACCACTTTCAGGCTCAACGACGGGATCCGGCATCCGCTCCAGGGCGATTTCCAGGAATTCATCCACGGTTTTCAACGGTGATATCGTCAACCCGCGTTTGATTTCCTTGGGAATTTCAGTGAGGTCGTTTTGATTGTTGATGGGAATCAACGCCTCAACCGCCCCGCCCCGCTTGGCGGCCAGCAGTTTTTCCTTCAATCCGCCAATCTGAAGCACTTTTCCGCGCAGGGTGATCTCGCCCGTCATGACGACGCTTTTACGGACAGGAATCCCCGATAGAGAACTTACCAGGGCAGTGATCAGGGTGACGCCGGCGGAGGGTCCGTCCTTGGGAGTGGCTCCTTCCGGAAAGTGGACGTGGATGTCGTTCTTTTTGAAGGTGTCCGAATAGATTCCGAATCGGTTGCCATTCGAGCGGACATAACTCAACGCGGCTTGCACCGATTCCTTCATGACATCTCCCAGCTGCCCCGTCACCTGCAATTTGCCGGTTCCGTGCATCAGAGTGACTTCCGTGAAGAGAAGCTCGCCACCCATGGGAGTCCAGGCCATGCCGGTGGCGACACCCACCTCGTTTTTTCCCTCGATTTGTTCGTATTTAAACTTGGGCACACCGAGAAATTCATGCACTTTTTTCACGGTGACCGTGACGGATTTGGTGGTGGGCTTTTTCACCAACTGCGTGGCGACCTTGCGCATGACATTGCCAATGGCGCGTTCCAGGTTTCTCACCCCGGCTTCGCGGGTGTAGCGCTGGATCACTTCCACCAGGGCATCGCGGCGGATTTTCACCTGGCTTTTTTCCAGGCCATTCTCCTCGCGCTGCTTGGAGATGAGATGGATTTGGGCAATGTTTTCCTTCTCCAGTTCCGTATACCCGGGCAGGGAAATCAACTCCATCCGGTCCAGCAACGCGGGCGGAATACCTGACATGTTGTTGGCGGTGCAGAAGAAGAGAACGTCGGAAAGATCGTACTCCACCTCCAGGTAATGGTCCATGAAAGTGTTGTTCTGTTCCGAATCGAGCACCTCCAACAATGCCGCGGCTGGATCGCCCATGACCCCATAGGTCATCTTGTCGACCTCGTCCAGCAGCATCAGTGGGTTGTTGGATTTGGCTTTTTTCACCGCTTGAATAACCTTCCCGGGCAATGCGCCGATGTAGGTGCGCCGGTGCCCGCGAATTTCGGCTTCATCCCGGATGCCACCCAGGGAGACCCGTGTGAAATTCCGGCCAAGGGCGCGTGCGACGGAGCGGGCCAGAGAGGTTTTCCCCACACCGGGAGGTCCAACCAGGCAAATGATCGGACCTTTCATTTTGCCGACCTTCTTGGCCACGGCCAGGAATTCGACGATCCGCTCCTTGACCTTTTCCAGGCCATAGTGATCCTCGTCGAGAATGGTCTCGGCACGGTTCAGGTCGAAGTTGTCTTCCGTTTTCACGCCCCAGGGCATTCCCAACAAAGTGTCCAGGTAATTTCGGACAACGTTTGCTTCGGCTGACATGGAGGACATCATTTTGAGTTTTTTGAGTTCCTTCTTGGCAACATCGGCGGACTCCTCGCTCATTTCGATTTCCTCGATCCGCTTCTCGTACTCCTCGATTTCGGCCTTGCCATCCTCCCCGGTTCCCAACTCCTTCTGAATCGCCTTGATCTGCTCGTTGAGATAGTACTCTTTCTGCGTGCGCCCGATTTGACCCTGCACCCGTTCCTTGAGTTTTTTCTCGAGCTTTTTGATTTCCGCCTCTTCCAGCATTCGTTCGAACACGAGTTCCAGACGTTTTTTAGGCTCGAGGGTTTCCAGCAACTCTTGCTTCTTTTGGATTTCCAAATTGAGAAGCGGGGCGATCCTGTCGGCGAGCGTCAGAGGTTCGTCGCCATCCAGGGAGAGTTGTTCCATGTTTTCTGAATTGCGCTTGATATCACGAAGGTAGGTTTCCACCTCGGTGCGGGCTGTTTTTGCCAATGCGAGAAATTCGGGATCGATTTCTCTTGGTTCTTCGATGGGCTCCACAGTACCGGAATAGGTGGCATCGTCCATTTGGGCTTCCAGCAACCGGCCCCGGGACTTTGCCTCAAAGAGCGCTTTTACCGTGCCGTTGGGCAACCGCATGATTTGAAGGATCTGCCCGATGGTGCCTATGTCGTACAAATCCTCACGGGAGGGTTTTTCGATCATCGGATCTTTTTGAGCGATGACGAAAACGGACCTGTCAGCCGCCAATGCCTTTTCCAGCGCCTCCATGGACTGACGACGGCCGATGAAAAAGGGGGTGGTCATGCTTGGAAAAACCACAATGTCCCTCATCGGCAGCATAGGATATGTCTTTGATTCTGCCATGCGGAATCCCTTTCTGCGTGGGTGAAAAAATCTTTCTGCCATTAAAATTATAAAGCCTGTCCAGGATTGTGTCAAAACACCTGGAATATGGCGGTTTCATGGTTAAACGAATGTTTGATGAAAAGGATTCGTTACCCATGAATGTGGCGCAGGCAAAAATTTTCCCCAGCGATTACTCCTATCCTCGTGATGATTTTCTCTCATGGGTCTTGATACTCGATTCGCCTATTTCCAGCCAATTCGAGATGAATACTCATTTTTTGCAGGAAGCAGGCCAAACAAATATTTTAATATTTATAAATTATATTATGTTAATATAAAGTACAATTCATCATTCAAGCCAAAAATCCTTTTAAATTCTTCACCACAAAGGAACACACCGTTTGCATTTTTCGTTACCTAACGTGATCTTATAAAACAATTTCTTTACAAGTAGGGAACACATATAGATAGGATAGCTTAAATCATCCTTTACCGATTGAAATTGAAACGCTATTCTCAAGAACATCCAAAAACCTAACTCACGCGATTTATTCCGCTTTGGAGAACCGCCCATCTGGTCGCCTTGAAGATCCCATAATGACAAAGGACAATTCAAAGATATCTTCCACTCCCTCTGCGAAAGTGGTTGTGGTCATCCCGGAAAACCAGGGCGCGTCCATCGAAAAAATCCTGAAGGATTCGTCCTTTTCCGCCGAAGTCGAAACCTATTCCAGATTCGGGAAACGCTTATTGCAAAGGGTATCCAAGGAAAATCTGATCCTCCTGTGCAGCAAAAATGATTACGACAACATCGCCCCCAAACCCGAAGAATTGGAGGAAATTCTATCGGGACCCGGAAAACTGTTATTGCAGGCAGATGAAAATGGGATCGGCAAGACGCCGATTCCCATGCATCGGAGTGTCGATATTATCCATGAAGGGGCGGGGAAGGAGCTTTTGCATTTTAAAATCAACCGGCTCCTCAACGATATTGATTATGATTTAAAATTCCACGCCACAAAGAAGGAGGTGGACAAGCTTGGTGAAGATCTCCAGGCCTTGAATGAAATCGGAATGGCTTTGTCCACGGAAAAAGATTTGGGGATGCTGCTCGATTTGATCGTGTCCAGATCCCGGCAGATGACCTGGGCCGATGCGGGCTCTCTCTATCTGATCGAGGCGGATCCCAACATCACCGAAGATTCGGACGATTATTTTTCCAATAAGAAGATGCGGTTTCAGGTAGCGCAAAACGATTCACGCCAGGTTCCATTCAAATCCTTCGTCGTGGAAATCAACAAGAGTTCCATCTATGGATATGTCGGCCTCACTCAGGAGGCCTTGAGTTTCGATGATGTCTACCATCTGCCGAAAGACCTGGATTATACCTGGGGCGGGAAGGAATTCGACGCGACCATCGGGTATCGGACGATGTCGATGATGGCGGTACCCATGATCAATTGGAGGGGAGAGACCATCGGGGTTATCCAGTTGATCAACAGGAAAGTCAACGCGGATATTATCCTGGAAGATCCAAAAACCTGCGTTGAATTCATCCAGCCCTTTACGATGCATGACATGAGGATGGCCATGTCGATTGCGTCCCAGGCCTCCATCGCCATTCAAAACACACAATTGGTCGACTCGATCCGCACACTGTTCGATGGATTCATCGATGCCAGCGTAAAAGCAATTGAATCCAGAGATCCCACCACGGCAGGTCATTCCCAGCGGGTTGCTCAGTTGTCTGTCGCTCTCGCTGAACAGGTGGACCACTCAAAGATCCCCCTGTTCAAAAACAGGAAATTCAATCGGGAACAATTACAGGAAATTCACTATGCATCCCTGTTGCACGATTTCGGGAAAATCGGCGTTAGGGAGCATGTTTTGATCAAGGCCAAAAAACTGTATCCGCACGAGTTGCGTTCAGTGCAGGACCGCTTCGAGCTTATCCACACACTTACCGCGCTTTATCACAGCCTGCAAAAAAACAAAGCGCTGGACATGGACAAGGAAAATCGCAAGTCGCTGATCGAAACCACGGACCATTCCCTGCAGGCCGAATTGGCCGAATTGAAGGAATGGCTGGAGTTCATTACCCAGTGTAATGAGCCCACCGTCCTGGCCCAGGGAGGATTCGACCGGCTCGCGGAGGTGGGTAAAAAAAATTACAAGACCATGGGAGGGTTGGAATTCCCCTTCCTCACGGAGCGGGAACAGATTTCCCTTTCGGTGCCCAGGGGGTCTTTGACCGAACAGGACCGCAAGGAAATCGAATCCCACGTCACTCACACCTACAGATTTCTTTCCACCATCCCCTGGACCAGCGATCTACGGAATGTGCCGGACATTGCGTATGCGCACCATGAGAAACTGGACGGCACCGGCTATCCCAACCGCCTCAAGTCCGACAAGATCCCCATCCAGTCGAAGATGATGACCATCGCCGATATTTTCGATGCGCTCACGGCTTCCGACCGCCCCTATAAGAAAGCCCTGCCGGCCGAGCGGGCTCTCAATATTCTCCAGGAGGAAGCCAATTCCGGACACGTTGATAGCACCCTGCTGGAATTGTTTATTTCATCAGGTATTTACCACGACGTATTGGTGGACCCGTAGTGATCCCATTGCCAGGAATTGGGAAGCCCTCCATCTGCTCGCACTCCCGGGAAGAGATTCATTTTTTCAGCAATTGCGCGACGATCTGGTCGAGATTTTTCACAAACACCCCCATGCTCATTTTTGGAACCAGCCGGAGGGACCTGTTGAGAACGATGGTGGGAGTGACCCGCACCCCGGCCTCATTGGCTCTTTCCTGTGCTTGGACAAGTTTTCGATAGACCCAATCGGAATTGGCATCATTGCGAAATTGTTCGGTTAATCCGGCGCTGCGTGCCAGGAATTCGACGACCTGGGGATCGTTGATATTCACCCCATATTTGAATACCGCGTCGAATATCTGGGTTTTCATCTCATTGGCGATTCCCTGTTTTTCAGCGATATAATAGAGCCGCAATATAAGGTCGGACTGGTTGCGAAACAGGATTGGAATATTTTTTCGGTTGATCCGTTTCCCATATTTTGCGAACAAATCCTGGGATGAGTTGCGAAAATTGTTACAATGGGGGCAGGTAAAATTCAGGAATTCCTCCAATTCCACCGTTTCCAACGAATATTTTTCAGGAAGCGTGCCGATGGTTTCGTATATTCCCTCGATTTGGGCGGACAAGGGAGCCACGCCAAATAAAGCCTGCATGGATACGGCGAAAATGCAGAGGATCCAAAATCGCATTGGAGATTCCTTTCACAAGAATGCGCCCGCTCAACTCGCGGAGCTGTTGCTACCCTGAATGGAAGTGCCTGGATGGAAACGATCGACCTGAAACAAATAAGATCCGTCGCGCTGGATATTTCGAATAGCCGCTCTTCCTACCAGTCACAGGAGGAGATGACGGATTTCATATGGAGCCTTCTTCAGAAAAATTATTCTCTGATTCTTTTCTCCACCAAGGAAGGACAATATCTGGACGATGAAGATTTTAATCATCCCCGGTTGTCTTTTGTAAATGAAGAAATGCCTCCTTCGCAAGCAACCCTGAAAAATCATCCAAATTTGTCATCCCCCCAAACATTGTGGATCACGGACGATCCGCAAATGCAGGCATGGCTGGAAGAAGGGGGGGACAAATATTCCTACCAGAAAACGGGGAAAATTATCTCAAGCAATGGGTTACGGATCAACCACCTTTCAGAACTGGGGGCTCTCCTCGATCCCACGAGATTCGTCGTGGAAGGTGTCGCCACCATGCTGCAGGATTTGAAGCAGTTCCATCAGGGCAAGGCCTTATTGGTGGGTATTGGCGGGCCGCCTGGGAGCGGGTATCAGGAATTTTCCATCAAATTGCGGGCTCATTTACAGGACAGCGGATTTGAACTTGTTGATTTGATGGATCTTTCTTTATTAAATGTGGATAAGGACAGTATGTTGCCAGGAGAGGCCGATACATCGGCGCCCTGGCGATCATCTCCTGGCGGAACCTGGTTTCGGGAGAGCGTATTGGAACCCCTGGTTCATGGGAAGGAGGTTTACTTCGAGCATCCTCCCAAGGAAGTAACCGGAAATTTCTCCGCTCATTTTCCACTTTATGTTTCCAGGGAATCGGTGCTGTTGATTTTTTGCGATATGCTGTTTTCTTCCCCATTGTTCGATGCATTGCACCTTTCCTTGGTGTTGGAGGTATCTCCGGAGGAAAGTACACGCAGATTGTACGAGATTCCCCCGGACGAATCATTCGATCCAAAATTCACGAAACAATACTTGGAGCGGGAAGGGAAGTTGTATCGGAAATATCTGAAGGAAAACAGAGTGTTGGAAAGGGCTACTCTCCGAATCGATGCCGACCATCCCAACGCACTCCATTTTTTAACCGAAGATGGCGCTCCCTTGGTGTAATCCCCCACCCTTTTAACGTTTCCGCAATGCTTCCCCGCCCTCGCCATGTAGCTCGGAGTGGAATAGATCGAGCAACACTTTCGGAGAGGATTCCACAATGATTTCCTTCCCGGTGGAGGGATGGCGGAAATCCAGCCTGGTGGCATGAAGAAGATGACGCAGCCGGTATGATCTTTCTCCATTCTCGATCCAGGCGATGAACTCGGATTCCGGGCGGCCATATAATTTATCGCCCATAACCGGGTGGCCCATGTATTCCGCATGCGCTCTGATTTGATGGGTTCTCCCCGTCAACGGCCTCACTTCGGCCAGGGACGCGCCGGGAAGGAGCGCCCTCAAGAAGAACCGGGTCACTGCCGCTCTCCCGTCTGGATGGGCTTCCTGCCGGATGCGCACGGCAGCACCTTCGGCATTCCGCAGGGGCGCCTTGACCAATATTTCGGAGCTGGCCAAATGGCCACGGAGGATGGCCATATAAAATTTGCCAACCTGACCACCGGAAAAAACCTTCCCCAAAATGCCGGAAGACTCTTTGGTCTTTGCGAAGAGATTGATCCCGCTGGTTTCCCGGTCAAGACGGTGAACCGCGTGCAGCTCGGGAAGTCCGTGGATCTCCATCAATCGATGCACCAGGCAGTTGTGCCAGTACTTGCCGGATGGACTGGTGGGAATGTTCCCCGATTTATCCACGGCCATTAGTTCCTGGTCCTCATACAGAATCTCATGCCGGTCGTCCACGGGCGGTTCCGGTGCCGGAGGCGGGTAATATACGATGCGATGCCGGGTTTCCAAAAGGTGATTGGGGCCGCACTTTTTCCCGTTGACCTGGACATAGCCGCCGCGGATGCGTTCCTCCCATGTCAGGGCATCGTGGTATTTGAAACGGCGAATCAGAAATTCCAGCAGGGTTTCCGGAATTTCTCCTTGCACGTATTGAAAGGAAAGTTTGGGAAATCGGGTCCTGGATGTACCGGTCATATTGGACTTACTCAATTTATCGCCTCTTAGTGACTTCTTCAGCCTGGTGGAACAATTCCATCCGGAACGCCATATATTGCGACACTCATATTCGCGCTATTTGAAATTATTTTCTGGCATACGAAGGCCACTATTCACGAACTACACTCCGAAGCGCCTGGATACCCGGACGCGAATTTCCCACCAGCGAATATGCTCCCATTTTGGAAAATTTTGTCAAAATCAAGAGAAAATGCTTTCTATTGTATATTAGTTACGGTAATCATCATTAGCGCACCTAATTGAATTTTCTGAATTTCAAATGGAATTGAAAATGAACTCAGACATTCTTCCCAAGGAAAATTTTCTGCCGGTTGATTTCGACGAGGATCTAATTCGACGTAATCGAATGGCTGCAAAAGCTGATGAGTCAAAACGAGCACTCGTAAAAAATTGGCGGATGTTCGAAGCGTGGTGTGGAAAACAAGGGGTTTCCCCCCTACCCGCAGAACTCAATACGGTGGAAATGTATTTGGTCTATCTTTCAGATTATCATCCAGTTTTCGATCAAAAGGGAATTCAAATACGTTTAGGTATGAAGGTATCGGCAATTTCCCAAGCTCTATGGGCGATTAATAGCACGCATCGGATACAGGGATTTCCTCCTCCAGGAGAATTCGAACAAATCAAAAATGCGATGGGCGGCATCAAGCGCAGGAAGGGATCCCGAAAAAAACAACAATCACCATTGACGATTGAACACATCAAAGACATCCGCTTTCGTACCGACCTGAAAGGGATGCGGGACAAGGCGCTCCTGCTGGTCGGTTTCGCGGGTTGCTTCCGGAGATCCGAACTGGTTTCGCTGCGGGCCGAGGATATCGAGGAATCGCCCTTCGGTTTGCGGGTCTACCTGGAAAATTCCAAGACCGACCAGGAAGGTCAGGGGGAATGGGTCGATATCCTGGCTTCGGAACTGTATCCGGAATACTGCCCCGTCGCAGCCCTGAGGGAATGGCTGAAACATTCGGGGATCTCCCAGGGCCCGATCTTCCGCTCCCTCACCAAGGGGGGCAAGCCGAAGTTGGGACGGAAATTATCGGGGGTCAGCGTGGATGCCATCGTGAAATGGGCCGCGGAAGAATGCGGACTGGACCGGAATAAATACGGTGGGCATTCCCTGCGGGCGGGCAAGGCCACCTACCTATCGGAGAAGGGGAAGTCCGTCACTTTGATCGCCAGACACGGGCGGTGGAAGAGTCTGGATATGGTGTTGACTTATTGCAGGGTGGAAACTTCGAGAGAATTGGCTGGTGCTTATTAGGAAAGTGGATTAGTTTATAAATAAAATAACATAACATGGTTTATATATTTATAATCATCTCTTGCACAATTTAGTAATTCCATATAATTATAAAACATATGTCCACTCTCTCTTGAACTTGATTTGGACACCACACTGGCCAGGAAAACATGAAAGAATTAACACGCCGGCAAAAAGAAGTACTTGATATCATAGGCGATCATATCCGATCAAAGGGATATCCTCCATCCTATCGGGAGATCACCTCCATCCTCAATCTGGCTTCTGCCGCCGGTGTGCACAAGCACATCAAAGCCCTGGTAAACAAAGGCGCTTTGACCAAGGAGAATTATCTCTCCCGCTCCCTTCGCATCACCAAATCCCGTGGCAGGGGTGTCGGCTTGGCGAAGCCGGTGTCCTCGGTGGATTTGGTCGAGCTGCCCCTGATCGGGTACGTCGCCGCGGGTCAACCCATCGAAGCCATCTCCGTTCCCAACGAAACCCTATCCATTCCATCGTCATTGCTGGGGTCTTCCGCCAAGGATTATTTCATCCTTCGCGTACGAGGCGATTCGATGGTCGAGGAAAGCATTATCGATGGCGATTATGTTATTGTCGAGAAAAGGGAATCCGCAAAGAATGGGGAAGTTGTGGTGGCCCTTCTTCACGGACAGGAAGCCACCTTGAAACGAATATTCTGGGAAAATGGGGGAGTGCGGCTGCAGCCGGCCAATGCCAAATTGAGCCCCATCCACGTAGCTGAAGAAGACGTCCAGGTGCAGGGTGTTGTCATCGCAGTATGGCGGAAATACTGATCCGCCAATTCACATTTTCCACTCTGCCTCATACGTTCGATACAGGATCCTCCGCTCCGCCTCCCTGCTCCGGGAGCGGGTGCTGACTACTCATTTCCTCCAGCCGTCTCTGATCGGCCTCGATCTCCTCTGGAGTGAGAGGAGTCGGCTTTCCTGTCAGCGCCACGGCAATGACCTCCTCCAGTCGTTCCACGGGGGTGATTTTCATTTCCTTGACGATTTCCTTGGGCATATCCACCAGGTCCTTTTCATTTTCCTTGGGGATCAAGACCTCAACCATGCCGTGTCTTTTTGCGGCCAGCAATTTCTCCTTGAGTCCGCCGATCTGCAAGACCAACCCGCGCAGGGTCACCTCACCCGTCATGGCAACGTCCTTACGGACGGGTATTTTCGTCAGCGCGCTGGCCAGAGACGTCACCAGGGTCACGCCCGCCGACGGCCCATCCTTTGGAACCGAATTCTCCGGCAGGTGAATATGGATATCGATCTCCTTCAGAGAAGAGGTAAGGATTCCCAATTCATCGGCCCTTGAACGGAGATAGCTGAAGGCGATTTCCGCGGATTCCTTCATCACGTCCCCCAACTGTCCGGTAACCGCACGTTTACCGGACCCCGGCATGGTTTCCACTTCCGTGATCAGCAATTCCCCGCCGGCGGAAGTCACCCCCAGTCCATTGGTGATTCCAATCTCGTTGCTCTGACCTGCCTCCTGGCTGTGATACTTGGGAAGACCCAGGTATTTGGAAACGCTTTTGGGTGTGATTATGATACCGGATTCCTTCTTTTCCTTCTTTTCCTTCTTT
>CAZOXD010000008.1:52560-64595 GCA_964583525.1 uncultured Pseudomonadota bacterium
TTCCTTCTTTTCCTTCTTTTCCTTCTTTCCTCCCTTGACCATCTGCGTGACCACTTTGCGGAAAATCTTGCCGATTTCCCGTTCCAGTCCACGCACGCCGGCTTCCCGCGTGTAATGCTGTATGATCTCGACAATAGAATCCTTGCGCATTTTAAGATCGTTATCCGCCAATCCGTGTTCTTCCTGCTGCTTATTCATCAAGTGAATTTGCGCGATCTTGATCTTCTCCAATTCCGTATACCCGGGAAGGTTGATGACTTCCATCCGGTCCAGCAGAGGAGGCAAAATATTGGCTGTGGAATTGGCCGTGCAGATAAACAGAGTTTCGGACAGATCGTATTCCACCTCGATGTAGTGGTCCATGAAAAACTTGTTCTGCTCCGGGTCCAATACTTCCAGCAATGCGGCCGAAGGATCGCCCATGATGCTATTGTAGAGCTTGTCGATTTCATCCATCAGGATCACCGGATTGGTGCTCCCGGCTTTGCGCACGGCTTGAATGATTTTTCCGGGCAATGCCCCGATATAGGTGCGGCGGTGCCCGCGAATTTCCGCCTCGTCCCGGATTCCGCCCAGACTCATCCGAGCGAAATTGCGGCCCAGGGCGCGGGCGATGGATTTTGCCAGGGATGTTTTCCCGACTCCCGGAGGGCCGACAAAGCACAGGATCGGCCCCTTC
This sequence comes from uncultured Pseudomonadota bacterium, assembly GCA_964583525.1. Classification (GTDB taxonomy): domain Bacteria; phylum SAR324; class SAR324; order SAR324; family JACQKK01; genus CAZOXD01. The sequence goes on from CAZOXD010000008.1 coordinate 53,240, forward strand.
AGTTGGCCTTTCAGCTTGCTCACCGCCAAGAATTCGATGATCCGTTCCTTGACCTTCTCCATTCCATAGTGATCTTCGTCCAGCACGGTTTTTGATGCTTCCAGATCGAAGGTGTCTTCGGACCGTACCGACCAGGGCATGCTAATCAACCAATCCAGGTAGTTGCGTCCCACGTTGGATTCCGCGGACATTGGGGACATCATACGCAGTTTTTTCAGCTCTTTCTTGGCGATCTCGTCCACGTTTTCCGGCATATTCGCTTCCTGGATATTCTTCTCGTACTCCTCGAAATCATCACGGGCATCGTCGGTTTGGCCGAGTTCTTTTTGAATGGCCTTCAACTGATCCTGGAGAAATCCTTCGCGGTGAGAGGAACCGATGGATTGCCGAACCTGGTCTTTCAGTTTCTTTTCCAGTTTTCTGACTTCCGATTCCTCCAGCATTTCACTGGTCACGCGCTCCAATCTCTCTTTTGGATCGAGGATTTCCAGGATTTCCTGTTTCGTTTCCCTGGATGAATTGAGAAGCGGCGCCAATTTATCAGCGAGTTCATCCGGAGGACTGCCCAACAGGGAGTCGATGTCGATTTCGTCGGAATTCTTCTTGTACTCCTTGATATACCCCCGGGCGGAATCCTTGATGCCTTCCGCCATTTTAGTAATTTCCTCCCCATCGTCCGCGATAGTGGTGATGGGTTCCACCGTGGCGGAATAGAAGCTTTGATCCAGCACGGCATCCACGAGCCGGGCGCGGGATTTGGCCTCGAAGAGCGCCTTGAGCGTCCCGTTCGGGAGCCGCATGATTTGCAGAATATTGCCCAGTGTGCCCACTTCGAAAAGATCATCCAGTTCGGGCTTTTCGATTTGAGTATCCTTCTGTGTGACAACAAAAACCTGGCGGTTGGAATTGAGCGCCTTTTCCACGGCCTCCATGGATTGCTTGCGGCCTATGAAGAAGGGCACCGTCATTCCCGGATAGATTATATCCTCCCGCATGGGAAGCATGGGCAATGTGATGCTCTCTGAATTTTCCTTGGCTGACATCCTGTCACCTTTTCGGTTGAAATGTTTTGGGCCTGGAGTGCGTTTTCAGAATTCGTCCGTCCACAACACTCCCTCTATAACGTCGAATTATCAGGAATGGTCTAATCCTCACGACCCATTCCCTGTTGTTCCCTCGATATTTCAGAATAACAGAAATTTTAGAACTGGAGAATGCATCAATCAGTCCCGTGCAGTTGCAAAAACGCGATCAAAGCCCGGTTGAAATATTCGGATTGTTCCACATTGGATAAATGCGCGGCGTTTGGAATGATTTTCAATTCCGCACCCGGGATGCTTTCCTGTATTTGCCGGGCCATTTCCACGGGTGTGCTGGGGTCTTGCTCCCCCACGATCACCAGCACCGGTAGGGAGATCGCCCGGATGCTTTCCCGCTGATCCATGACCTGGATGGCGTGGCAGCATGCGCTGAATCCTTCCACGGGATTATCCAGGATCATTTTGCGTACCTTTGTCACCTCGTCCGGCAGGCGCTCCTGGCCCTCCTTGGTAAACCAGCGGCCGATGGTTGCGTCGACAACGCTTTCCATTCCTCCCTGACGGACCATCTCGATTCTCTCATCCCACAAATCCGGCGGGGGCATGTGGGACGAAGTATCGCACAGGGTAAGCGAGTGGAACCGGTTCCCGTGATTCGTGCCCAGCATCTGTCCGGTCATCCCACCCATTGAAAGCCCGCAAAAGTGCACCCTGTCCAGGCCCAGTGCATCCATCAGCCCCACTGCATCGTCCGCCAGCATCGGCATGTTGTACGGACCCTCCGGGGCGGCGGACGAACCGTGCCCACGGCTGTCGTATCGCAGAACGCGGTATCCCGCAGCCGTCAACTCCGGAATTTGTAGATCCCACATGGTGAGGTTGGAGCCCAGGGGATTGGACAGCAGCACCACATTCTCATTTTCAGGCCCTTCCAGGGTGTAATGGAGGACGGTTCCATTGGCTTCAATGTTTGGCATCGATTGGTCCGTGATGGCGTGTAAAAATGATCAGATATTGGTATTGGCTCCATTGGAGTGGGGGTTTCTCCAGAAATAAACTGGCAAAACCGCCCTGGAAGAGAACCGGGAAAAAACAAGAACTGCAATTGACAGTGCCTCGCCTCCCATAATAGCATGTCCATATAGCATTAAAATACTGCGGATTAAAATTTCCCATGATTAAGCCTGAATAAGATTGTAACCTAATCTATCCAAAAGATGACCCGGAAATCCAAAATGATCGAACTGACAGAAAACGCAGCCAAGGAAATCGGAAAAATCAAGGCTGAGGAAGGTCTGGAAGAAGAGATTCCCATCCGGATTGGCGTCAAGGGCGGCGGCTGTTCCGGATTCACCTACACCTTTGATTTCGATGCAAAAAAAGGGCGATTCGACCTGGAATTCCAATCCCAGGGAATGAATATCCTGGTGGATAAGAAGAGTCATCTCTACATCGATGGCACCGTGGTCGACTGGAGTTACAATCTGATTGACCGCGGATTGCAATTCACCAATCCCTCGGCAAAAGGCACCTGCGGATGCGGAACTTCCTTCATCTACGATCCGAAGGACAAGCCTTCCGACCTGCCCACTTTCGAGTTCAGTCTGTAGGCTAAATGGCAACAGTTCTCCTCATCAACGGACCCAACCTCAATATGTTGGGAGAACGTGAGCCTGATATTTACGGGCATACCACACTCCCGGAAATCGAGGACTCCCTCCGCGAAACCATCGAGGGCGCCGGGCACGCCTTTCGCTGCGTTCAATCCAACTCCGAAGGTGACCTGGTCGAATGGTTGCAGCAAAACCGGAACGGGGATTTTCTGTTAATCAATGCCGGCGCCCTTACCCATACCAGCGTCGCGCTGCGGGACGCCATCAAATTTACCGGCATTCCGTTCGTGGAAATTCATATTTCCAACGTTCATGCCCGGGAGGCTTTCCGTCATCATTCCTACCTTTCCGATATCGCGGTCGGCGTGATCGTGGGAATGGGAGTGATGGGGTATGACATGGCGGCACGATTCGCTCTGGAGCAACTCGAGAGCAAGTAGCAATCAGTTCGATTTTCTGGGGATAACCCCCTCCCTGCAATCGCAAACAAGGATCAGCAAACGTGGCGGAAGAAAGAACCCTCTCTATCATCAAGCCTGATGGCGTCAAGAACAAACATGTCGGAGAAATATTGCAACGGTTCGAAGCGGCCGATCTCACCATCCGGGCCCTGAAAAAAACGAGCCTGGACAAACAGGAAGCAGAAGCCTTTTATGCGGTTCACAAGGAACGGCCCTTCTTCGACAGCCTTACCGAATATATGTCTTCGGGCCCTATTGTGGTGTCGGTGCTGGAGGGCTATACTGCCATCCAGAGAAATCGGGAGCTGATGGGCGCCACCAACCCGGCGGAAGCGGCTGAGGGAACCATCCGCAAGGATTTTGCCGAGAGTCTCGAAGCAAATACCGTTCATGGCTCGGATGCCTCTGAAACGGCCGAACAGGAGATACGTTTCTTCTTTTCCGATCTGGAGTTGATCTAAAGGCAGACCGGCACGGGCACCGGCGGTGGAAGCCGGAAAATCACCAATTTAAAAGGATGTAAAGCGGTGATTTTACAACAAGTGAAGGAACACCTGGGCGTTTCGGAACCGTTGTCCCGCAAGTTCGTGTCCCTGATGGACGCTACCTTCCGCCATTATGGGGAAACACGCTCCCTCTTCTTCGAAAAACTGCCCCAGCATTTGCTGCAATCCGAATTGGTCTCCCTGGTTAACGTGGAGATCAAGAACCGCCTTTTCGACGAGAAATTCTGCGGCGGAATTCAGGATTCCCTGCGGGCGGTGCAGCGCGCCAATATTCGCCTGGAAGACCTTCGCAAGCAATACCCCGATCATCCGGACGCAGTAAACAACCTCTCCCGCCTGGCCGCCCTGGGAGACCGCGTGGAATCCCTTTACCAAAAGCATTGGGAATTCTACCGCTACCAGAACCGCCTCACCGAAGAGGATCTGGTGCGCTTCATCCTGGAAATCGACCAGGCCGGTTACGAGTGGGACAATTACTCAAGCGGGTTTTCCGCCATCAAGGGGTTGGTGGATAACCTGGACGGCCACGGTCTTCCTGAGGGATTCGCACCTCTGCGGATCTCCTATCAGAGGGGCGGGGTACACCACTTCTCCGTGTCCACCCTGCGCTCCCTGCTCAATTTTCTCGAGGCCGGTTACAGGTTCATCTGTGCCGTGGGTGAGATCGACCTTGAAACCCAGCCCCTCACGCTGGTGCATGCGGAAGTGGCGGACCCGGTGCAACTGCTCCTTGCCGTGCCCGAATCCGCATCCTCTCCCTACCGGAAATTCCTTCAGCACCTCTTTCTCAAGGACATGCTCAAGCGGGATGCCCTGCTCAAAGTGGTATTCCAGGAAGTCAGCAGGGATATGGGGAGGGAGAAACCGTTGCCTCCCACTACTATGACGGGTTTTCAACGGGAAATGACCGCGGAATTGAGGAAACTCCCCCTGGACGGACGGTTCACGATCTCCGACCGCACGTTTCCCGACGACGGTATCAAGGTGCTTCAGGAATTCACCGCAGCCTTGGATGAGAAGAACATCCGCTATGACACGCTTCTCCGTGGGGAGAGCAGAAAGTCCGCATCCCCGGGCGCCAAGAAACCCTCCAAACCCAAGGAGGATACCATTCCCCCGCCCCGCATGGACCCCGGGCGGAAAGAAGACGCCATTCCGGGGCTGGGCCCGCTCCTGAAACCTTTGGTGGACAAGGAGCACATCGCGGTGCTGACCGAGAAAAGCACCGATTGAGCCCATAAAGCCGTTGCGCCCCTCCTACACCCATGGAGGGGTGGCGGTTCCACCGCTATTCCCGGTATTCCCCCCACGCTTCCCGCAATGTATTGGAGATCTCCCCAAGGGTTGCGTAAGCATCCACGGCGTCGACGATGGCCGGCATCAGGTTTTCCTCTCCTCCCGCGCGGCGCAGGATTTCCCCGAGGTGTTCCCGCACTGCCCGGGCGTCCCTCCTTACCTGCAATTCCTCCAGCCGGGCCGTCTGTTCCTTGCGTATGGAGTCCCCCACGGAGAATAAATCGAGCTCAGCATCCTCCTCCACATTGAAATCATTCACACCGACGATGATCCGCTTTCCTTCGTCGATTTCCTGTTGTGTACTGTAGGCCGTTGTGCGGATTTCATTCTGGAAGAAATGGTTGGCGATGGCCTCCGTGGAGCCACCCATGTCATCCACCTTCCCGATGTATTCCCATACGAGTTTCTCGATTTCATAGGTAAGGGATTCCACAAAATAGGACCCCGCCAGAGGATCCACCGTATCCGTGACACCGGTCTCGTGGGCAATCAATTGTTGGGTGCGCAATGCCGTACGGACCGCGGTTTCCGTGGGCAGGCTGAGCGCTTCGTCCATCCCGTTGGTGTGAAGGGATTGTGTTCCTCCCAGCACCGCCGCCATTCCCTGGAACGCCACCCGCACGATATTGTTTTCCACCTGTTGAGCGGTCAATGTGCTTCCGCCAGTTTGGGTGTGAAAGCGCAGCATCAAGGAGCGCTCGTTCCTGGCATGAAACCGTTCCGCCATGATCTTCGCCCAGATTCGCCTTGCAGCGCGGAATTTTGCGATTTCCTCGAAAAAATTATTGTGCCCGTTGAAGAAAAAACTGAGCCGGGGCGCGAAGTCATCCACGTCCAGGCCTACCTCGAGGGCCGATTCCACGTAGCAAATGGCGTTGCAGAAGGTGAAGGCCAGTTCCTGCACGGCCGATGCTCCGGCTTCCCGGATGTGATACCCGGAAATGGAGATGGTATTGAATCGGGGCACCTCGGCATTGCAGTAGGAAAAGATATCCGTGATCAGGCGCAGGGAGTGATTGACCGGGTAAATATAGGTGCCGCGGGCAATGTATTCCTTGAGAATGTCGTTTTGTACCGTTCCGGTAATTTTATCCTGGGAAACCCCTTGTTTGCGGCCCACGGCGATCAGCATCGCCAATAGGATGGCGGAGGTTGAATTGATGGTCATGGATACCGAAACCTGATCCAGGGGAATCTGGTCGAAGAGAATTTCCATATCCTCGAGGGAATCGATGGCGACCCCCGTCCTGCCGACTTCTCCCTCCGCGAGAGGATCGTTGCTGTCGTACCCGATCTGGGTCGGCAAATCGAAGGCCACCGAAAGGCCGGTGGTTCCGTTGGCCAGGAGATACTTGTACCGTTCGTTGGATTCACGCGCCGTCCCGAAACCGGCGTATTGCCGCATGGTCCATAACCGCCCGCGGTACATGTCCGGACGGATACCCCGGGTATAAGGGAATTTTCCTGGGATATCGGCAGCGCATTCTGGTGGAACATCGGACGGACTGTAATGTTCCTTAATGGGAATTCCGGATTGGGTTGTGCGGGTAGTTGCAGATTTCATGGTTGTTTATATAATATATTTACATAATATTTATAATATATATTATAGCCTCTTATGCAGATGGCTTGGATGATAAATCAAACGCACGTTCCTTTTATATGGTTACGACATCTTCACCAATATTCCTTGTGCGAACAATGCATTGCCAGATTTGTTTTTCCGCGGCATCTTTACTCTTCGGACGGGGGAATTTCTTCAAATGTCCGGATTTGCTGGATGATGGATTGGAAAATGATTTCGACGGTGGAATCTGGCAAAGGCCCCCTATTTTCCCGGATCATTCTTGCAATCACCTCCTCTTCGCGGGAGGGCACATGAATGGGTATATCGTTTTTCCGCTTGAACCGCCCAATGGACAAGGCGCATTCCGCCCGGCGGTTCAATAGTTCCAGTAATTGACCGTCGATGCGATCGATCCGATCCCTGAATTCGCGCAAGTCTGCCTGTTCCTCATCAGATTCCATTCCAGATTAACCTTCCCGAAAGTTTGATTTTGCCTTCATGAAATTTCGGTGCAAGGGGCACATCCGGATATCCTTTCGGATCAACCACGGTGCAACCCGTAAATGGAAAGGGCTTCGTAGATCGCGATGATCCGAACCTTTCCCTACCCCCTTGCACCTGCAAGGGCAATGTCGATTTTTTCGGGGAGAGGACCCCGATTACTGATTTCAAGAGAAATAAATCTTGCTGGAAAAATCAACCACCCCTGCGCGAGGAATCCTTCCCCTGCCAGTGAATTCGAAGCGGTGTTCCCGCAAATCCGAAGTGATAGCGGAGTTGATTTTCGAAAAACCGGGTATAGGAATCGGTAATACTCTCCGGGTGATTGGTGAAGAAACGGAAGGTTGGAGGCCCTGTCCCCACCTGCAATCCATAATTGACCCTGGTGTGCGATCGTCCCTTCATGGGTGGAGGAAACCGCAATACCGCGGCCTGAATCATCCGGTTCAGATCCGCAGTTTGGATTTTCCGGCTAAATTGGCTGGCAGCGTTGTCGATTTCCCTGAAAACCTTTTCCAGACCCTGTCCTCCCTGCGGGCCTTCTACGAGCGCGCTGGTGCGCACTCTGGCCGCGAAATTCAGGAAGCCCAGTTTGCGCTCGATATCGTCTTCCACTGCCCGCGCCTTCTTTCTGGACTTCCCAATGCAGTCCCATTTGTTCAGCAGAAGCACCACGGCCCGGTTGCGTTCGAGGATATAACTGGCGATGCGGGCATCCTGCGTGGCGATTTCCTCCCCGGCATCCACAACCAACAGGGCGACCTGTACTCTGGGAATTGCACCCAACGACTGCAGGACCCCGATTTTTTCCAGGTGCTCCTTGGTTCGCGACCTGCGGCGAATTCCGGCCGTGTCCACCAGCAGATACTCCTTCCCGAAGGCCCGAAAGGGAACCTCCACGGATTCCCTCGTGGTTCCGGGAATAGGGGATACAATCATCCTTTCATCGCCAAGTATGCGGTTGAGAAGGGACGATTTGCCCACATTGGGCCTTCCAACCAGGGCGACCCTGGTTGGCTGGGGTCCTTCCCCTTCCTCCGCGGCGCCCTGTTGCTCCGCGCAAATGGCTGGGAGAATGCGGGAGGAGCGTTCCAGCACCTCCCCGATCCCTGTTCCATGGAGAGAGGATATAGGAAATACGTCCTCCACACCCAAGCGAAAAAATTCCGATAAACCCCCTCGGAGTTCGGGATTGTCCGCCTTGTTGACCACAGCCAGAAAGGGCTTGCCACTGTGGACGACGCGGCGGTGAAGCTCCTCGTCAAAGGGATTGAGTCCATCCATCGCATCCATGATCATCCAGACCAGGTCTGCTTCTTTCAATGCTGTTTCAATCTGAGTCTCCACCTCCCTGGAAAATGCCATCTTCTGGCCGAATCCCAGCCCCCCGGTATCCACCAGCTTGAACGTCAACCCATCCCGGACCACCTCTGCTTCCTTGCGATCCCGGGTCGTCCCGGGTACCGAAGTCACCAGGGCCTTCCTCGATCGTGTCAAGCGGTTGAATAGCGTCGACTTTCCCACGTTCGGCCGCCCCATCAGCACGATGGTGCGCTGTGATTCAGGATTTTCCCTGTTTTTATCGCGGGTATTCATGGAATCAGGCAATGGGGGTTCTTCCATCCATGGCGAATATTGCGCTACTGGTCCACTGGACGTGAATATATATTAACATAATGTATCTTAATATATATTCTGAAACATTCAATAATGCGCTGGATTCGTTTTTTCAAGCGCCCCTAAGCGGGACTTCATTTGGGGCTTCCCGGTAAGCATATCACACGTTCGAGGCAGGGAATAAACTTTGTCCCGATGGTCAGCACAATCGCCGCTTGATAACCCTGTCTAGTTATGTAGGATACCGAATGCGTTTCGGATAACATATGGTTGGAGCAAAAGTGGACTTTACCCGGTCATGTCAACCAGCTAATTCATGTACGCTGGCCGTTCAAACCCAAAGGGCCTGTGGACCTTCCGAATAATCGTCATGACAACCCTGCTTGAAATCAAAGATCTGAAAACCCGTTTTTATACCCAGGGAAGGGTCATCAAGGCCGTGGATGGCGTTTCCTATTCCATTGAAGAAGGGGAGACACTGGCCATCGTGGGAGAAAGTGGTTGCGGAAAATCCGTCACGGCCCTCTCCGTGATGGGCCTGATTCCCTGGCCACCCGGAAAGATCACGAGCGGGGAGGTTCTCTACGGCGGCAGAAACCTGCTTTCCATGAGCCCCGAAGAAGTGCGCCGTATCCGCGGCAAGGAAATTTCCATGGTGTTTCAGGAGCCGATGACTTCGCTCAACCCGGTTCTTACCATCGAAAGGCAGCTTACCGAAACCGTGGAAACCCATCTTGGGATGACCCGGGCACAGGGCCGCGAACGGGCCGTTGAAGTGCTGACCCAAGTAGGAATTTCCGATCCCGAGCGCCGCCTGGATCAATATCCCCATCAGTTCAGCGGGGGGATGCGGCAACGGGTGATGATTGCCATGGCGCTGATGTGCAAGCCCCATCTGATTCTGGCCGACGAACCGACCACCGCGCTCGACGTTACGATTCAAGCTCAGATTCTGGCTTTGATGAAAGATCTCACCCAGCAATATGCGGCCGCCATGATTTTGATTACCCATAACCTGGGCGTCGTGGCCCGGTACGCGGACCGGGTCAACGTTATGTATGCGGGGCGGCTCATCGAGCAATCCACCGCCATAAACATCTATGGCACCCCGAAACACCCGTATACCATGGGATTGCTCAATTCCGTCCCCAGGCTCGATGAATCCGAAAAGAAGAAACTGAAGCCCATCGAAGGACAACCCCCCGACCTGGGTGCGGATACTCCCGGTTGCAGATTTCTCCCCCGCTGTATCTATGGAGACCCTGAAACCTGCGGGAAGGACTTCCCGCCCTGGGTAGAAATTGCAAAAGGACATTGGTGCGCCTGTTTCAAACATGACCAGGTGAAAGCTTCCAGTTCCTAAAAATCATTCGAACATCTACCGCACGATAAATCGACAGCCGGTGACAGCAACCAATTGCAACCATTGAAGGCCATGGAACCCAACGAAAAAACCGAGGAGTCTGGGAATGGTGGGTAACTCCAAGAATGCGGAGAAAAACAGCCCGGAAACGCTGTTGGAGATTAATAATCTGAAGATGTATTTCCCCGTCACCCAAGGGATCTTGTTTCAGAAGCAGATCGGCGATATCAAGGCAATCGACGATATCTCCTTTACCATCAAAAAGGGCGAAACCCTGGGCCTGGTGGGAGAATCCGGTTGCGGAAAAACGACCACCGGCCGCTGCATTCTGCAACTGACGAGGCCCACCGATGGAAAAATCATTTTTGAAGGGGAGGACATCACCCGCTTCAAGGACGACCAATTGCGCGAGGTGCGCAAGAAAATCCAGGTGATTTTCCAGGACCCGTACAGTTCCCTCAACCCCCGCATGACGATCGGACAGATCATCGGCGAGGGTCCGAGCGTGCACAAGATCACCTCCAACAAGATGGAAACGGTGGAGAGGGTGGTTGAATTACTGCTGCTCGCCGGGTTGTCCGCCGACATCGCGTCCCGCTATCCCCACGAGTTGAGCGGAGGCCAGCGGCAACGGGTCGGAATCGCCAGGGCGCTGTCCATGAACCCATCGTTCATCGTCTGCGACGAGGCCGTATCCGCGCTGGACGTATCCATCCAGGCCCAGATCATCAACCTGTTGGAGGACCTCCAGGAAAAATTCGGCCTGACCTACCTTTTCATTGCCCATGACCTGTCCGTCGTCCGGCACATCAGCGACCGAATCGCGGTGATGTATCTGGGGCACATCGCCGAGCTATCCCCTTCCCGGGAACTTTACGAGGATCCGCTTCATCCCTATACCCAGGCCCTGCTCTCCGCGGTGCCCATTCCCGACCCCGTGGCGGAAGCGAAGCGGGAACACATCCTCCTCAAGGGCGAGGTGCCTTCCCCGCTCAACCCGCCCTCCGGGTGCGTGTTTCATCCCCGCTGCACGATCGCCACGGAAGAGTGCACGCAGTCGTTGCCCGAATTCCTGGAACTGCGGCCCGGGCATTGGGTGGCCTGCCATCATGCAAAAGCTTGAATCCTCATGCTACCTTGGACCTTGGAAGGGAAATCGGTTCCATCATCATTCGACGTTTGTTTATCATATCCTTCCCGCCGTGGCTGAATATTTTTTCGCCGCTCAAGGCAATTTGAAAAGGGTCTCGAACAAGCCATTGACTCTACGTCCCATATTGGTATGTTGTCCTTTCTTTGGCCGGGATGCTGTAATCCAATATGAATTTCCACTGTTGGGGCCCTTGCCTATTGCACCACGGCCCCATTGTCACTTAGGAACGGCCGGAATCC